>CP052876.1:2785903-3095448 GCA_020881835.1 Kineosporiaceae bacterium SCSIO 59966
TCGGGGTCCACCAGGCCGGCCCCACCACCAGGAGGCCAGGCTGACCGCGGGGTTGAGGTGGGCGCCGGAGACGGGTCCCAGCCAGGCGATGAGGACGGCGAGCCCGAGGGCGGTGGCGACGGAGTTCTCCAGCAGCTGCAGGCCGACGTCCTGCGGGGAGAGCCGAGCGGCCATGATGCCGCTGCCGACGACGACCGCGACGAGCAGGCCCGTCCCCAGCGCCTCGGCCACCAGCCGTCGCGGCAGCGCCGGAGCCGACTCAGCAGGCACGGCGGGGGGGCTCCTCGGCCGCGGCGGAGGAGAGGCGTCCGACGAGGTCGGCCAACGCGTCCAGACCGTCCGGCGTCAGGCCGTAGTAGGTGTAGCGACCGTGCGGGTGCGCCTGCACCACCCCTGCCTCCCGGAGCACGCGCAGGTGGTGACTGACCAGGGTCTGCCCCGCCTGCAGGATCTCCTGGAGGTGGCAGGTGCACAGCTGCTCCTCGGTCAGCAGGTCGAGGATCCGCACCCTCATCGGGTCCGCCAGGGCCCGCGCGAGCCGACTCACATCAACGGCGGCTGATACCAGCACGTGCTGATTGAACCACACCCCGGCGGTACCGTCATCGCCATGGACGGCGCGCGCCTGGCCCGCAGGCTCACGACCACGGACGCCGTCGTCGTGGGTCTGGGCTCGATGCTCGGGGCCGGGGTGTTCACGGCGTTCGCCCCGGCGGCCGCCGCCGCCGGGTCGTGGCTGCTCGGCGGTATGGCCGTGGCCGCCGTGGTCGCGTACGCGAACGCCGTCTCCAGCGCCCGGCTGGCCGCCCGCTACCCGGAGTCGGGCGGCACCTACGTCTACGGCCGCGAGCGCCTCGGCCCCGGGTGGGGCGCCCTGGCCGGCTGGGCGTTCGTCGTCGGCAAGTCCGCGAGCGCCGCCGCGATGGCACTGACCATCGGCTCCTACGCGTGGCCCGACGCGCAGCGGGCGGTCGCCGTGGCGGCCGTGCTGCTGTCCGTGGCCCTGACCTACCGCGGGGTGCGCAAGGGGGCCCTGGCCACCCGCGTCCTGGTCGTGCTCGTGATCGCGGTGCTCGTGGTCGCGTCCGCGGCTGCCGTCCTCGGCCCCCGCCCGGACACCGGAGCCGGCGCCGCGCTGGAGCCGGTGGCACCCGGGGTGTCCGGCGTCCTGGCGGCGGCCGGCTTCCTCTTCTTCGCCTTCGCCGGCTACGCGCGGATCGCCACCCTCGGGGAGGAGGTCCGCGACCCGGAGCGCGCGATCCCCCGCGCCATCCTCATCGCCCTCGCCGTCGTCCTGGGTCTGTACGTGCTGGTCGCGGTCGCACTGCTGGTCGCGCTGGGCCCCGGTGGGATGGCGGCGTCACCGACGCCGCTGGCAGCAGCAGTGGCCGGTACCGCGTGGCTGGAGCCGGTGGTCCGGGTCGCCGCGGTGGCGGCCGCAGGAGGGTCGCTGCTCGGCCTGCTGCTGGGGGTGTCCCGGACGACGCTGGCGATGGCGCGGGACCGGCGGCTGCCCCACGCGCTGGCCGCTGTGCACCCGCGCTACGGCGTCCCGCACCGCGCCGACGTCGCCGTCGGCGTGGTGGTGACCCTCCTCGTCCTGGTCAGCGACCTGCGCGGGGCCATCGCGGTCTCCTCGGTGGCCGTGCTCATCTACTACGCCGTCGCCAACGCGGCCGCGCTCACCCTCGACCGGTCGGCCGGCTCACGCGTCGTCCCGGTGATCGGGCTGGTCGGCTGCCTCACCGTGGCCCTGTCGCTCGTCGTCCGCTGACCGGTCGGCGGAGCGCGACGGCGGGTCGGCCGAGCCCGACGGCGGCTGGGTCAGGCCGAGGGCGGCGTCGATCTGCTGCACGGTCAGCCGGCACGGGGACTCGGTGGCGGCCAGGACGAGGTCGCTGTAGATCTCGATCTCCTCCGCGAGCGCCTCGTCGGCCAGCCGCGGGGTGCCCCCAGCGTCCACAGCACTCCCCTTTCCCTCAGGCGTCGTCCCCGTCGGGAAGCCCCGTCCCTCACCGGCCCACGCTAGCCGGGGACGTCGGCGCCGTCACGGGTTCGGCGGCATCGGCCGCTGGTGGGTCCACGACCGTGCGCTCCACGGTCACCGACGTCAGGCCGAGCCCGCCGACGGTCACCTCGTCGAAGGCCAGCAGCTCACCGGCCCGTTCGCCCTCGGCGGCGAAGTGCAGCAGGGTCGCGGTCAGCGGCAGCGGCTCGCCGTCCTCGAGCCGGCGCAGCCCGGCGGCGGACAGCCCCGCCCCGCCGGTGGACCCCTGGACCATCACCTGGGTCCCGGTGTCGTCCCGGCGCACGACCCGGTAGTGGTAGTGCCCGGCCAGCACGAGCGGCACCCGGCCCAGGACGGCGTCCAGGTTGCTCGGGTCGTGCACGAGGGCGACGTCGACGCGGTCGTCGGTGCGCCGCTCGTAGCCCTCGATCACCTCGGCGAGCCGCTCCACCGACCGTCCGACGACCTCCCGGCGCTCCTGGCCGCCGGCGCCTTGCCCCTCCTCGGGGGTGAACTGAGGGTCGCCGATCCCGGCGAACGTCAGCCCCGCCACCTTGGCGACGTCCCCGTCGAGAACCACGGCATTGGGATGCTCGGCGACCGCGGCCTGGGTCACCCGGGAGTCGTGGTTGCCGCGGACGAAGACGTACGGGACGTCGATGTCGCCGATCCCGTCGAGGAACGTGGACTCCACCGGGGTGCCCCACGTCGTGATGTCCCCGGTGTCGACGACGGCGGCCGCCCCGAACTGGTCGACGAGCCGCTGGGTGACGTCGAGACCGAGCGGGTTGAGGTGGATGTCCGAGACGTGCAGCACGGTGGTGACACCGTCGGCGGCGGGCAGGATCGGGACCCGGTCGGCGGTCGTGTACAGCGTGCTGACCGCGGAGACGAAGTCGGCCAGGCCGCTGCGGTAGGACTCCAGGCGGTCCAGCGCCCCGGTCGTGGCCCCGGCCAGGTACGGGGCGCGTGAGAGCAGGCCGGTGAACCGTGGCTGCTGCAGGGCGGCCGGGTCGGCGGTGAGAGCCGTGATCCCGCCCAGGGCCAGCACCGCGACGAGCCCGCCGGAGCCGGCGCGCAGCACGGTCCGCGGCCGGCGGTAGACGAGCGCGGTGACGACGAGGACGCCGAGCAGGGCGCTGGCGGCCGCGCTGAGCGCAGCCCTGGTGACGACGTCCCGCAGCACCTGCGGTGCGGCGACCTGGAGGGCCAGCAGCCCCTGCGGGGAGTCGACGAGGGCCTCGGCGCTGTCCAGGTCCACCGAGGTCACCGAGGCGTTGACCGCCACAGGTGCCTGGTGGGTGGCGAACTGGACCTCCCCCACCGGCGGCAGCTGCACGGCCGCGCCCGGGTGCAGGCTCGGCACGACCTCGACCTCGAGCTCCAGCGGGCCGAGGTACGTCGACGCCGGAGGTGCCAGGGCCCAGCCGGTGGCCCCGCCCGCGACGAGGACGGCGGCCAGCGCCAGGGAGCGCAGGCCGCGACGTACACGAGTCGGCAGGGTCATCGTGGTGCGATTCTGCCCCGGGAGGACCCCGGTGCCCGACCAGGACGCCGCGACGCGGGGACTGGGCCCGTCTCGCGTCCGGCCCGTCTCGCGTCCGGCCCGTCTCGCGTCCGGCCCGTCTCGCACCAGCGCGCGGCTGGGGCAGCATGACCGGCGTGCATCCCGTCGACGCCGTGCGCCGCGTGGCCTTCCTGCTCGAGCGCTCCTCGGCGCCGTCGTTCCGGGTCAAGGCGTTCCGGACCGCGGCGGCCGCCCTCGCCCGGCTCGACGACGACGAGCTGGCCCGCCGGGCCCGCGGCGGGAGCCTGACGGACCTGCCCGGGGTAGGCGCGACGACCGCCCGGATCGCGACCGAGGCCCTCGCCGGGCAGGTCCCGGCGTACCTGCAGCGCCTGGAGGACGAGGCGGCTGTGCTGGCCGAGGGCGGGCAGGAGCTGCGCGCCGCGCTACGCGGTGACCTGCACGTGCACTCCGACTGGTCCGACGGCGGCAGCCCGGTCGAGGAGATGGCGCTCACCGCCGTCGAGCTCGGGCACGACTACATCGCCCTGACCGACCACTCCCCGCGGCTGACCGTGGCCCACGGCCTGTCGCCGGAGCGGCTCGCCGAGCAGCTGGACGTCGTCGACCGGCTCAACGAGCGCCTTGCGCCGTTCCGGATCCTCAGCGGGATCGAGGTCGACATCACCGAGGACGGTGGCCTGGACCAGACCGAGGAGCTGCTGGGCCGGCTCGACGTCGTCGTCGCGTCGGTGCACTCCCGGCTGCGCGCGGACGCCGCGGAGATGACCCGGCGGATGCTCGGCGCGGTGGCGAACCCGCACACCGACGTCCTCGGGCACTGCACCGGCCGGCTGGTGGCCGGTCCCCGCTCCCCCCGCCCGGAGTCGCAGTTCGACGCCGACGCGGTGTTCGCGGCCTGCGCCGCCCGCGGCGTCGCCGTCGAGATCAACTCCCGGCCGGAACGGCTCGACCCGCCGATGCGGCTGCTGCGCCGTGCGCTCGACGCCGGCTGCCTGTTCGCCGTGGACACCGACGCGCACGCCCCGGGCCAGCTGGACTGGCAGCAGATCGGCGCCGCCCGGGCGCAGGAGGCCGGGGTGCCGACCGACCGGGTGGTCAACACCTGGGACGCCGAGCGGCTGCTGGCCTGGACCGGACGGCATGCCCAGTCCGGCCAGGTTCAGCCCGGCCATGCTCGACCCGGCCAGGGTCAGTCGGGCGGGTAGCCCTGCGGGTTGGCGGCCTGCCAGGCCCAGGCGTCCTGGACCATCTCCTCGATCCCGAGCTTCGCCGTCCAGCCGAGGTCGGCCTCCGCCTGGAGCGGGTCCGCGTAGCAGACCGCGACGTCCCCGGGGCGGCGGTCGACGACGTCGTGGGGCACTACCCGCCGGGCGGCCCGCTCAAAGGCGGCGACCACCTCCAGCACGCTGTACCCGCGGCCGGTGCCGAGGTTCCAGACGTGGCAGCCGGTGCGGTGGCCGAGAGCGTGCAGCGCGGCGAGGTGACCGGCGGCGAGGTCGACGACGTGGATGTAGTCGCGTACCCCGGTCCCGTCCGGGGTGGGGTAGTCGTCGCCGAAGACGTGCAGCCGGTCGCGTCGGCCGACCGCCACCTGGCAGACGTACGGCAGCAGGTTGCTGGGGACGCCGAGCGGGTCCTCGCCGATGCGGCCCGAGGGGTGGGCGCCGACCGGGTTGAAGTACCGCAGCAGCGCGACGCGCCAGGTGGGGTCGGCCGCGGCGACGTCGCGGAGCACCTGCTCGACCATGAGCTTCGAGCGGCCGTAGGGGTTCGTCGGCTGCAGGGGGAAGTCCTCGCGCACCGGCACCGCGGCGGGGTCGCCGTACACCGTCGCGCTGGAGCTGAACACGAGCACCCGGCAGCCGGTGCGCTGCATCGCGCGGACCAGGTTGAGCGTCCCGGCCACGTTGGTGCGGTAGTACCGCTCCGGGTCGCCGACGGACTCACCGACCGCCTTGAGCCCGGCGAAGTGGACGACGGCGTCCGGCCGGACGTCGTCCAGGACGGCCTGTACCTGGGCCTCGTCGCGCACGTCGACCTGGCGCAGCGGGACCGGGGCGCCGACGAGGCCGGCGACCCGGTCCAGGGCCGCGCGGCGTGAGGTGCACAGGTTGTCCAGGACGACGACCTCGTGGCCGGACTCGACGAGCTGGACGACCGTGTGGCTGCCGATGTACCCGGCACCGCCCGTCACCAGCGTCCTCATACCGCGACGGTAGGAACGCATTGCGCTGCGCCGAGGTGCGAACGCCGGAACCGGGAGCCGGAAACAGCACAGTGTGACCGGCCCGCTGCGGGGCGCTGCCGGATGGTCGCCGGACCGGCGCCGTGCCAGGGTGACCCGGTGACGGACACCGTGCTGCTCGACGTCGACGGGACACTGGTCGACTCCACCTACCACCACGTCGTCGCCTGGCGGGCGGCGTTCGCCGGCGTCGGCGTCGACGTCCCGGCGGCCCGCATCCACCGGGCCGTCGGGATGGGCGGTGACCGGCTGCCGGCGGCGGTCGCCGGGGACGACGTCGAACGCGACCACGGCGACGCCCTACGGCAGGCGTGGGAGGCCCGGTACGACGACCTCGTCGACCAGGTCCGCCCGCTGCCCGGTGCCAGCGACCTCGTCCGGGCGTGCGCGGCCGCCGGGCTGCGGGTCGTGCTCGCCTCCTCGGGCAAGGCCAAGCACCTGGACGCCGCCCGGCGGCTGCTGGCCGTCGACGAGCACCTGGCCGGCGTCACGACGTCCGAGGACGTGGACACCTCCAAGCCGGCCGGGGACGTCTTCGCCGCCGCGCTGGCGGCCGCCGGCGGGTCGAGCGGCGTCGTCGTCGGCGACACCCCGTGGGACGCCCGGGCCGCGGCGGCAGTCGGGATGCGGTGCGTGCTGCTGCGCAGCGGCGGGTTCTGCGACACCGACCTGCGGGCGGCGAACCCGCTCGAGCTCCTCGACACGCCCGCCGACCTCGTGCCCCGGGTCGAGGAGCTGCTGCGGTAGACCTGAGCGCGTGGCCGCCCCCGCCGAGGTCGCCGCGATGCTCCGAGCCGTCCGGCTCGCCGCCCGCGGCCGGACGACGACGCTGCCGAACCCGGTGGTGGGCTGCGTGCTGCTGTCCCCGGAGGGGTTCACCGTCGGCGAGGGCTGGCACGAGCAGGCCGGCGGCCCGCACGCCGAGGTGGTGGCGCTGCGGGCGGCCGGCGCGGCGGCCCGCGGCGCGACCGCGGTCGTCACCCTCGAGCCGTGCGACCACACCGGGCGCACCGGGCCGTGCACCCGGGCGCTCGTCGAGGCCGGCGTCACCCGCGTCGTCATCGGCACCCCGGACCCCTCGCCGGCCGCCGGTGGCGGCGCCGCCACCCTGCGAGCCGCCGGGCTCAGCGTCGAGGTCGGCGTCGAGGCCGACGCCTGCGAACGGGTCAACGAGCCCTGGCTGACCGCCGTCCGGCGGGGCCGGCCGTTCGTCACGTGGAAGGTCGCGGCCTCCCTCGACGGCCGGGTCGCCGCGGCCGACGGCACGAGCCGGTGGATCACCTCGGCGCAGGCCCGGGCGGACGTGCACCGGCTGCGGGCCGAGGTCGACACGGTGCTCGCCGGCGTCGGCACGGTGCTCGCCGACGACCCGGCGCTGACCGTCCGGGACGCCGACGGGGTCCCCGCGGCGCGCCAGCCGCTGCGCGTCGTCGCGGACACCCACGGGCGGACCCCGGCTGCGGCCCGCGTCCGGGACGACACGGCGCCGACCTGGGTGGCGACCGCGGCCGACGTCGGCACCGGCCCCGACGGCCACCTCGACCTCGAGGCGCTGCTGCGCGAGCTGTTCGCGCGGGAGCGGCGGCACGTGCTGCTCGAGGGCGGCCCGCACCTCGCCGGGGCGTTCTGGCGGGCCGGACTCGTCGACCGGGTGGTCGCCTACGTCGCGCCGGCCCTGCTCGGCGCCGGGCCCGCGGCGCTCGAGGACGCCGGGATCGGCACGATCGCGGACGCCGTCCGGCTGACCCTCGAGGACGTCGTCCGGGTCGGCCCCGACCTGCGCCTCACCCTCCGCCCCCTCGCCCCGCCACCCCCACCCCCCTCGTGATCATGCAATCCCGCCACCCTCCCGCGACCCGCCACCCCCTCCCCCCCTCGTAGTAATGGCGTTCTGGGAGGGGGTTCGCATAGAACGTCCTCCTGTGTACACGTCTCGGGCTTGGTGTCCCAACGCGATGAACAGGAGGACGTCCATGGGTAATGGTACGGGTTTGACTCGGGGTGATCGGCGGCGTAACGAGCGGCGGGCCCGGCTGCGTGCGGCGGTGCCGGCGTCGGCTGCGGTGGTGGGGGTTGATCTGGGGGAGGACACCCAGATGGTGGTGGTCACTGACCGGGACTGCCGGGTACTGGCCCGGCGGGTGTTCAAGGGCAAGGCGTGGGAGCTGGGGCCGGTCCTGGACTGGGCGGTGGAGCAGGCTGCGCGGGCCGGGTTCACGGCGGTGACGTTGGCGTGTGAGCCGACCGGGTCACGGTGGATGGCGGTGCAGGACGCCGCCTTCGAGCGGGACCTGCTGGTGGTGTGTGTGCAGCCGCTGGCCGCGGCCCGGGCCCGGGAGGAGGAGGACTACACCCGGGACAAGTCCGACTACAAGGATGCGGTGCTGATCGCCCGGTTGGCCGGTGAGCTGCGCTGCTACGTCCCCGAACGTGTGGAGGAGCAGTGGGCGGTGCTGCGGCACCTCGGTCGCCGTCGTGGTGAGCTGATCACCCGGTCGACCCGGGCGGTGCTGCAGCTGCGTGACCTGCTCGCGGTGGGCTGGCCCACGGTCCTGACGGCGGCGAGCAAGCCGTTCGAGTCGATGACCTGGCAGGCGTCGGTGGCGGTGGTGCTGGACCGCTGCAACGGTGACCCGGCCCGGCTGCGGCGGATGGGCCTGGCCCGGTTCACCGACGCGGTGCGCCGTGAGCTGCCTCGCTGGGGTGGGCGCAAGATCCGCCGCCGGATCGTCGAGGGCGTGTTCGCCGCCCTCAACGACACCACCGGCGCGGTGGCCCGCCAACGCGCCGGGGCGCTCAAACGCGCCGCCTGGGCGGTGGATGACCTGCGCGCCGCCCGCGCCCAGCAGCAGACCGTCGAGCAGGAGATGCTCACCGCCGTGGACGCCCTGGGCCTGAGCGACCCGCTGGCCTCGATCCCCGGGCTGTCCCTGCCGGCTGCCGCGCAGATCCTCGCCGAGGCCGGTGACCCGACCCGCTTCGACAGCGCACGGTCCCTGGTCAAGCACGCCGGGCTGAACCCGGTGGAGAACACCTCGGCCACCTTCCGCGGCCGCACCCGCACCTCCAAACGCGGCCGCCCCGGGCTGCGGCTGGCCGCCTGGCGTGCCACCTGGACGGTGATCCGGCACAACCCGGTCCTGGCCGCCCGCCACGCCCACCTGACCAGCCGCCAGCACAACCGGCTCACCCGCGCACAGGCCCACGTGGCCTGCGCCACGACCCTGCTGCGCTGGATCTACGCCGTCACCACCACCGGGCAGCGCTGGGACCCCCGGATCGCCGCCGGCCCCACCACCGAGGCCCCCATGGCCGCCTGACCAGCACACCCGCCGACCCCGGCGGGGCGAGCTCGCACCTTCGTAGAGGGGAAACCCTTCCACCTCGATGATCACCATGAGCAGCCCCGCCAGGCCGCCAGGGAACCTCACAAGCTCGCTTGAACGCTGTTGGGACCCCAAGCCCACTTGCCAGCTACGTAGAGACGAGGAACCCGACCCCGGCCACCCCCCCCGGCGGGGAACCCCACACACCACCAACAAGATCAAAACGACCCAAGACCTTGACGTGAAACCTCTTACGCTGGTGATCATGCAATCCCGCCACCCTCCCGTCGCACTCTGCGGGCACGACGCAGGGGCGGGCACACTGACCACCGTGACCCGTCGCACCCGGCTGCTGCCCGCCCTCCTCGTCGCCGCCCTGCTCGCCCTGCTCGCCCTGCTCGCGCCGTCCACGGCGTCTGCCGAGCCCCCGGGCCGCCTCGACGAGCAGGTCACCGACGCCGCCGGCGTGCTGTCCGGCTCCGACGTCCAGACGGCCCTGGAGGAGCTGCGACGCGACACGGGCGTCCAGCTGTTCGTCGTCTTCGTCGACACCTTCGACGGACTGCCCGCCCAGCAGTGGGCAGACCAGACCGCGATCGAGTCCGACCTCGGCGTCGACGACTACCTGATGGCGGTGGCGGTCGAGGACCGCGCGTGGGCGTACTCGGTGGACGCCGCCGCCGAGATCACCGACGAGCAGCTGCAGGACGTCGCCCGGGACGTCGAGTCCGCCCTCGCCGTGGACGACTGGGACGGCGCGGTGGTCGCGGCCGCCTCGGGGTACCGGGCCGCGCTCACCGGTAACGCGCCTGCCGACGAGGTACCGGCCGCAGACGACCCGGACGGCGGCTCGGCCGGGTCGTGGATCGCCTCGGCCCTGCCCTGGCTGCTCGCCGGCGCCGGGGTCCTCGCCCTGGGGGCCGTCCTGGTCAGCCGGCGCCGCCGCAGCGCCTCGGCCGCCGGCGGGTCCCCCGCCGGCCCGCCGCAGCGCAGCACCGAGGAGCTGGAGCGGGAGGCCAACCGCCTGCTGGTCGAGACCGACGACGCGGTGCGCTCCAGCGAGACCGAGCTGGGGTTCGCCGTCGCCGAGTTCGGCAGCGAGCGGACCGCCGGGTTCGAGCAGGCGCTGACACAGGCCCGGGCCGCCCTGGCCCGCGGGTTCGCCATCCGCCAGCAGCTGGACGACGACCGGCCGGAGACCGATCAGGAGCGCCGGGCGCTGCTCACCGAGATCATCGAGGTGACGACCCGCGCCAACGACGTGCTGGACGCCGAGGCCGAGGCCTTCGACGCCCTGCGCGACCTGCTCGCGGACGCGCCGGCCCGGCTCAACGCCATCGAGCGCGACGCGGCCCAGGTGGAGTCCCGCGTCCCGACCGCGGAGGCAGAGCTGGTCGAGCTGCGCCTCCGGTACGCCGACTCGGCACTGCAGAGCGTCGCCCACAACGTCGAGGAGGCGCGGGCCCGGATCGAGTTCGCCCGCACGGCGGTCGCCGACGCCCGCACCGCGCTGCAGAGCACCGAGACCCGGGCCCGGGCGGCCGACGGGGTGCAGGCCGCCGAGCAGGCGGTGGCCCAGGCCGGCCGGCTGCTGGACGCCGTCCAGCGCGCGGGCGCGGATCTCGCCGAGGCCGTCTCCCGGCTGCCCGAGGCACTCGCCGAGCTGCGCGCGGACGTCCGCGAGGCCCGCGGCGAGCACGTGCCGGAGCAGGACGTCGCGGCCGCCGAGGCCGCGCTGCGGCAGGCCGAGCAGACGCAGGCCGCCGACCCGCTCGGGGCGCTGCACCGGGTCGTGGAGGCCGACGCAGCCCTGGAGCGGGCCCGCGGGGCGCACCGGGAGGAGACCGAGGCCCGCCGTCGCGCCGAGGCGCACCTGCAATCGGCTTTGGTGGCCGCCCGGGCGGAGATCCAGGCGGTGGAGGACTTCATCGCCACCCGGCGCGGCGCCGTCCAGAGCCCGGCCCGCACCCGCCTCGCCCAGGCGCAGCACCAGCTGTCCGAGGCCGAGCGAGTCGCCCCGCACGATCCCCAGGCGGCGCTCACCGCCGCCCAGCACGCCGACCGGCTCGCCGAGGAGGCGGGCCGGCTGGCCAGGGCGGACGTCGAGGACTGGTACCGCCGCCAGGGCGGCGGCTACGGCGGGGGTTTCGGCGGCGGGATCGCCGGCGGCCGCAGCAACAGCAGCGGGATGCTCGCCGGGATCCTGCTGGGCCAGATCCTCGGTGGCGGGGGGCTCGGAGGCGGGAGCCGCGCAGGCGGGGGCTTCGGTGGAGGGTTCGGCGGGGCCGGACGCCGTGGCGGCGGCGGCGGGTTCGGCGGCGGGTTCGGCGGTGGCATGGGCGGACGTCGTGGCGGCGGCGGCCGTTTCTAGGCAGACTGCCACCATGGCGCAGAAGCAGACAGTCCTCGGCCGCATCGCCCAGCTCGCCCGGGCGAACATCCACGCGATGCTGGACGCCGCCGAGGACCCCGAGAAGATGCTCGACCAGATGGTCCGCGACTACCGCTCCAGCATCAGCGAGGCCGAGGAGGCGATCGCGCAGACCATCGGCAACCTGCGCCTCGCCGAGCAGGACCGCGACGAGGACCAGCGCGCCGCCAAGGAGTGGGAGGGCAAGGCGCTGGCCGCCTCCCGCAAGGCCGACGAGCTGCGCGCCCAGGGGCAGACCGCGGAGGCCGACCGGTTCGACGGGCTGGCGCGGATCGCGATCGAGCGGCAGCTCTCCGCCGAGGCGGAGGTCCGTGCCGCCGAGCCCACCATCACCGCCCAGACCGAGGTCGTGGACAAGCTCAAGACCGGGTTGCAGCAGATGAAGGCCAAGCTCGACGAGCTGCAGCGCACCCGCGACCAGCTCGTCGCCCGGCAGAAGTCCGCCGCTGCGCAGGCCCAGGTGCACGAGGCCGTGTCCTCCATCGACCTGCTCGACCCGACCTCGGAGATCTCCCGGTTCGAGGAGAAGGTCCGCCGGGAGGAGGCCATGGTCGCCGGTCGCGCCGAGCTCGCGTCGTCCTCGCTGGAGTCGCAGTTCGAGGAGCTCAAGGACCACTCGCGGGACGCCGAGGTGGAGGCCCGGCTGGCCGAGCTCAAGGCGCGCAGCGGGTCCTGACCTGGTGCCGTTGACCGACGTCCTCGCCGGTCGTGACCTGGGAGACGACCCGGACGCCGTCTTCGACGCGTTCTCCGGCTGGGTCGCCGACCAGGGCATGGACTTGTACCCCGCGCAGACCGAGGCCCTGATCGAGCTGCTCAGCGGCAGCAACGTCGTCCTGGCGACGCCGACCGGCAGCGGCAAGAGCCTCGTCGCCACCGGCGCGCACCTGGCCGCCCTGGCCACCGGCCGGCGAAGCGTGTACACCGCGCCGATCAAGGCGCTGGTGAGTGAGAAGTTCTTCGCTCTGTGCGAGGTGTTCGGCGCCCAGAACGTCGGCATGATGACCGGGGACGCCAGCGTCAACGCCGGGGCGCCGATCATCTGCTGCACCGCCGAGGTGCTCGCCAACGTGGCCCTGCGCGAGGGCCCGGACGCCGACATCGGGCTCGTCGTCATGGACGAGTTCCACTTCTACGCCGAGCCGGACCGCGGCTGGGCCTGGCAGGTCCCGCTGCTGGAGCTCAACCGCGCCCAGTTCCTGCTCATGTCCGCGACCCTCGGTGACACCACGGCACTGCGGGCGGACCTGGCCCGGCGCACCGGCCGCCAGACCGTGGAGGTGGCGTCCGCGCAACGCCCTGTCCCGCTGCACTTCTGGTACGCGACGACGCCGCTGCACGAGACGCTCACCGAGCTGCTGGAGACCCACCAGGCACCGATCTACGTCGTGCACTTCACCCAGGCAGCGGCGCTCGAGCGGGCCCAGGCCCTGACCAGCGCCCAGGTCGCCACCCGCCAGGAGCGGGACCGGATCGGGGAGTTCATCGCCGGCTTCCGGTTCTCCGCCGGGTTCGGCCCGACGCTGAACCGGTTGCTGCGGCACGGGATCGGCGTCCACCACGCGGGGATGCTGCCGCGCTACCGGCGGCTGGTGGAGCAGCTCACCCAGGCCGGTCTGCTCAAGGTCGTGTGCGGCACCGACACCCTCGGGGTCGGCATCAACGTGCCGATCCGGACCGTGGTGCTCACCTCGCTCAGCAAGTACGACGGCGTCCGGCAACGGCACCTCAAGGCCCGCGAGTTCCACCAGATCGCAGGCCGGGCCGGCCGGGCCGGGTACGACACCGCCGGCACCGTCGTCGTCCAGGCGCCTGAGCACGAGGTGGAGAACCTCAAGGCGCTTGCGAAGGCCGGTGACGACCCGAAGAAGCGCCGAAAGGTCGTGCGCCGCAAGCCACCCGAGGGCTTCGTGTCCTGGAGCGAGAAGACGTTCGAGCGGCTGGTGTCGTCTGACCCCGAGCCGCTCACCAGCAGCATGCGGGTCACGCACTCGATGCTGCTCAACGTCATCGCCCGCCCGGGCGACGCGTTCGTGGCCATGCGGCGGCTGCTGCGGGACAACCACGAGCCGCCGGCCGCGCAGGTGCGGCACGTCAAGGAGGCCATCGCGGCCTACCGGTCCCTGCTCGCCGCCGGGGTCGTCGAGCAGCTCGCCGAGCCGGACGCCGAGGGCCGCCGCGTCCGGCTCACCGTCGACCTGCCGGCGGACTTCGCCCTCAACCAGCCGCTGTCGACATTCGCCCTGGCGGCCATCGAGCTGCTGGACCCGGACGCCGAGACGTTCGCCCTCGACGTCGTGTCCGTGATCGAGGCGACCCTGGAGGACCCGCGGCAGGTCCTCACGGCGCAGCGGTTTCGCGCCCGCGGCGAGGCGGTGGCGCAGATGAAGGCGGAGGGCATCGAGTACGACGAGCGGATGGAGCTGCTCGAGGACGTCACGCACCCGCGGCCGCTGGCGGACCTGCTCGAGGCCGCGTACGAGACCTACCGGCAGGGTCACCCGTGGGTGGCCGACTACGAGCTCTCGCCGAAGTCCGTCGTCCGGGAGATGTACGAGCAGGCGATGACGTTCGGCGAGCTCGTCCGGTTCTACGGACTGGCCCGCTCCGAGGGACTGGTGCTGCGCTACCTCGCCGACGCCTACCGCGCGCTGCGCGGCGGGGTCCCCGAGTGGGCGCGCACCGACGAGCTCGTCGACATCGTCGAGTGGCTCGGGGAGACGGTGCGGCAGACCGACTCCAGCCTGCTCGAGGAGTGGGAGCAGCTGACCGACCCGGACCGGGTCGCGGCCGTCGCCGCGGAGCCCCCCGCCGCGGCGCGCCCGCCGAGGCCGCTCACCGCGAACGAGCGTGCGTTCCGGGTGCTGGTCCGCAACGCGATGTTCCGGCGGGTGGAGCTGGCGGCACGCCGGGACTGGAGCGCGCTGGAGGAGCTGGACGCCGCCGCCGGTTGGACAGGGCAGGCCTGGCAGGAGGCGCTCGAGCCGTACTTCGCCGAGCACGGCGAGATCCTCACCGGCGCGGACGCCCGCGGCCCTCACCTGCTCATCGTCGACACCAGCGAGCCCCGCCGGTGGCGGGTGCGCCAGATCCTCGACGACCCGGCGGGGGACCACGACTGGGGGCTGAGCGCCGAGGTCGACCTCGACGCCAGCGACGAGGAGGGCACCGCCGTGGTCACGGTGACCGCGGTCGACCAGCTCTGAGCCGGCCCCACACCGTCCGGCCCGCTCAGCCTCCGACCCGCTCAGCCTCCGACTCGGCCCTCCTCGGTGCCGATGCCCAGGGCCCTGGCGACGTCCTGGACGTTCTCGTACGTCCCGTCGGGCAGCGACGACAGGGCGCCGACGACGTCGTCCGGAGCGCCGTTGCCGCGGGCGGTGGAGACGAGGGTGTCCCGGTCGGCCGGCCACAGGTCCTTGCCGAGGAACCGGGCGATCTCACTGCGCCGCTCGACGTCCTCGTTCGTCATCCCCGCCGGCGTCCCGGGCTGCTCCGGGGTCCCCGGCGTCCAGGACGCCCGCGGCTCACCCTCGGCGGAGGCCTGCGGGTCACGCCACTCCTCGGCCCGGGAGGAGTGGCCACCCTGGACCAGGCCCTGGGTCTCGTGGGCGGCGGCCTCGTCGGCAGCGGTGCCGGGGTCGTGCGACGGCTGGCTTCCGGTCGGGTGCTGGCTGTTACGTCCCATGCCCAGGCACTACCCACTCGTCGCGGTCTCACACCTCGGGGCGGACCTCGTGCGGCGAGCGGGGAACGGTCGCGTTGGGCAGCGCTCAAGTCCGCCCCCGCCGCGGCCGATGCGGCTGGGGTGACTGGGTGCGCGGGGACGTGTGCCTGCAGGTCGCCGCTCGACCCCGGGACGGCGCCGCAGGACGAGCAGATGGTGCTGGCGAGCCGAACGGGGCACGCCCTGCGGATGGTCGGTGACGCGGCCCGTGAGCTGGGTCTCGACGTCCGTCGTGACGTCCCCGGGACGTTGTGGGTCTCCGGGCCGGGTCTGCCCCGCCTGCTCGAGTTGATGGCGGACCGGTTCACCGCCGTGGAGCTCCGCGAGATGCGGTTGTACAGCGGCCCGCTGCCGGCCAGCCGCGACGAGCTGGTCTCCAGACTGCTCGGTGCCCCGTCGCTGGAGGCAGTGGTCACCCGGTCCAGCGCCGCCCCGGCGGTGCGGGCCCTGCACGCCGACCGGTTCTTCTCCTACTACCAGCCAGTGGTCCGGCTCGCCGACGAGGACGTCGTCGCGTACGAGGCGCTGCTGCGCGCCGAGCAGGACGGCCAGCTCGTCCCCGGCGGGGACCTGTTCACGGCCGCCGAGTCTGCCGGCTGGCTGCACGCCCTGGACCGGATCGGACGTGAGAGCGCCATCGACGGCGCCGCGGCCTGGCTCGGTGACCGCGAGCTCTTCGTCAACTTCAACCCGACGTCCATCTACCGGCCCGAGGTGTGTCTGCGCACCACCGAGCGGGCTGCGCGACGGTCAGGCATCGACATGGACCGGCTGGTCTTCGAGGTCGTGGAGTCCCACGCCGTGGCGGACGCCGACCACCTGCTCGGGATCCTGGAGTACTACCGGAGGATGGGGGCCAGGGTCGCACTGGACGACGTGGGAGCCGGGTACTCGAGCCTCACTCTGCTCGCCCAGGTCCGACCCGAGGTCGTCAAGCTCGACAAGGCGCTGGTCCAGGCGCTGCCGGACGCCGGGGCCACCGCCGTCGTCCGGGCCGTCACCGCCCTCGCCCACGAGCTGGGCGCTGTCGTCGTCGCCGAGGGCATCGAGACGGAGGTGACCAGGGACCTCGTTTGTGACCTCGGCGCCGATCTGGGCCAGGGCTGGCTGTTCGGTCGACCGGAGGCGGCACCGCGGCTGGCCACACCGCGAGTGAAGGATCGGTCCGGGGCGACTGGAACGCTCAGGCGGGGGTGATCGCCCGCGTCCGGTCGCTGCCCCCGTACGCTGGCCCCTCCGGGGCCTCTAGCTCAACTGGCAGAGCAGCGGACTTTTAATCCGCGGGTTGTGGGTTCGAGCCCCACGGGGCCCACCGATTTAGTCACTGTGCGAGCCACTCCGTTCGGGGCCGTTTCCGCTGGTAGGGCGGGTGCGGCCCCGTCGTTGCTGCGGGGTTGGGGGATGCGGAAGACCGGGATGAGCCGGTCGGGATAGGTGATGGTGACCTTGGCGACCAGGCTTCGACGCGGGCCTTGATCTGGTTGTGGATGCCGTTGGTGATGATCTCACCGATGTGATCGGCCACCGCCGCCAGGGTAGCGGGCTCGGGCATGGCGGGTTCGTCGTCCAGCGCGAGAGTCAGTTCGTCGCGGCGAACGCGGAGTTGCTTGCTCTTGGCTCGCAGCTCGGTGAGCCGGTCGGCGATCAGTTTCTCGTCCATCGTGCCGCGCTCGAACGCGGTCAGGTACCGGTCGATAGCCACCCGGTCTTGGTGGGCTGTCAGGCGGTCACTGGGCAACCGTCGATCAGCAGGACCCGCCGGCAGTGGAGTCCAGCAGAGTGGTGTAGGACCCGGGGTGATGGGCGCGCCTTACGTGACGTAGGCGCGGCCACCGGGTGATCCTTCGAGTGATCTCTCACAACCACCTCGAAGAAGGACACCACGATGACCGCTGGACCCAGTATCGACCCTGCCGAGTTCTTGCACGAGCACCTGGCGCAGGCCTCGCCGGACTTGATGCGCGAGCTGCTCACCACCTTTGTGAACGCGCTGCTCAGCGCGGACGCGGACGCCGTGTGCGGCGCCGCCTACGGCACCCGCTCGGCGGCGCGGACCACCTCCCGCAACGGCTACCGGCACCGGGGCCTGGACACCCGGGTCGGCACGCTGGACGTGGCGATCCCCAAGCTGCGCGCCGGGACGTACTACCCGGACTGGCTGCTCGAGCGTCGCCGCCGCGCCGAGGCGGCGCTCACCTCCGTGGTGGCGACCTGCTACCTGCTCGGCGTGTCCACCCGACGGATGGACACGCTGGTCCAGTCCCTGGGCATCACCGGGCTGTCCAGGTCCCAGGTCAGCGTGATGGCCCGCGACCTCGACGCGCACGTCGCGGACTTCCGCACCCGGCCGCTGGACGCCGGCCCGTACACGTTCGTGGCCGCCGACGCCCTGACGATGAAGGTCCGCGAGGGCGGCCGCGTCCGGAACGTCGCGGTGCTGGTGGCCACCGGGGTGAACGCCGACGGGCACCGCGAGGTGCTCGGCGTGCAGGTGGCCACCGGGGAGACCCACGCCGGCTGGCTGGGCATCTTCGGCGACCTGGCCGCCCGCGGCCTGACCGGGGTCGCCCTGGTCACCTCCGACGCCCACGCCGGCCTGGTCGAGGCGATCGCCGCCACCCTGCCCGGCGCGTCCTGGCAGCGCTGCCGCACCCACTACGCCGCCAACCTGATGGCCGCCTGCCCCAAGGGCGCCTGGCCCGGGGTCAAGGCAATGCTGCACAGCGTCTACGACCAGCCCGACGCGGCCGCCGTGCACGCCCAGTTCGACAAGCTGCTGGACACCGTCGCCAACCAGCTGCCGGCCGTACACGACCACCTCGACGCCGCCCGCGCCGACATCCTGGCCTTCACCGCCTTCCCCCGCGAGGTGTGGCGCCAGATCTGGTCGAACAACCCCACCGAGCGCCTCAACCGCGAGATCCGCCGCCGCACCGATGTCGTCGGGATCTTCCCCGACCGCGACGCCATCATCCGCCTGGTCGGCGCAGTCCTCGCCGAGCAGCACGACGAACGGACCGAAGGACGCCGCTACCTCGGCCTCGACGTCCTAGCCCGCAGCCGCATCACCCTCATCCCCGGCGACACCACCCACACCGGCGAAAGCGATCTCCACGACGCCCAGGAGGCCCTCACCGCCTAATCCCACACGCCCAGCGAGGGATCAACCTCGTACACCACACCACAGGACTTGACCCCGCCGGCTCTCTGGTCACCAGCACCCCGGAAGCCTCCACAGTAGAGGGTTCGTGGTGAGGGTGATGGCCGCGCCGCTACGCGCGATTCAAGAACCCTGGGGTCTGAACCGCTCCAACCATTGTGCCGCTTCGACTCCCCGACTGTCGTAGCACCCGTCGGGGCCAGCGATCACCGGTCGACTGAACCCTTCCCACTGTCCACCCGAGACATTCGCCGAGACCAATGTCGAAACCGCGAGACACGGCGCGAGACTGCGCGTCTCGCCGGTCTCGCTTGCGGTCTCGGTGTCTCGTCTCGACCCTGTCTCGGCGTCCCGGTGCGGTCTGGCCAGATGCGGGACCACGGCGGACAGCTCGACGTACAACGGGTTCAGATTTCCGTGCTGTGCAAAGGGGACGGGCCAAGCCACGCGGACCGGTGCGGCCGTCGTCGCTGTCCTTCCTGCGGATCAGGTCATCGTCGGTGACCACCTTGGGGCAGTCGGCAGCGCGCGGGAACCCCTGCGACAAGAGGGATTCAGGCGGCCCAGCGTGTCCGCCGGGGCCGCAACGCCTCCAGCCGCGTCGGGGCTACCGGCGCGCGGTACACGTCGTCATCGTCCGCGTCGTCGTAGAGCGTCACGTCGTCGAGTTCGTCATCGTCGTCCACGTAGCCTGCCGGGTCGGCTGCTTCGGGCTGGGGTGTGTCGACGCGGCGCGACATCTCGCGGTCGTTCGGGTCGAGCGCCGCCTCGTTGAGCGGCTGGTCGGTGTTCGAGGCGCTGCGTTCGATGGAGAGGCCACGTTGGGGCAGTTCGGCCAGTCTGTACCGGCGCGGCACGGCATCGCCGCCCTGCGGCGTCCACAGGCACCAGACCGGCACTGCCGGGCCATCGGCGTGACCGAAGGTGTTGCCGTCGCGGATCGCGGTGGCGATCACGAACCCAGGATCTCCACCGGCGAGGGCGCGCCGCAGCGCCGCCCGCAGGGCGTCGGCCACATGGTACGAGAACTTTCAGTAGGCTATGCGAGGTTGCGTCCGCTGGTGTCTCTCGAGAGGCGAGAATGACTGAGTTTATCCCTGGCGTCGGCGCCGGATCGTTACTCCGTTCGGAGTTGCTTGCAGACGGTCGGTCGACGCGGATCGGTGCGATTCACCAGATCGACTACAGTCAAGCCGTCGTGCTGACACATGACCGCTGGAAATTCGACGCCGGCGGAATTCCGCAATTCTCGTTCCTGCTTGCGACCGCGCAGGACGTCAACGATCCTCGCGTCGACGACGACGAGGTGCTGCTTCTGCGTGTCGAGGGCACGGCACCATTGTCGCTTGAACGCGACCTACACGCCGTGCGCGAGGAGTCCCTGCGCACAGCTCTCTCGAACAACCAGGACCCATCGCCGTCCGCTGTGCTCGATGCGGAACTCGACCCGTTCACCAAGAACCGAGTTTCGTTTACCGGCGTACGGTGCAAAATCCTCGGCACCTTCTATGAAGACGACATGGACGGGCAGAAGGTGCTTGAGTTCGGTGCCGACGTGGACAACTTCTATGCCACGTCCACATACCGAGTCCTGAAACCGATCGGCGACGGCCTGGCAACGATCGCTTCCTACCTTAAGCCCACCGGGCGCCCCGTGGAACGCGTACGTATCGGCGCGGTGCGGTACTCCGCGACGCGACGGCGAGCCAAGACCTCTAAGCAAGCCGACGCTGCCGTCGAAGTCAACATCCGAGACTTCATCGGCAACAAGACCGCTCTGCTCGGTATGACCCGGATGGGCAAGTCGAATACTGCAAAGATCATCATCGCGCGCACCTTCGTGGTCTCCGAGCGACAGCGTGCCACGGGTGGACACCCCATTGGTCAGCTGATCTTCGATCCGCAGGGAGAGTACGCTAACCCGAACACGCAGGATGGCACCGAGATCGCAGCGATTGGCGCGAACCATGTCCGCATCTTCAAGTTTGGCGCGGACGGTACGCAGCCGCACGTGAAGCCTCTCAATATCAACTTCTTTTCTGAGAACCAGATCGACGCCGTTCAGGGGCTAATTTCCGACACGCTAAGCGGTGATGAGTCCGGCTACGTCAAGGACTTCGCGGGTACGTCCTACGCGGACGTGCCGGGGGACCGCTCCGCAACCACACATGCCCAACGCGCCCGACTTGTTCTCTATGGTGCGCTGATGCGTGCAGGGTTCGCAGTGCCGACAAATTTTCGTGTGCCAATCAACATCGGCAGCACTTTTCAGCAGAAGATCGTCGCCAGACTGGGCCGCAATCCGTTTAAACGGGCCGGAGGTAGTGCCAATCTTGTGACAGTTGCTGCAGCAGACGTCGAGGATGTCGTCGACAAGATCGTGGAGCTTCGTGACGCCGGAGACGCCGACGCGACCGACTTTACGAAGGATGTCCGCTGGAAGAGCGTTGAGCCGATTTTCACGACTCGCAGCGGGAACCGCAGGGTCCGAGGCTGGCGAAACTTGAATCCGTTGCGCCCGTTTCATAGCCCTGCGACACGGAACGACCCTGCGATTGAGATCTACGGGGAGCTGGTCCGAGGTCGCATTGTGATCGTCGATTTGCATGTCGGGGCCGAGGCTGTGACCAAGGCGCTGAGCGAGTCGATTACGCGTCGGCTCCTTTTTAAGCAGACCGAGGTGTTTACGTCGGGACAGGAACCACCGCATATCCAGGTGATGCTTGAGGAGGCTCACAACCTGTTCTCGTCGGACCGGTACAAGGATGACCTCGATGTGTGGGTCAAGCTCGCCAAGGAAGCCAGCAAACTCAACCTCGGCATGACCTACGCGACGCAGGAGGTCTCGGGGGTAGCGCACCAGGTCAAAGCGAATACTGCCAACTGGGTTGTCGCCCATTTGAACAACACAACAGAGGTGCGGGAACTGGCCAAGTTCTACGACTTCGGAGCGTTCTCAGATGCGATCATCGCCTCCGAGGACCGCGGCTACGTGCGACTCAAGACACTGTCCTCACCGTACATCGTCCCCGTCCAGATCGATCGGTACGACATCGCGCTCGTCAACGAAGCACGAGCAGCGGCTGGTGACCCGCCGTTAACGCTGAACGGGACGGCGCCCTGATGCCGTACGAGACTGCCGGCGGGACTCACGAGATCGCGTCGCGGCTGGGGCATTCAGCGGCCGCCATACGGGCGATTGCGGACCAACGGACCTTTCATGTTCCGGCTGAGGCGATCCAGGACTCGGATTCGATCCGCGAGCGAATTTGTCCGCGGGGCGATCTCGCCCCGCCTGCGTCGGAGCGGCTCACCGCCGCGCTGGCGATCGATGGTTCACACGTCGTTGAGCAGGTGCGTGATGGTCTTCCATCGGTCCTGTACGGGTTCGCGCAGGCCGCCGCAGCGTATGTGGATCTCGGCGTCATGGAGTCGCAACGGGCTGAGCGGTTCGTCGACCCGTACAAGATCGAGCGTGCGGTCAACACCGCTCTTGTGACGCTGGACCTGCCCGTCGCCGGCGCCTACACGCGTGCCGGTGTCGACATTGTGACGTCGTGGCGCGAGGCTATCAACGAGCTGTTTCGGCAGAAGAAGATCGACGTCAATCGCCTCGACCAGCCGCTGCTTGATTTGCTTTTCCTTCTCCACGGCGTTCCCGGGTCGCCAGCGGCCACCGTGCCGGTTAACTGCCCGACGCAGGACTGCAAGAAGGACGTTCCCGTGCCGCCCGCTGGCGCCGATTGCGACGCGTGCGGCGTGCACCTTTTTCCCACCGACGTGCTTCGTATCCACGAGGAGGTTGGCGAAGAGGGCACAAACCAGTCCGCTCTCGGGCGGCTGATGTCGGTGGTCGAGCTGTTGGTGCTGGTCGGGCTGGCGACGCTGCTGTGGGAGCAGTCGCGCCATAAGGCTCTGCCAACTACGCTGTTCATCGTCGATGGCCCGCTGGCCGTGTTCGGCACACCAGCAAAGCTGCGCGGGCGAGCCCTTGAATACTTCCAAGCGATGGGCAGTACTGCTCCGGGCAAAGCGCCATACGTTTGTGGGATTGAGAAGTCCGGTGCTCTGGTCGACTACGCGCGCCAACTGGCGCGGCACGGCATTCTCGAACCTGGTGACCTGTTGGTATGCGATGAACAGATCATTGCTCGCGTCGTCAATGCTAACAACGCCCGCGCCTACGGCAAGGAGACGTACTGGGGCCGCAAGTTCGTGTATCGCGCGCTTGATGGGCGAGTCGTCGTCCCGACCGTGCCACCACAGACCGGCGCACCGTACGATGCCAACGGGGGCCAAGCCGACCCGGCGGCCTACCCGACGCTGCCGGCAATCCTCGACGTGATCGACCGCACCGGTTCCTCAATGTACGTCGATGGCATCATCCCGGTGGCGGCCGCGCACGGGAAGGCCGCGTTCCCGATTGGTGTGGGCACTGATGTGCTCCGCCTTGTGGCCACCAAACGTCTCGGCGTCGACTCGTCTGGTGGACAAGCCGCTCCGGTACGGTCTGCGCCGTGATGGAGAATGTGGCTCTGCTGCCGGCCGCACCCCTCCGGGCTGCTCACGCAGCTGACGCTGTCGCCCCCGCAATCCCGACGCACATCCTCGACAACCCACGCCCGCTCCTCGCACCCCTTGGCGACGTTGATCACCCGCTTATGGCGAGCAGGTACCAGTCGCCACTGCGTTACCCAGGAGCAAAGTCGTCCCTTGCTCCGGTGATCGCCCGGATCTTGGATGCCGCCAAGGGTGCGCGGGCCGTTCCGGAGATCAACCTGCTCGTCGAGCCGTTCGCTGGCGGCGCGTCGGCGTCCTTGCGACTCGTCGGCCAAGGGATCGTCGACCGAGTGTTACTTGCTGACGTGGATCCGTTGGTAACCGCTTTCTGGCAGGCCGCGGCCGCTGACACAGATGCGCTGATCGACCGCATGCATGACGAGTGGACCCGATACGTCAAGCCAGGCGGAGCAACCGCCGTCGAACGGTGGGACTACTGGCGTTCCTGGGCGCCCGCTTGGAAGGCGAAGCCTTCCACGGTCCGACTGGGGTTGGCGACACAGTGCTTATTTCTAAACCGCACGACGTTTTCTGGAATCCTTCACGGTAAGGCAGGCCCGATCGGCGGACGCAAGCAGGAGAGCCCGTACGGAATCGGATGCCGGTGGAATCCGGAGGCCATAGAGGAACGGCTTCGATACGTCGGTCACTTGTACGACACTGGCCGACTCGTCGATGTCTGGCACAAGGACTGGAAACAGACACTCGATGACGTGCCCGAGTACTACCCGCAGCTGATCCCGTCTCGCGTCGTCGCCTACCTCGACCCACCCTACATCGAAAAAGCTTCGCACTTGTACCGCACCTCTTTCGACCCCAGAGGTGGATACGGCGGCGACGGAGCTGGCAAGGCGGGATCAGATGACCACATGCTCCACATGCAGCTCGCCGCATACCTACGCACCAAGGCGCAGTTCCGCTGGCTGCTCAGTTATGACAATAACCCACTGCTGACCGAAAGTACTTGGCTCTACGCGCACGCTCGCATGACACCTAGCCGCGTGGACCGGGACACGCTCGGCGCACATTTTTGGACCTTGACCAAACGGTTGGTAAAGATGCGGTACACCGCCAGCGGTAAGACCGGCAAGCGCGACGCTGATGAACTCCTCATCACAACCCTCCCGCCATCGACGGTCCCCGTAGATCAGCAGCTGCGCGAGCTGCCTTGATGCTGGGGAGGTCACTCGCCTGCCACCACCTGCGCAGGACCTTGCGGCCGTAGTTGTTCGTGCCCGCGATCCGGTCCAGCTCCGCGCCGGTCGGTGTGCGGCCCTGGGCCCGCTCGGTCACGTCGTAGGCCCACATCCGCTGCTCGGCGATCGGCTCGGCCGGGGGGCGAGACTCGTAGGCCCACATCCGCTGCTCGGCGATCGGCTCGGCCGGGGGGCGAGACTCGTCCGAGACCACCGCGAGACGCACCACCGCCCCGGTCTCGTCGTCGGTCTCGCCCCTCTCGGCGGTCTCGGTACGGGTCTCGGTACGGGTCTCGCTCGCGGTCTCGGCGCTGGTTCCGGCACGGTGCCGCTCGAGCGCGCGGCTGAGCAACTCGACCGCCAGCAGCAGTGCCAGCGGTGGGCACGCCGCCACCGCCACGGCGAACACGCTCAGCTCCTGGGCCGCCGCCACGTTCGCGCACAGCGAAGGGCAGATCCCGAACACAAAGGACAACTAAGCCGCTCACCGGCCACCGCCACGACGGCCGTGGCCGGTGGTCATCCACAACTCGACTGTGGCCGTGGTCAGGATGCCGTCCACGATCAACGGCCAGATCGCCGCCGTGGCCTCGTCGGCACCAAACCGCAAAGCGAACTCGCGGCCGTGCCGGTAGGAGGCGTACGCCGCACCAAGCGCGACCAGTGCGGTACAGACGCACTGCACCCATAGCGCGCAGTCCCTCCGAGGGGTTGCCATGGCGCTCACCGCAGCCCGCCTCCCGTCGCGCACCGCACATCGTCCGGGCAGTAACCGACGCAGGCGAACACCTGCGAACCGGTCACCGGCCGGACCACCTGCACATGCGGGACCCGGACGCGGAGGTAGTCAGCTCCGCACGCCATGCAGGCCAACCCGTCGGCCTGCAACGCCGCCAATCCGACGATGATCGTGTCGTGGTTCATCGGGTGCCGCCTGCCGACAGGCGACGGGTACCGATTGTGCGGATCGTGATTTCAGGGCCTTCGACCAAGATCATCTGGTTCGTATGCTGAAGCGTTAGGCCACTCAGCCTGCCACCTCAGCCTGCCACCTCAGCCTGTCGAGCAGTCGTCACGTCGCAGCCGCACTCGTTCGACAACGTGGCGGTCAGAACGATTCGCTGGCCGTTCTCCGCGGCGGTGTCGAAGAGCAGCCGGACGGCCCCCCACACCACGTCGTCCGGGCCGGTCACGACCGTGCTCATGCTGCCCACGTCTACCCGCGCACCGCGCTCCTTCAGCGGCTCCAGGCTCGCTACGGCGTCGCCGATCAGGGCACTGAAGTCGCCGGTGCCCAGCGGGTAGAGCGACAACTGGCAGGCGATCACGTCTCCTCCTTCAGCCGGCGAACGTCCTTCACCCAGCGGACCGCGAGAAAGCCGGGCAGGTCTCCCTGGCGCGCCTGGCCCTCCCTCTCCAGCCGCTCCGCCACCCGGCGGTCCAGGGCCGGGTCGGGCGGGTGGTAGAGCCCCTTGCGCACGGTGTACGGCGCGTCGAGCAGACCTGGGAGCTCGTCCTCGGTGAAGAAGTGGGCCTTGGCGAAGACACTGCCCGGCCGGTCCCGGGCGTCCTGCAGGTACAGCTCGCCCCAGGGGCTGTCGCGCGTCAGCAGCCCCAGGACCAGCCGGCCACCGGGTTGGAGCACCCGCCAGGCCTCACGCATCACCGCTGCCCGGTCGTCGACGAACTCCACGGCCGCGACCGCGACGACCAGGTCGAAGCGGTCGTCCTCGAACGGCATCGCGCTGGCATCACCCAGCACCCAGTCGACGGCGAGGTCGGAGCCTGCGGTCTTCCCTGCGGCGACGTCGAGCATCGCCGGGGACTCGTCCAGGCCGGTGACGACGAGACCCTTCTCAGCGAGCCAGATGGAGTGGTTGCCGGTGCCGCAGCCGATGTCGAGCGCGGACTCCCCCGCCACTGGGTGCGCCAGATCCTCCACCAGACCCTTCTCCACACCGTCGACGTACCTGCCGAGCTCGGTGTCGTACCAGGCGTCGTAGTCGTGTGCGTGCGCATCGAACCAGGGCATCGTCGCTCCTCCTGTCCGGCGTGGTGCACTCAGGGGCCGAGTCAATCAGGAGCACGCGGGCCCTGATCGCCACCTGCCGTCACTACGCTAGGTTCATGAGACTCGAGACTGCCGAGAGTGCATCGCGGCGTGCGGCGATCCTGGCGCATCGCGACACCCTCGACGCGATCCTCAAGCGCTACCACGCCGGTAACCCCCGACTCTTCGGATCAGTGGCGCGCGGTGACGCAACATCCGAGAGCGACATCGACCTCCTGGTCGATCTCATGCCAGGCGGAGGGAACGAGCTGCTTCGGCTTGCCGGCATCGCCGAGGAACTGAGCGAGGTCCTGGGAACTCGCGTGGACGTCGTGGCCGCGTCGCTGCTGCGCAGTGAGGTTTCTGCACGTGCTCTCGCCGACTCGGTGGCCGTGTGACCCGCTGGAGATGCAGAACGGTTCGCCGACATCCTCAACGCGATCGTGCTGCGCAACCTTGGCATGCCAGGCCATCGCTGATCGCCACCTGGGGAGGAGTCGCATCCCCCTCCGGACGTCGTCCGGCCCGGAACCGGTCGCGACTCCTCCTGGGGCGGCGATCACCCGGGTGTGGGGCCGGACGGGTTGCGCCTCCCCGTCAGGTGAGCTGCAGCGTCGTCACGCAGGTGGGCGCCTCGGCGTCGGTCCGCAGGTCGGCCTCGGCGGAGAGCCCGTCGTAGTCGACCTCCAGCGTCCCGTCGAGGTCGCGCGGTAGCCAGAAGCCGACGAAGCCGTTGCCCTCCACGGTCCGGGTCTCCTCGACGAGCACCTCACCGGTCTCGTCGTCGGTGATCCGGACGTCGACGTCCTGACCGGCGAGCTCGCCCTGGCAGGTGGTGAGCGAGTGGTAGAAGCACTCGTGGGTCTGCTGCACGTACGGGGCGATCGACACGTAGAAGCGGTCGTCGGGCAGCTCGAGCCCGACCTCGGTGCCGCCCGAGCCGGTCAGCAGCAGCTCGTCCGGACGCACCGACGCCATCAGCGTGGACGGCCGCTCCTCACCCTCGAGGGTCTCCAGGTGGTCGATGATCTCAACCGGGCTGCGGCCGTCCAGGTCGTACTCGGCGAGCAGCTCAGTCTCCGGCCCGGCCCCGGAGGTGCCGGACGCCTCCGGCTCCGCGGACGACGAGCAGCCGGCGACGAGCAGCGCGGACAGCGCGGCGACGGTGGTCAGGTGGTGGCGGTGGCGCACGGGCGTCTTCCTCTCTGGTGGTTACGACTCGACGAGGGTAGGCACACCCGGTGCGGACCCGCCCCGGGCCCTAGGGCACCACCTGCATCCCGAGGACGCCGGCCCGCCGGCCCGCCGTCCCGGCTGCTCAGGTTGCGGGTCCGCACTGCCGCGCGACAGTGGAGGGAGCACGGACCGACCACACCTGGAGGTGAGCACCGTGCCGAAGACGACGAAGAGCGGCGACCCGAAGCACAGCGAGCTGCCCGACACCCTGAAGCGCTCCCCGGAGAAGGCCCAGCGCACCTTTGCCAAGGCGCACGACGCCGCGGCCGAGGAGTACGGCGAGGGCGAACGAGCCCACCGGACGGCGTACTCGGCGCTCAAGCACAGCTACGAGAAGGTCGGCGACCACTGGGAGCCCAAGGACTCCCCCGGCCCGTCGGACGCCCAGGCCGAGGGCGGCCGGGACACCGACCGGGAGACCGCGGGCGGCGTCGACGCGAACGCCACGAAGGGGCACCTCTACGAGATCGCCCAGCGCCTCGACGTCCGGGGCCGTTCGTCGATGTCGAAGGACGAGCTCGTCGAGGCGATCCGCAAGGCCAACGACAAGGCCACCCGGGACGCCCGGGACTGACCCCCGACGCCCCCCGACGCTCAGCCCTGGCGCGGGTTGAGGTTCTCGGGATCGGCGTCAGGGTCCGGGTAGGAGTCGTCGTGCGGACCGCGGTCGTCGCGAGGCGACAGGTTCTCCGGGTCGGCGTCCGGGTCGGGGGGGATGGTGCCCTCGTCAGGGTTCTCGCTCATGCGCCGCTGGTACCCACCGCCTCGCCCGACCATGCGCCCACGCCGTCACGATCCCGGAGCGGCGCCGGTGTCCCCTTCGCCCCCGGGCGGGGTGTCGGCCTTGACGGCCCCACGCTGCCCCATGGGCCGCTCCTGGCCGACCGTGGTGTCCCGGGCGGTCTGCTGCTCGGCCTCGGCGTTCGCCTCCGCGCCGAGGAGGATCGCGTAGGACGTGATCCACAGCCACAGCAGCAGGACGACGACCCCGGCCAGAGCGCCGTAGGTCTCCCCGTAGGAGCCGAAGTTGTCCACGTAGAGCGAGAAACCGATCGACGCGAGCACCCAGAGGACCGTCGCGATCGCGGCGCCGACGCTGACCCACGCCATCCTCGGGGAGTCCCGGTCGGGCGCGTACCGGTAGAGGACGGCGAGGGCCACGGTGACGACGCCGACGAGAAGCAGCCAGCGGACCACCTGGACCAGGATCTCCATCCCCGTCGACAGGCCGATCGCACCGAGTGCCGCCGGTAGCGCCGCGACGAGCCCGAGGGTGACGACGAAGAACAGGATCGCCCCCAGGGTCAGCACCAGGGCAAGGGCCTTGCGCCGGACGAAACCACGGGTCTCGTCCTCGTCGTAGGCGGCGTTGATGGCGGTCATCATGTGCCCGACCCCGCTGGATGCGCTCCACAGCGCTGCACCCAGGGCGATGACCAGGCCGATCCCGAGGGACTGCTCCGACTGGCTGGCCAGCGTCTCCAGCTGACCGGTCAGCAGCTCCTGCGCCGACGACGGCAGCGCTGACGCCAGCGACTCGATCTGCTCACTGACCTCCTCAGGCTCGGCGACAAGGCCGTAGAGCATGACCAGGGCGATCAGCGCCGGGAACAGTGCCAGGAAGGCGTAGAAGGCGACGCCGGCAGCCAGCAGTGGTACCTGGTCGGCCTTCGCCTCCTTCCATGCTCGTTTGGCGATCTGCAGCCACCCTGTGGCCGGCACGTCCCTCGGGCCGCGGGCATCCTCCCCCGGGACCCGCCCGCTGGACCGGTTCGCCGTGGGCTGGTCGTCCGTGCTCGTGACTCGGTTCACGGCTCCGGGGTTACCCCGGGACGGGTCCGGCCAACCCGCCGGCAGCTGCTGTCACGACACCGCGGTCGACGGCGGGCTGACACCGACCGGCACGTTCAGGCGGGTGGCAGCGCCCCGAGCGGCGCCACCCGCCCGCACCCGTGCTCGCAGACCCACCACGGGTCGGCGGCCACCGGTGGGTCCAGCTCGAGCGGCTCGTCGGTGTGCACAGCGCAGGTGGGCCACCGGCCCTCGGTCTCCAGCAGCCGGTCCTGGACGTCCTGAGCGACCATCCCGGCCACGTACCCGGCGCCGTCCGGCCACTGCTGGACCCACCACCGCCGCGCGGCGACCGCGTCCTCGACCACGTCGACGAGGCCGGTCACGTCCTCGTCACCATCCGTACGGGCCTGGACGTCGTGCAGCACCATCGCGCGGGCCCGCAGCAGGGCGACGTCGAGGTCGTCCACGGCGCTCCTCCTCGGCCGGGGTGCGGTCCTGGCCAGTGTGCCGCAGCATGCGGTCCGTGCCGAGACTTCGCCGGGTGTCTCCGAGCTCGCCGGGATGGACCCGTCGCCGAGCCGGCCGGGGGTTCGTCTACCTCGACGAGAACGGCGACCGGCTGCCCCCGGAGCAGGCGGCCCGGTGCCGCGAGCTCGTCATCCCCCCGGCGTGGCGGCAGGTGTGGATCTGTCCGCACCCGAACGGACACATCCAGGCGGTCGGCACCGACGACGCAGGCCGGCGCCAGTACCTCTACCACCCGGTGTGGCGCCAGCAGCGGGACGAGGCCAAGCACGACCGGGTGCTCGAGGTCGCGGCCCGGCTGCCCCGGGCCCGGCGCCGCGTGGCCGAGCACCTGGCCCTCGACGGGATGCCGGCCGAACGCGTCCTGGCAGCCGCCTTCCGGCTGCTCGACCTCGGGTTCTTCCGGATCGGCGGCGAGGCCTACGCGGAGGCCAACGGCAGCTACGGCCTCGCCACGATCGGCAAGCAGCACTGCCGGGTCGAGGGCGAGCAGGTCGTCTTCGAGTACGTCGCCAAGTCCGGCCGGCAGCGGCTCGTCGCCCTCGCCGACGAGCCGGTCCGGGAGGTCGTGCAGGCCCTGCGCCGGCGCCGCGGCGGTGGGGAGGAGCTGCTGGCCTACCGCAGCGGACGGCGCTGGGTCGACGTGACGAGCGCGGACATCAACGCGTACGTCAAGGACGTCGTCGGCGGCGAGGTGTCGGCCAAGGACTTCCGCACCTGGCACGGCACCGTGCTGGCGGCCGTGGCCCTGGCCGTCTCCAGCCGCGCCGCGTCGTCCCCCACGGCCCGCAAGCGGGCGGTGGCCCGGGCGATGCGGGAGGTGAGCGAGTACCTCGGCAACACCCCCGCGGTGGCCCGGGCGTCCTACGTGGACCCGCGTCTGGTCGACCTGTACGAGGACGGCCGCACGATCGAGCCGGCCCTCAGCCGGCTCGGCGAGGGGGCGGCGTTCGGCGAGCCGGCCACCCACGGGGCGATCGAGCGGGCCGTGCTGCGGCTGCTGCGCTCCTGAGCCGGTCAGTCCCAGCCGAGCTCGTGCAGCCGGTCGTCGTCGATGCCGAAGTGGTGCGCGATCTCGTGGACGACGGTCACGGCGACCTCCTCGACGACCTCCTCGCGGGTCCGGCAGAACCGCAGCGTGGGGTTGCGGAAGATGAGGATCCGGTCCGGCAGCGCACCGGCGGCCCACCACTCGCCGCGCTCGGTGAGCGGCGTGCCCTCGTACAGGCCAAGGACGTCCGGTTCCTCCACCGGCGGCTCGTCCTCCACGAGGACGACGACGTTCGACATCAGCCGGGTGAGCTCCTCGGGCACCTGGTCGAGGGCGTCGGCGACGGCGTCCTCGAACTCCTCGTCGCTCATCTGGACCACGACGGCATCCTTCCCGGCGACCGGGCCGGGACACGCACCGGGCCTGCCTTTTGGCATCCGGCCCGCCTGCCCGTATGCTGGCGCCCGTCCTCGACGGTCCGACGTCCTGGTCCACTGGCGAGGGGCTGTCAGCTAGGCCCCCATCGTCTAGCGGCCTAGGACGCCGCCCTTTCAAGGCGGTAGCGCGGGTTCGAATCCCGTTGGGGGTACGACACAGCAGCACCAGGCAGTAGCCTTGCACGGCACCATCGCAAGGCCCCGTAGCGCAGCTGGTTAGCGCGCCGCCCTGTCACGGCGGAGGTCGCGGGTTCAAGTCCCGTCGGGGTCGCTCAGCGGTCCGGGTCTCCCGGAGCGCGACTGGCCAGGTAGCTCAGTTGGTACGAGCGTCCGACTGAAAATCGGAAGGTCGGCGGTTCGACCCCGCCCCTGGCCACCACACAGCCTTCACGAACGTCATGAACGGGCCCGTCAGCCACTCCGGCTGCGGGCCCGTCGTGCGTGAGGACTCACTCGCTGTGCTGGCGCTGCTGCGGGATGCCCTCCAGCAGGGACCGCACCTCGGACTCGCGGTAGCGGCGGTGGCCGCCGAGGGTGCGGATGGACGACAACTTGCCGGCCTTCGCCCACCGGGTGACCGTCTTGGGGTCGACCCGGAACAGAGCAGCGACCTCGGCCGGGGTGAGCAGGGCCTCCGCGTCGCGCAGGCGGTTGTCGGTAGCGCGGGTGGTCATGGCATCTCCTTATCGTCGCTCTCCGTGGTCGGCCGAACGCACTGACGGGACAGACCGCTTACAACCGGTGCGGAGAACATGTCGGACTCCACCATTGTCGCCGGACTTCCACCACCTCGCTATAGCACGAACGGACTATCCCTCACGCACGGCGACTACAACCTGTGCTGACCGCCTCACTACGGGCAGTCACCACCTAGGCTGTCAGCGGCCCCTCAAGGGCGAGGGGCTCCCCGCGACCCGGGGGATCCGAGGAGGAGTCACCACCGTGACCGCTGCGCCCAGCCCGACCGCCACCACCGACCCCAGGCCGAGCCGAGAAGCCGGGGGCGCCGTCGTCCTCGACCGCGGCACCGGGCACGAGCAGGTGGTGTTCTGCTCCGACGAGCGCACCGGCCTGCGGGCGATCATCGGCATCTACTCCACGGCGCTGGGACCGGCCCTGGGCGGGACCCGCTTCTACCCGTACGAGTCCGAGGCCGAGGCCCTCACCGACGTCCTCGCCCTGAGCAAGGGGATGGCGTACAAGAACGCCCTCGCCGGCCTGGACCACGGCGGCGGCAAGGCGGTCATCATCGGCGACCCGGCCACCGAGAAGACCGAGGCGCTGCTGCGTGCCTACGGCCGCTTCGTGCAGTCCCTCGGCGGGCGCTACTACACCGCCTGCGACGTCGGCACCTACGTGGCGGACATGGACGTCGTGGCCCGGGAGACCGACTTCGCCACCGGTCGCAGCGAGGCCGACGGCGGCGCCGGGGACTCCAGCGTGCTGACCGCCTACGGCGTCTACCAGGGGATGCGCGCGGCCGCGGAGTTCCGCTGGGGCGCGGCGAGCCTCGCCGGACGCCGGGTCGGGGTCGCCGGCGTCGGCAAGGTCGGCCGGCACCTGGTGGAGCACCTCGCCGCCGAGGGCGCCGAGATCGTCGTGACGGACGTCGACGAGCGCGCGGTGCAGGACGTCCAGCGGCGGTTCCCCCAGGTGGACGTCGTCCAGGACACCGCCGAGCTCGTCCGCACCGACCTCGACGTGTACGCCCCGTGCGCGCTGGGCGGTGCCCTGGACGACGAGGTCGCCGGCGTGCTGCGAGCCGCCGTCGTGTGCGGCGCGGCGAACAACCAGCTGGCCCACGACGGGATCGCCGACGCCCTGGCGGCCGCCGGGGTGCTGTACTGCCCGGACTACCTGGTGAACTCCGGCGGCGTGATCCAGGTCGCCGACGAGCTGCGCGGGTTCTCCTTCGAACGGGCCCGGCAGCGGGCGGGCCAGGTCTTCGACGCGACCCTGCGGGTGCTGCGCACCGCGCAGGAGCACGGGACCACCCCGGCCGCCGCGGCCGACCACCTGGCCGAGCAGCGGATGGCGCAGGTCGGCTCACTCGGCCGGATCTGGACCCGCCGCTGACCCTCACCGGCCCACGTCGGCGGGCCGCCACCCCCTGATGTGCCGGAACACCCGGGGACGCTGTACCGTTCCACCCGGAGAACAGATGAGCCTCCGGGGCCGCCACCGAGCCCGCTCCGGGACGACGCATGAGGGGGTCGACGCCATGGGGCGCGGCCGTCAGAAGGCCAAGCAGACCAAGGTCGCCCGGGCGCTGAAGTACTACAGCCCGGAGACGGACTACGAGGCGTTGCAGCGCGAGCTGGCCAGCCGGGGTGAGGGCTCTGCCCCGGAGCAGGACGACGTGGCCACGGGCGACGACGTGACCACGGGCACCGAGGAGGACGACGACTCCTACGACCCGTACGACCGCTGGGCGGCCGGCAACAGCTGACGCTGTCGTCTTACCGGACGGGTCACCAGCCGGGGTGCGCGCTCTCGAGCCGCACCCCGCCTCCGTGTACCCCCTTGGCCCCCCGGACGACGTGTCCGTCGTCCCCGGAGTCCCCGACCTGTGAGCCCTGCCCGCCGTCCCGGGCCGCCCCCACCTGACCCAGCACCCAGGCCGGGACGCCGGCCGCCTGCAGCCGCTCGACCGTCCGGGTCGCGCCGTCCGGGGCGACGACGGCGACCATGCCCACGCCGAGGTTGAGCGTCCGCTCCAGGTCCGGCTGCGGCACCGACCCCAGGTCCCGGACCACCGCGAACACCGGCGGCGGGGTCCAGGTGGACCGGTCGACGGTCGCATCGAGGTGCGCCGGCAGCACCCGCGCGAGGTTGGCGGCCAGCCCGCCGCCGGTGACGTGGGCGAGGGCGTGGACCGCGCACTCCGGGTCCCGGACGACGTCCAGGCAGGGTCGGGTGTACAGCCGGGTCGGCTCGAGCAGCTCCTCCCCGACCGCGCGGCCGAGCTCGGCGACGTACCGGTCGTAGCCCCAGCCGGCGACCTCGAGCACCCGGCGCACCAGGGAGTAGCCGTTGGAGTGCAGCCCGGAGGAGGCCATCGCGACGAGCACGTCGCCGTCCCGGACCCGGTCGGGGCCTAGCAGCTCGTCGGCCTCGACGACGCCGGTCGCGGCGCCGGCCAGGTCGTACTCGTGCGCAGCGAGCAGGCCGGGGTGCTCGGCGGTCTCCCCGCCGACCAGCGCGCAGCCCACCTGCGCGCAGGCGCGGGCGATGCCGTCGACGATCGCGGCGACCCGCTCCGGCACGACCCGCCCGGTCGCCACGTAGTCGGTCATGAACAACGGCTCGGCGCCGCACACGACGATGTCGTCGACGACCATCCCGACGAGGTCGAACCCGATCGTGTCGTGCCGATCCAGGGCCTGGGCGACCGCGACCTTCGTGCCGACGCCGTCGGTGCTGGTGGCCAGCAGGGGGCGGCGCATCCCCAGCAGCCGGCTCGCGTCGAACAGCCCCGCGAAACCGCCGACCCCGCCGAGCACCTCCGGCCCGTGGGTGCGGGCCACGGAGGCCTTCATCAGCTCGACCGCCCGGTCGCCGGCCTCGACGTCGACGCCGGCGCCGGCGTAGGTGACGGGCGCGGCAGCGTCGTGCTGGTGGTCGTCGTGCTGGTGGTCGTCCTGCTGGTGGTCGTCCTGCTGGTGGCCCACCCGGGCGAGCCTACCCAGCCACCAGGGGCAGCTCCTCCTGCCCGGGCAGCTGACGCGCCAACGGCTCGTCGACCGGGATCTGCACCGGGTAGCTGCCGGTGAAGCAGGCGGTGCACAGCCGGTCCGCGGACTGGCCGGACGCCGCGATCATGCCGGCGAGGGAGACGTAGCCGAGGGAGTCCGCACCGATGCTGGCGCGCACCTCCTCGACGCCGAGGCCGGAGGCGATCAGCTCCGCACGGCTGGCGAAGTCGATGCCGTAGAAACAGGGCCAGCGCACCGGTGGCGAGGAGATCCGCACGTGCACCTCCGCCGCCCCGGCCTCCCGCAGCATCCGCACGAGCGCCCGCTGGGTGTTGCCGCGCACGATGGAGTCGTCGACGACGACGAGCCGCTTGCCCCGGATGACGTCCCGCAGCGGGTTGAGCTTGAGCCGGATGCCGAGCTGGCGGATCGTCTGGCTCGGCTGGATGAAGGTGCGCCCGACGTAGGCGTTCTTCACCAGGCCCTGCCCGTACGGGATGCCGGAGGCCTCCGCGTAGCCGATCGCGGCCGGCGTCCCGGACTCCGGGGTGGGGATGACGAGGTCCGCCTCCACCGGGTACTCGGCGGCCAGCCGTCGGCCCATCTCCACCCTCGCCTCGTGGACGGCGCGCCCGGCGATGGTCGTGTCGGGCCGGGCCAGGTAGACGTACTCGAAGACGCACCCGGTCGGCGTCGCGTCGGCGAAGCGGGTGGCGCGGAGCCCTTCGGCGTCCACCGCGATCAGCTCACCCGGCTCGACCTCACGGACGACGCTCGCGCCGACGATGTCGAGGGCGGCGGTCTCGCTGGCCACCACCCAGCCCCGCTCCAGGCGGCCGAGGACCAGCGGCCGGATGCCGTGCGGGTCGCGAGCGGCGTAGAGCGTCTGCTCGTCCATGAACACGAGGCTGAAGGCACCGCGCAGCCGGGGCAGGACCTCCAGCGCCGTCGCCTCGAGGGTGTGGTCGGGGTCCCCGGCGAGCAGGGCGGTGACGAGCGCGGTGTCGGTCGTGTTGCCGCGGGCCAGCTCGCCGCGGGCCCCCCGGCCGTAGAGCTCCTCGACCAGGTCTCGCAGCTCGTGGGTGTTCGTCAGGTTGCCGTTGTGCGCGAGGGCCACCGTTCCACCGGCGGTGGCGCCGAGCGTCGGCTGGGCGTTCTCCCACCGGCTCGCCCCGGTCGTGGAGTACCGGGTGTGCCCGATCCCGACGTGCCCCTGCAGCGACCCGAGAGCGGCCTCGTCGAACACCTGCGACACCAGGCCCATGTCCTTGTAGACGAGGATCTGCCGGCCGTTGCTCGTCGCGATGCCCGCGGACTCCTGCCCGCGGTGCTGCAGTGCGTACAGACCGAAGTAGGTGAGCTTGGCGACCTCCTCGCCGGGCGCCCACACACCGAAGACGCCGCACGCGTCCTGCGGCCCCTTCTCGCCGGGGAACAGGTCGTGGGTCAGCATGCCGTCACCGCGGGCCACGGCCCCATCGTCGCACAGGCCGGGCAGGTCACCGAGCGGGACGGCGCCTACGATCGCGGCCCATGGCATGGCTCGAGATCGTCGGCTGGGCTGGCTCCGCACTGCTCGTCTGGTCGCTGTGGCAGACCCGCGTGCTGCGGTTCCGCACCTTCAACCTCGTCGCGTCGCTCGTGCTCGTGGTCTACAACGCCATGATCGGCGTGTGGCCGATGGCAGCGGTCAACGTCGCGATCGCGGTGATCAACGTCTACCACCTGTCCCGGCTGCTGGGGACCCGCGACGACGAGACCACCTACGAGGTCGTCGAGGTGGGGCCGAGCGAGGACTACCTGCGGTACGTGCTGCGCCGGCACGCCGACGACATCGAGCAGCACAACCCGGGGTTCGTCTGGGACGGCGCGGCCCCCGGCCGCTGGGCGTTCCTCGTCCTGCGGGAGACCGAGACCGTCGGCGTCGTCCTGCTGTCCGACGCCGGGGACGGCACCGCCCGGGTCGAGCTCGACTACGTGCTCCCCCGGTTCCGGGACTTCTCCGTCGGCAAGTTCGTGTACCGCCGCGGCGGTCGGCTCTCCGAGCTCGGCTTCCGGCGGCTCGTGGCGAACGACCGGATGACCGACGCCGACGACTACTTCACCCGGGTGGGGTTCGAGCGGTCCGGCGACGAGCTCGTCCTGAGCGTCCGCTGACCCCGAGTGGTTCAGCCGCGCCGGGCGAGCAGGACGGCGACGGCTCCCGCCGCCAGTCCGCCGAGCACGCCGAGGATCGTCGCGAGGTAGCCGAACAGCGAGGCGCGGGTGTACTGCTGCCCCGGTTCCCCCAGGAACGTCAGCAGCGCGGCCGCGACCACCCCGACCACCGCGCCGGTGACGAGGAACGCCACGTACCGGGGCTCGCGCCGGCGACGTCCGCGGACGGCGTCCCGCAGCTCCTCGGGTGTCGGCTCACGCTGGCTCACGGCTCGACGGTACCCAGCGCCGCGGCGGCTGCGACGGGCAGGGCGCCGGTCAGGTCGGCGCGCTGCCCGGACGCGCTGACCCGGCCCTCGGCGACCGCCTGCGCCCAGGTGAGCCGGCCGGTGGCCAGCGCGAGCCACGTCGTCGGGTCGGTCTCCACGACGTTGGGCGGCGTCCCGCGGGTGTGCCGGGGTCCCTCGACGCACTGGACGACGCCGAACGGCGGCACCCGCACCTCGACGCTGCGGCCGGGGACGGCGTCCGCGAGCTGCTCCAGGGTCCAGCGGACGGCGACGCCCACGGTGGACCGGTCGACGAGCCCCGGGTCGGTGAGCCAGGCCCGGACGGCGGTCCGTCCGGCGTCCGGGTCGGTGCGGCGGCGAGGTGGCACGCCCCCGGATCGTGCCAGTTCCACCTGTCCGGGCAGGATGAGGGCCGTGCGCGCCACCGAGATCCACGCCCCGTTCGACGTCCGGCTGGTCGAGGTGCCGGACCCCGTGGTCGAGCAGCCCACCGACGCCGTCGTCCGAATCACCGCGACCTGCGTGTGCGGCTCGGACCTGTGGTCCTACCGCGGGGAGAACCGGGTCACCGCACCGCGCCGGATCGGCCACGAGATGGTCGGCGTCGTCGAGGAGGTCGGCGACGCCGTCCGCACCGTCCGCCCCGGCGACTTCGTCATCGCGCCGTTCGCGATCAGCTGTGGCGTGTGCGACCACTGCCGCAACGGCGTCCAGACCTCGTGCCGCGAGGACCTGGCGTGGGGCAGGGACACCGACGCCTGCCAGGGCGAGCGGGCCCGGGTGCCGCTCGCCGACGGCACCCTGGTGGCCACCCCCGAGGTCCCGGACGACGCGCTCGTGCCCTCGCTGCTGACCCTCTCCGACGTCATGGGCACCGGGTGGCACGCGGCCCTGGCGGCGGGGGTCCGGGAGGGCGGCACGGTCGCCGTCGTCGGGGACGGGGCGGTCGGCCTGTGCGGCGTGCTCGCGGCCTCCCGGATGGGTGCCGAGCGGATCATCGCGATGAGCCGGCACGCGCCCCGCCAGGAGCTGGCCCGCGCGTTCGGCGCGACCGACGTCGTCGAGTCCCGCGGCGCCGAGGGGGCTGCGGAGGTGCTCGACCTCACCGGTGGCACCGGCGCCGACTCGGTGCTGGAGTGCGTCGGCACCGGCCCGGCGATGGAGCAGGCGTTCGCGGCGGTGCGCCCCGGTGGCACGGTGGGGTTCGTCGGCGTCCCGCACGGCGTCGAGGTGCCGGTCCGGGACATGTTCAGTCGCAACGTCGCGCTGCGTGGCGGGGTGGCCCCGGTCCGGGCCTACCTGCCCCGGCTGCTGGACGACGTGTGGTCCGGCGCGATCGACCCGGGGCGCGTGTTCGACCTCGAGCTGCCGCTCGACGACGTCGCCGAGGCCTACCGAGCCATGCACGAGCGTCGTGCCGTCAAGGTCCTCCTCCACCCGTGATCATGCAATCCCGCCACCCCCGCCCCCCCGTGATCATGCAATCCCGCCACCCCCGCCCCCCCGTGATCATGCAGTCCCGCCACCTCTGGCGGGCGGTGTCAAAGGTGGGTCAGATCACGCCGAAGGCGAGCATCGCGTCGGCGACCTGCTTGAAGCCGGCGATGTTCGCCCCGAGCACGTAGTTGCCGGGTGCGCCGTACTCGTCGGCGGTGGCGGCGCAGCGCTCATGGATGTCGACCATGACCTCAGTGAGCCGCTCCTCGGCATGCTCGAAGGTCCATGAGTCGCGGCTGGCGTTCTGCTGCATCTCCAAGGCGCTCGTGGCGACCCCGCCGGCGTTCGCGGCCTTGCCCGGCCCGAACAGCACACCGGCCTCGAGAAGTACCTGGATCCCTTCTGGAGTCGTCGGCATGTTGGCGCCCTCAGCGACCGCCACCACCCCGTTCTCCACCAGCAGTCGTGCGTCCTTGCCGGTGAGCTCGTTCTGGGTGGCGCACGGCAGCGCCACGTCGCACGGCACCTCCCAGATCCGACCACCCGGAACATGGTGACTGCCCCGCCGCTCGGCGTAGTCGGTGAGCCGGCCACGCTCGACCTCCTTGATCTCCTTGAGCAGCTGGAGGTCGATCCCGGCGTCGTCGACGACGTACCCGTCGGAGTCCGAGCACGCCACCACGGTCGCGCCGAGCTGCTCGAGCTTCTCGATCGCGTAGATCGCGACGTTGCCGGAGCCGGAGACGACGACCCGCCTGCCCTCGAGGTCGTCGCCGCGGGTCCGCAGCATCTCCTGGGTGAACAGCACGGTGCCGTAGCCGGTGGCCTCGGTCCGCACCCGCGAGCCACCCCAGGCGAGTCCCTTGCCGGTCAGGACACCGGACTCGTACCGGTTCGTGATCCGCTTGTACTGGCCGAACAGGTAGCCGATCTCGCGGCCGCCGACGCCGATGTCACCGGCCGGGACGTCGGTGTACTCACCGAGGTGCCGGTAGAGCTCGGTCATGAACGACTGGCAGAACCGCATCACCTCGCCGTCGGAGCGGCCACGAGGGTCGAAGTCCGACCCGCCCTTGCCTCCGCCGATCGGCATGCCGGTCAAGGCGTTCTTGAAGATCTGCTCGAACCCGAGGAACTTCACGATCCCGAGGTAGACGGACGGGTGGAAGCGCAGACCACCCTTGTACGGCCCGAGCGCGGAGTTGAACTCGACCCGGAAGCCGCGGTTGATCTGGACGGCCCCGGTGTCGTCCACCCACGGCACCCGGAAGATGATCTGCCGCTCCGGCTCGCACAGCCGCTCGAGCACCGCGGCGTCCGCGTACTCGGGGTGCTTGGCGACCACCGGGCCGAGGGAGTCGAACACCTCACGCACGGCCTGGTGGAACTCCTCCTCCCCGGGGTTGCGGCGCAGCACCTCGGCGTAGATCGGCTCGAGCTTCTCGTCCAGCACGTGCGGTTCTCCTTCTCGGTTCACACCACTGAGCAACGGTAGGCGTCAGTCCCCGAAGGCGACCCGCAGCGTCGACTGCCACGCCGCGCGCAGCTCCTCCAGCGGCACCTCGAACTGCCCCTGCACCTCGAGGACCCCGGAGTCGTCGGTGACCCCGATCCGCGCGTGCGGGAAGCGGCGGGCGCTGCACATGTCGGTGAACCGCACCTCTTCGCTGCGCGGCACCGCGACCAGCACGCGGGCCGCGGACTCCGCGAACAGCGCGACGAACGGGTCGACGCCGTCGCGCTCGCACACCTCGTCCAGCCAGACCCGGGCGCCGACGCCGAACCGCAGCGACGCCTCCACGAGCGCCTGCCCCAGCCCGCCGTCGGACAGGTCGTGCGCGGCGTCCAGCAGGCCGTCCCGCGAGGCGTTGACGAGGATCTCCCCGAGCCGCCGCTCGGCGTCCAGGTCGACCACTGGTGGCCGGCCCCCGAGGTGCCCGTGCTCCACCCACGCCCACTCCGAGCCGGACAGCTCCTCCCGGGTGGTCCCCAGCAGGTACAGGGCCAGCCCCTCGGCGCCCCAGCCGGACGGCGTCCGCCGGGTGACGTCGTCCATCACGCCGAGGACGCCGACCACCGGGGTGGGGTGGATCGGGGTGTCGCCGGTCTGGTTGTAGAAGGAGACGTTGCCGCCGGTGACCGGGACGCCGAGGACGCGGCAGCCGTCGGCCAGGCCACGCACGGCCTCGTCGAACTGCCACATCACGCCCGGGTCCTCCGGTGAACCGAAGTTCAGGCAGTCGGTGACGGCGATCGGGGTGGCACCGGCGGTGGCGACGTTGCGGTAGGCCTCGGCGAGCGCCGCCTGCGCGCCCGCGTACGGGTCGAGCCGGACGTAGCGGCCGTTGCAGTCGGTGGCCAGGGCGACCCCGCGGCCGGTCTCCTCGTCCACCCGGACGACGCCGGCGTCGTCCGGCATGGCCAGGGCGGTGTTGCCGAGCACGTACCGGTCGTACTGGTCGGTGACCCAGGACCGGTCGGCCAGGTTGGCGGAGCCGGCGAGGCGCAGCAGCGTCGCGCGCAGCTCCTCGCCGGTGGTGGGGCGGGGCAGGGACTCGGCCCGGTCGGCCTGCAGGACGTCGAGCTCGGCGGGGCGGGCGAACGGCCGGTTGTAGACCGGGCCCTCGTGGGCGACGCTGCGCGGCGGGGCGTCGACGACGACGTCCCCGTGCCAGGTGACGACGAGCCGGTCGTCGTCGGTGACCTCGCCGATGACGGTCGCCTCGACGTCCCACTTGCGGGTGATCTCCAGGAAGCGCTCGGCGTCCTGCGGCCGGACGACGGCCATCATCCGCTCCTGGGACTCGGACATGAGGATCTCCTCGGGCGCCAGCGAGGGGTCCCGCAGCGGCACAGCATCGAGGCGGACCCGCATGCCGGTCCCGCCGTTGCTGGCCATCTCGCTCGTCGCGCAGGAGAGCCCGGCGCCGCCGAGGTCCTGGATGCCGACGACGACGCCGGCCTGGTACAGCTCGAGGCAGCACTCGATGAGCACCTTCTCGGCGAAGGGGTCCCCGACCTGGACGCTCGGCCGCTTGCTCGGTCCGCTCTGCTCGAAGGTCTCCGAGGCGAGCACCGAGACGCCGCCGATGCCGTCGCCGCCGGTGCGGGCGCCGAACAGGACGACGAGGTTGCCGGCGCCGGTGGCGGCCGAGACGTGCAGGTCCTCGTGGCGCAGGGCGCCGACGCACAGTGCGTTGACGAGCGGGTTGCCCTGGTAGACGGGGTCGAAGACCACCTCCCCGCCGATGTTCGGCAGGCCGAGGCAGTTGCCGTAGCCGCCGACGCCGGCGACGACGCCGTGGACGACGCGGGCCGTGTCCGGGTGGTCGATCGCGCCGAACCGCAGCTGGTCCATCACGGCGACCGGGCGGGCTCCCATCGCCAGGATGTCGCGGACGATCCCGCCGACCCCGGTGGCCGCGCCCTGGTACGGCTCGACGAACGAGGGGTGGTTGTGGCTCTCGACCTTGAACGTGACCGCCCAGCCGTCCCCGATGTCGACGACGCCTGCGTTCTCCCCGATGCCGACGAGCAGCCTGGCGCGCATCTCGTCGGTGGTCTTCTCGCCGAACTGGCGCAGGTGCACCTTGGAGGACTTGTAGGAGCAGTGCTCGCTCCACATCACCGAGTACATCGCCAGCTCGGCGGACGTCGGTCGGCGGCCGAGAATCTCCCGGATCCGGCCGTACTCGTCCTCGGTGAGGCCCAGCTCGGTGAACGGCTGCTCGACGTCCGGGGTGGTGGCGGCGACGGCCACCGTGTCGACCCTGCTCACGCGGACACCGCCTGCTCGAGCGCGGCGCCGACGAGGGAGGTGAAGAACCGCAGGCCGGCGGCGCCCGGGCCGAAGACGTCGTCGATGGCGTGCTCGGGGTGCGGCATGAGGCCGACGACGTTGCCGCGGGCGTTGCTGACGCCGGCGATGTCACGGTAGGAGCCGTTGGGGTTGCTGCCGACGTAGCGGACGACGACCCGCCCCTCGTCCTCGAGCTGGTCGAGGGTCCGTTCGTCGGCGACGTAGCCGCCCTCACCGTTCTTCAGCGGGACGACGATCTCCTCCCCGGCGGTGAACCCGGTGGTCCACGGGGTGTCCACCCGCTCCACGCGCAGCCGCTGGTCGGTGCAGACGAACAACCGGGAGTCGTTGCGGATCAACGCCCCTGGCAGCAGGTGCGCCTCGCACAGCACCTGGAACCCGTTGCAGATGCCCAGCACCGGCAGCCCGCCCTCGGCGGCGCGCACCAGCGGCTCCATCACCGGAGCGAACCGCGCAATGGCCCCGCAGCGCAGGTAGTCGCCGTAGGAGAACCCGCCCGGTAGGACGACGGCGTCGACGCCTCGCAGGTCGTCGTCCCCGTGCCACAGCGGCACCGGGTCGGCGCCGGCCGCGCGGACGGCGCGGGCGGCGTCCCGGTCGTCCAGGGATCCGGGGAAGGTGACGACGCCGACCCGCATCAGCGGCCGGCCCGGACCTGCTCGGCCGCCACCCGGACGACGTCCTCGATGACGGGGTTGCTCAGCAGGGTGGCCGCGGCGTCCCGCGCCGCGGCCAGGTGCTCGTCGGTGACCTCGCCGTCCACCTCGAGCTCGAACCGCTTGCCCTGGCGGACGCCGGTGAACTGGCCGTACCCCAACCGGGCCAGCGCGGCGGCCACCGCCTTGCCCTGCGGGTCGAGGATCTCTGGCTTCGGCATGACGTCGACGACGACACGTCCCATGGTGAGGCGCTCCGGGGAGGAGGAGGGGCGGGGCGTTGCTCAGGCTACCGGGCGGGGGGCAGGGTGGTCCCATGCGCGTCACGCACATCGGCCACGCCTGCCTGCTCGTCGAGTCCGCCGGGGCCCGGGTGCTCATCGACCCGGGCACCTTCGCCACCGGCTGGGAGACGCTCACCGCACTGGACGCCGTCCTGATCACCCACGCCCACCCGGACCACGTCGACGAGGAGAAGCTCCCGCAGCTGCTCGAGGCGAACGGGGAGGCGCGACTGCTCACCGAGCCGGCCCTGGCGGCCGAGATGGCCAAGGTCGGCATCGCCGCCGAGCCGCTGCACCCCGGTGACGAGGTACGGGTCGGCGAGCTGACGGTCGCCGGCCGCGGCGGCCGGCACGCCGAGATCCACCCGGAGATCCCGCGGATCGGCAACGTCGGGCTGCTGCTGTCCGCCGACGGGGAGCCGACGCTGTTCCACCCCGGCGACGCCTACGAGGACGTCCCGGACGGCGTCGACGTGCTCGCCGTCCCGCTCAACGCCCCGTGGTGCGCGTTCAAGGAGACCGCGGCATTCGCCCGCGCAGTGGGAGCGCCGACGCTCGTGCCGGTCCACGACGGGCTGCTCAACGAGACCGGCCGCGGCCTGTACCTGCGCCAGCTCGCCGCCTACGGCGGGGGTGAGGTCCGCGACCTGCGCGGTCAGGGCGCCGTCCGGCTCAGCGCCAGCGGTGACCGGTGATCCGCTCGTAGGCCTCGACGTAGCGGGCGCGGGTCCGCTCGACGACGTCATTCGGCAGGGGCGGGGGCGGGACGTCGGACGCCCGGTCCCAGCCGGAGGCTGGGCTGGTCAGCCAGTCCCGCACGTACTGCTTGTCGAAGCTGGGCTGGGCGCGACCCGGCTGCCACTGGTCGGCCGGCCAGAACCGGCTGGAGTCCGGGGTCAGCACCTCGTCGCCGAGGGTGAGGACGCCGTCGGGGTCGAAACCGAACTCCAGCTTGGTGTCCGCGACGATGACGCCCCGGTCGCGAGCGAGCGCCTCGGCGGTGGCGTAGACGTCCAGCGTGAGGCGGCGGAGCTGCTCGGCCAGCTCAGCGCCGACCTGGGAGGCCACGACGGCGAAGGTGACGTTCTCGTCGTGCTCGCCGAGCGCGGCCTTCGTCGCCGGGGTGAAGATCGGCGCCTCCAGCCGGCTGCCGTCGTCCAGACCTGGCGGCAGCTCGACGCCGCAGACGGCCCCGGTGGCCCGGTAGTCCGCGAGCCCGGAGCCGGTGAGGTACCCGCGGGCGACGCACTCGACCGGCACCATCTCGAGCCGCCTGCAGACCATGGCGCGGCCGGCGACCGCGGCCGGGACGTCGGTGCTGAGCAGGTGGTTTGGCACGTCGAGGCGCTCGAGCCACCACAGCGTCAGCGCGGTGAGGACGGCGCCCTTGTCCGGGATGGGAGTGGCGAGCACGTGGTCGTAGGCGCTGATCCGGTCGCTGGCGACGACGAGGACGCGGGAGTCGTCGCTCTCGTCGACGTAGAGCTCACGGACCTTGCCGGAGTAGACGTGCCGCCAGCCGGGGAGGGCGGGTGCTGCGGTGGCGGGCGTCACGCGGCCGATCGTCGCACGCCGTTCACGACCAGCCACACCCCCTCTTGGTGATCATGCAATCCCGCCACCCTGCACGCCCAATCCGTGATCATGCAATCCCGCCACCCATCGCCTCGCAGAATGCTGGGTTGGTGGCGCGACACGCCGGTCGAGCCGTGCTGAGCGCAGCATTCTGTGGTGGAGGCGCCTAACACGCCGTAGGAGCTGCGTCGGCTCCGGCTCCCAGTGGCGGACGCCTCAGCGCTGTTGGCTGCCACCGCAAGTGACTGCCACCGCAAGCCTGTGGACGACGAGAGCGGACTGTCGGCGGTCGAATGTATGTTCGAGTCATGGTCGAGGGAACGGCCCCGCATCCCGGCGAGGTGGTCGCCGAGGTGCAGCGCGCCGTGACCGAGGCGGCCGCGGCGCAGTGGTGGCGCTGCTCGGACGCGCAGGTGCGTGACGCGGTGGTGACGCTGGAGGCGGTCGCCTCCACGTTGGAAGCAGCGCGGCTGCGGTTACTGGCAGAGGCCGACCGGCGGGACGTGGGAGCGCCGTCCGGGGCGGCCAGCACGGCGGAGTGGTTCGCCCACGCGACCAACACCCGACCGGAGAAGGCCGGTGCCCGGGTAGCGCTGGCCGCCGCGCTGGACGGGCCGCTGACCGTCACCGCAGGCCGGCTGGCGGCCGGAGCGATCACCCTGGACCACGCCCAGGTGGTGCACCGCACGTCGACCGGCTGGCGCCGGGGGTGGACGACGTCACCCGGGCCGAGGCCGAGCAGTTCCTCCTGGAGCACGCCGAGACCCTGGACCCGCGGCGCCTGGCCCGCGTCGGGCACCGGCTGCGCGCCCGGCTGGACCCGGACGCCGACGACCAGATGGCCCGCGACGAGGACGCCCAGACCCGCACGAACGCGTTCGCGATGAGCCAGGACGACGACGGCACCTGGTGGCTCTCCGGCACGCTGGACCCAGTCGCCGGGCAGACCGTGCACGACGCGCTGACCGCGCACGCCGCACCGCACCCGGCGGTCGAGGGCGTCCCGGACCAGCGCCCGGCCCGCCAGCGCCTGGCCGATGCACTGGTGCACATCTGCGAACGGGCTCTTGCCGGCCGGGACGGCGAGCCGGCCGCCCGGCCCCGCCCCCGGCTCGTGGTGTCCACCACGCTGCCGGCGCTGCTGCTCGGACCAGGCGTGCCCGGGGTGGACGGCGGAACGCTGTCCTGCGGGCACCCCGTCAGCCTGGAGACGGTGCGGATGCTGGCCTGCGACGGCGAGATCGTCCCAGTCCTGGTCGACGGCGCCGGCCAGCCACTGGACGTCGGCCAGACGGTGTACGCGTTCCCGCCCCGGATCCGCGCCGCGATCATCGAACGCGACCGCGGATGCACCTTCGGCGGCTGCACCCGGCCTGCCTCCTGGTGCGACCTGCACCACCTGACCTCCTACCGCGGTGGCGGACCCACCAGCGAACGCAACGGCTGCTGCCTGTGCGGCTTCCACCACCGCCTGGTGCACCGGCAGGGCTGGCGCGGCGAGCTCGTGGGAAACAGAGTCGTCTGGCACCCGCCCGACGGGCGATCACCCCACGTCCCACCACCTCCCTGGCAACCAGCCCTCGACCGCCTCGTCACTCGGTGGCTGGAACGCAACCCTCACCTGCGACCGTCGCTGACATGAGGAGAGCGGCCGTAGCCTCGGTTCCATGTGCCGCAACATCACCGCCCTCCGAGGGCTGGACCCCCCTGCCACCCAGGAGGAGATCAGCGCTGCCGCGCTGCAGTACGTGCGCAAGGTCGGTGGCCTGTCGTCGGCCTCACCGCGAACACAGGACGCCGTCGACCGCGCCGTCCAGCGGATCGCCCAGGCGACCAGCGAGCTGCTCGCTGAGCTCCCGGAACGGCGCCAGCCTCCCGCGACCGAGCCGCCGCTCCGCCGCCTTGGCGCATCCGGCCCAACCGGTGGCCGCTCCCGCGGCTGACGTGCTGTGATCGACTCCTCGGGGAACCTCGAAGGAGCCGACATGGGCAACCGTCGCCACGCCGTCCTCGCTGTACTCGCCGCCGTGCTGGCGGCGGCCGCTCTCACGACGGGCCCGGCGGCGGCCCGTCCCGACGACGGGTCCAGGTTCGGCCGTGACATCAGCCGCCCGGCAAGCGGTAGACCGAGACGTGGGACGCCGAGTCCGCGGTGAACTCGGTGGCCTGCCAGTCGGCGTGGCGTGACTCCAGCTCGAGGCCGGCCAGTTGCGCCATGAGGTCCATCTCGGCGGGCCAGACGTAGCGGTGAGGTCCTCGCGCGATCCGTGCCTGTCGACCCTCGCCGAAACGGATGTGGTGCGACACCAGCCGCTGGGCGACGACGTCGTAGGTGTCCAGGCCGAGGTAGCCGGGCTCGTGGTGCCAAACCACCGCCTCGCGCCCAGGGGGCAAGACCCGTAGGCCGGGCACCTCGAGCTCGACGACGAAGCGACCGCCCGGCACCAGATGCCGCCCCGCGTTGCGGAAGCACGCGACCTGCTGGGCCTGGGTCACGAGGTTGGAGATCGTGTTGTACACGAGGTAGACGAGGGTGAATGCCCCTGGTGCACGCGCGCTGGCCATGTCGCCGAGCACCACCGGAAGAGCCGCGTCGTCCACCTTCTCGCGCAAGCGGTCCACCATCGCCTGGGAGAGCTCGATGCCCGTCACCGGCACGCCGCGCTCGGCCAACGGGATTGCGACCCTTCCGGTGCCGATCGCCAGTTCCAGCGCGCGGCCCCCACCTGCGAGGCCGCTAAGGCGGTCGACAGTCGGTCCCAGGACCTCGGGCGCGAACATCCCGCTGCCCGGGGTGTCGTAAGCCCGAGCAGCCTCGGCGTCCCAGATGTCCTCCTGGCGCTGGTAGTCCGTGATGTCCATGACTCCACCCTGACCGCCGGACGGAGTGGCCGTCCACCGGTTATCCGGGCTAAGCACCTACTGCGGGGGCTGGTTAGGGTCGGCGCGTGGCTGACGAGACGAATGAGAGCCCCACCACCGACGCCCACCCAACGCCGTCCGACGACCTGGTGACGACGGCGCACACCGTCGACACGCCGTCCGGCACCCTCGCCTACACGGCGACCGCCGGACGCATCGTCCTGCGCAAGGAGGTGCTCGAGGACGGAACCTTCAAGGGGCACCGCCCGACCGCGGAGGTGTTCCTCACCGCCTACACCCTGGACGGCGCGGACCCGGCCGGGCGGCCGGTGGTGTTCGCCTTCAACGGCGGCCCGGGGTCGTCGTCCGTGTGGCTGCACCTCGGGCTCCTCGGACCCCGCCGCGTCCTCATGGGTGACGCCGGCGAGCTGCTGCCCCCGCCGTACCGGCTGACCCAGAACGCCGAGACCCTGCTCGCGGTTGCGGACCTCGTCTTCATCGACCCGGTGTCCACGGGCTACTCCCGGCCCGTGCAGGACGGCAGCCCGAAGGACTTCCACGGCTACACCGGCGACCTGGAGTCCGTCGGTGAGGTGATCCGGCTGTGGACGACGCGCAACGACCGGTGGCTGAGCCCGAAACTGCTTGCCGGGGAGTCCTACGGCACGCTGCGCGCTGCGGCGCTCGCCGAGCACCTGCAGAGCCGCTACGGCATGTACCTCAACGGGATCGCGCTCATCTCGGCCGTGCTCGACATGGGGACCATCCGGTTCACCGAGGGCAACGAGACGCCGTACCCGCTGTTCCTGCCGACGTACGCGGCGATCGCGCACTACCACGGCCTGCACGGCGACCGGCCGCTGCGCGACGTCCTGGAGGAGGCCGAGCACTACGCCGCCGGACGCTACCCGTGGGCGCTCGCGCAGGGCAGCCGGCTGGACGACAGGACCCGGGCCGAGCACGTCGCCCGGATCGCCCGCCTCAGCGGGTTGAGCGAGGAGTACGTGGACCGCGCCGACCTGCGGATCGAGCACCTGCGCTTCTTCACGGAGCTGCTGCGCTCACGTCGGCTGACCGTCGGCCGGCTCGACGGCCGCTTCACCGGCTGGGACCCCGACAACGCCGGCGAGCGGATGGAGCACGACCCGTCCTACCTGGCCATCCACGGCCCGTACGCGGCGGCGTTCAACCACTACGTGCGCTCGACGCTGGAGTACCGCAACGACCTGCCCTACGAGATCCTCACCGACCGGGTGCAGCCGTGGTCCTACGAGGAGTTCCAGGGCCGGGGGGTGTCGGTCACCGGGAAGCTGGCCCAGGCGATGCGGGCCAACCGGCACCTCAAGGTGCACATCGCCTGCGGGTACCACGACGGCGCGACGCCCTACCACGCCGCCGAGTACGCGGTGGCGCACCTGCGGATCCCGGCCGAGCTGCGGGACAACGTCTCCTTCGCCTACTACGAGGCCGGGCACATGATGTACGTGCACGAGCCGAGCCGGGTGCAGCAGTCCGCCGACCTCGCCGCGTGGGTCCAGGAGGCCTGCGGCACCGCCTGAGGGTGGCGGGATTGCATGATCACGGCAGGGGGGAGGACTGTGCGGGGTGGCGGGATTGCATGATCACGAAGGGGTTGGGGAGTCAGCGGGGGAGGGCGATGTCGCGGCGGAGCTGGACGCCGTCCCAGGTGATGAGGTCGGCCCCGGCGTAGGCACGGCGTCGGGCCTCCTCGAGGTCCGCGCCCACCCCGACGACGGACAGCACCCGACCGCCGGCGGTCACCAGCCGGCCCTGTGCGTCGGTGGCGGTGCCGGCGTGCAGGACGTGCACGCCGTCCAGTGCGGCCGCGTCGTCCACGCCGTCGACGACGTCGCCGGTCCGCACGGCGCCGGGGTAGCCCGCCGCGGCCAGGACGACGGTGACGGCCGCCTCGTCGTGCCAGCGCAGCGGGCCGAGGTCGGCGAGCCCGCCGGTCGCCGCGGCGTGCAGGACGACGCCGAGCGGGCTGGCCAGCCGCGCCAGCACGACCTGGGTCTCCGGGTCACCGAACCGGACGTTGAACTCCACCACCCGCAGCCCGCGGGAGGTCAGCGCGAGGCCGCAGTAGAGCAGTCCGGTGAACGGGGTCCCGCGCCGGCGCATCTCGTCGACGACGGGCTGCGCGACCCGCTCGACGACGTCGTCGACGAGCGACTCGGGCGCCCACGGCAGCGGCGAGTACGCCCCCATGCCCCCGGTGTTCGGCCCGGTGTCGCCGTCGCCGAGCCGCTTGTAGTCCTGTGCCGGGTCGAGCGGGACGACGGTGTCGCCGTCGCTGACGCAGAACAGCGACACCTCCGGTCCGTCGAGGTACTCCTCGACGACCACCGCGCCGTCCGGGCGGTCCAGGTACGACAGCCCGTGGTCGCGCGCCGCCGCGAGGTCGTCGGTGACGAGGACCCCCTTGCCGGCGGCGAGCCCGTCGGCCTTGACGACGTAGGGCGCTCCGAACGCGTCGAGGGCGTCGTCGAGCTGGGCGCCGGTGGTGCACACGTGCGCCATGGCGGTCGGCACGCCGGACGCGGCCATCACCTCCTTGGCGAAGGCCTTCGACCCCTCCAGGCGAGCGGCCGGGGCGCTGGGCCCGAAGCAGGCAATCCCACGCTCCCGGACGACGTCCGCGACCCCGGCGACGAGCGGCGCCTCGGGACCGACGACGACGAGGTCGGCCGCTTCCTCCTGTGCCAGCGCGGCCACGGCCGCACCGTCGGCCGGGTGCACGTCGCGGCACCGCGCGACCTGGGCGATACCGGGGTTGCCGGGGGCCGCGACGACGGCGTCCACCTGCGGGTCGAGGCCGAGAGCTCGGACGAGGGCGTGCTCGCGGGCACCTGACCCGACGACGAGGACCTTCACGCCGGCGAACCTACCGCCGACGGGTCAGACGGCCTCGCCGTCCCGGCGCAGCGCGCCGCGGGCCGCCACGACGTCCCGGAGCCGTTGCAGGTCCCGCTCCGCCATCCAGTCGTCCCGGCCGCCGAGGTCGACGACCCCGTCGAGCAGGTCGAGCGGCTTGACGTCGACGACGAGGTCGACCTGGGTCCGGTCCTCGGTCACCGGCGTCAGCCGGATCGTCCCGTCGAACGGGGTGCCGGCCAGGTGCCGCCAGGAGAAGCGGTGCTCCTGGGGATCGACCGAGACGACGACGTCGCAGGTGCCGGGACGCCGTCCGAACGTCACCTGCCAGCGGTAACGGTGGTAGCCGAGCGGCTCCACGGCCTCCAGTCCCTCGAGGAACTGCGGCCAGTTGCCGACGTCGTGGAGCCAGGAGTAGAGGTCGTCCACCCCGATCGGGACGACGAGTCGTGCGCGACTGCTCACGGTGACCACCTCCAGCGGGAGGGGCGCGGCGCCCTCTGCATCCACGCTACGCCGCAGGCGCGCAGCGGCAAGGGGCTTTGGTCAGCGCGCTAGCCGTCAGCGTGCTGTGGTCAGCCGCCTACCGTCAGCCCAGCAGGTCGTGCCGGACGACGGTCTGCTCACGCTCCGGCCCGACCCCGATCGCGGAGATCCGCGCCCCGCTGAGCTCCTCCACCGCCAGCACGTAGCGCTGCGCGGCCGGCGGCAGGTCCTCGAAGACGCGGGCACCGCTGACGTCCTCGGTCCACCCCTCGAGGTACTCGTACTGCGGCACGGCGTGGTGGACGTCGCTCTGCGAGAACGGCATCTCCTCGACGAGCCGACCGTCGACCCGGTAGCCGACGCACACCGGGATCCGCTCGATGCCCGTCAGCACGTCGAGCTTGGTCAGCACGAGGTCGGTGATCCCGTTGATCCGCGCGGAGTACCGGGCGACGACCGCGTCGTACCAGCCGCACCGCCGTGGCCGGCCCGTCGTCGTGCCGTACTCGCCGCCGGCCTCCCGCAGCCGCTGGCCCCACTCGTCGTGCAGCTCGGTCGGGAACGGCCCTTCCCCGACCCGGGTGACGTACGCCTTGGCGACCCCGATCACCCGGTCGATCGAGTTCGGCGGCACGCCCGTGCCGGTGCAGGCACCGCCGGCGGTGGCGTTGGACGACGTGACGAACGGGTACGTGCCGTGGTCGACGTCCAGCAGCGTGGCCTGCCCGCCCTCGAACAGCACGGTGTCGCCCCGGCCCAGGGCCCGGTGCAGCTCCAGGGCGGTGTCCCGGACCATGGGCGCCAGCCGGTCGGTGTAGGAGAGCAGCTCCTCGACGACCTCGTCGACCGTGATGGCCCGCCGGTTGTACACCTTGACCAGCAGGTGGTTCTTCTGGTCGAGCGCCCCCTCGACCTTCTGCCGCAGGATGTGCTCGTCGAACAGGTCCTGCACCCGGACGCCGACCCGGTTCATCTTGTCCGCGTAGGCCGGGCCGATCCCCCGGCCGGTGGTCCCGATCCGGCGCTTGCCGAGGAACCGCTCACCGACCTTGTCGATCACCCGGTGGTAGGGGGCGATGATGTGCGCGTTGGCCGAGACCTGCAGCGCGGAGCAGTCGACGCCCCGGGCGGTCAGCGCGTCGATCTCCTCGAACAGGACGGCGAGGTCGACGACGACGCCGTTGCCGATGACGGGCGTGACCCCCGGGGTGAGGATCCCCGCCGGCAGCAGGTGCAGCGCGTACTGCTCGCCACCGACCACGACGGTGTGGCCGGCGTTGTTGCCGCCGTTGAACTTCACGACGTAGTCGACCCGGGCGCCCAGGGCGTCCGTCGCCTTGCCCTTGCCCTCGTCACCCCACTGGGCGCCGACGAGCACGATGCCGGGCATCGGGATACCTGCTTTCCTGGACGACGAGAACGGACCAACCGCCCAGCGAGGCTACCGGAGGACACGTGAGCCACACCCCCGCGGACCGGACGCGACCACTGGACCCGGCGACCCGCGGCACCGGGTCACCGCCGCGGCCCGAGGTCCTCGCCCTGGCGAACCCGGCTGCCGGGTCGGCGCAGGAGGAGACGCTCGCCGAGGCCGCCGTCGCCCTGCGGGCCCTCGCCGACGTCGAGCTCGTCGTCCCGGCGGACACCGGCGAGCTGCGCGCCGCGCTCGAGGTGCTCGGCGAGCGACAGCTCGTCCTGCTCGGTGGGGACGGGACGCTGTCGGCCTGCGTGGCCGGGCTGGACGCCCTCGGCCGGCTCGGCCCGGACCGTCCGATCGGCCTGGTGCCGCTGGGCACCGGCAACGACGTCGCCCGCGCGCTCGGGCTGCCGCTGGAGGACCCGGCCGCGGCGGCGCGCCGGGCGCTCACCGGCTCGCCGACCCCGTTGGAGCTGCTTCGCGCGGACGACGGCACGATCGCCGTCAACGCCGTCCACGTCGGCGTCGGGGCCGAGGCGGCCGCCCGCGCCGAGGACGCCAAGGGACTGCTCGGCCGGGCCGGCTACGCCGTCGGCGCGCTGCGGGCGGGGGTCGCCGCCGACGGCTGGCACCTGCGGGTGGCCGCGGACGACGTCGTGCTTCACGACGGGACCGAGCCGGTGCTCATGGTGGCCGTCGGGCTGGGCTCGTCGATCGGCGGCGGCACTCCGCTGGCCCCGGACGCCGACCCCCACGACGGGCTGGCGGACGTCGTCGTCGCCACGGCCACCGGACCGCTGGCCCGGGTCGGCTACGCCCTGGCGCTGCGCCGCGGCGAGCACGTCGAGCGGGACGACGTCCGCCGGGCCCGCGCCCGCCGGGTCACCGTCGAGGTGACCGACGGCGAGCCGTTCCCCGTCGACACCGACGGCGAGGTCTCCGGACCGTTCGACCAGCGGACGTGGACGGTCGAGCCCGGCGCCTGGGCGCTGCGGGTGTGAGGCCGGCGGTCAGCCGGTGAACGTCGGGTCGCAGTCCAGCAGGAACGCCGCGACCCGCTGCGCCTCGTCGTCCTCCCCGATCGCGGCGGCTGCCCGGCCCAGCGCGGCCAGGGCCCGCAGGAAGCCGCGGTTCGGCTCGTGCGAGGCCGGGACCGGTCCGTGGCCGCGCCAGCCGGCGCGCCGCAACGCGTCGAGCCCGCGGTGGTACCCGGTCCGGGCGTACGCGTAGGCCTCGACCTCCCGCCCGTCGGCCAGGGCCTGCTCGGCGAGCACGGCCCACGCCAGGCTGGACGCCGGGTGCGAGGCGGCCAGCTCGAGCGGGGACGCGTCACCGGCCAGGGCACGGGCGACCTCGGTGTCGGGGTGGTCCTCGGGCAGCAGGGTGGGCGGCGGGCCGCCCAGCAGGTTCTCGCCAGCGGTGGACATGCACCCATCGTGCACCGAGGGTTACCGTGACACTCCGCCGAGGTGGCTCCGAGGCCCGCGGCGGGAGCGCTGCCGCACCGTGGAGGGCCGGGTCGTGATCCAGCTGGAGTCGTCGTCGACGTCGACGGTGCTCACCGTGGTCGGGGACCTCGACCTGGCCGAGCGAGACCAGTTCCCCGAGATCGCCGCCAGGGTGAGCGGGCTGCGCCGCCAGCTGCTCGTCGTGGACATGTGCCGGACGACGTTCCTCGACTCCACCGGCGCCGCCTTTCTCATCTCGCTCGCCGACGCACTGGGACGACGCGGTGGGGTGACGGTGCTGCGGGGGGTGTCCGAGCGGGATCGGTTCGTGCTCGAGGTGTGCGGGGTGCTGGACCTGTTCAGGATCGACGACGAGCACCACTGCGGCAGCACCGACACGGCCGCGGCCGGACCCTGGCGGGTCGAGCGCGGCTGAGGGATGCGCCGGCCGAAGGACTCAGACCCGGTCCGGCACCCTGGCCCAGACGGTCTTCCCCGCGCCCGACCGGTGCCAGCCCCACTCGGCGAGCCGCTGCACGACGTGCAGGCCGTACCCACCGACCCCACGGTCCGCTGCCTCGACGGCGGACGGCGGCGCCGGGTTCGCGTCGTCGACCTCGATGACGAGACCGCGGGCGCCGTGGCGCAGCCGCAGACCCACCGGACCCCAGCCGTGCAGCACGGCGTTGCCGACCAGCTCGGAGACGACGAGCTCGGCCTCGGACGCGCAGCCCAGGGACCACGCCCGGCAGGCCTGCACGGTGAGGTGCCGCGCCCGGCCGATGGACGAGGGGTCGCCCGGCAGCTGCCAGCGTCGCTGCCGGGGCCCGTCGCCGGGGACGACCGCGGTCGTGTCGTCCTCGGGAACCCTCAGCACCACCACGGCCATGTCGTCCTCCGGCTCGTCGCCGAGCGCGGCGAGCAGCTCCTCGCCGATGCCCGCGGCGTCGGTCGCCGTGAGGTCGGCGCACACCTCGCGGAGCATCTGCAGCCCGTCCATCAGCGGGCGGGACCGACGCTCGATGAGCCCGTCGGTGTACAGCACGAGGACGTCCCCGGGCCCGAGGGTGCGCGAGCCGGTGTGCCGGGGTCGGTCGCCGACACCGACGAGCGTCCCACCGCCCTCGGAGAGCACCGCCACCTCACCGCCGCTGACGAGCAGCGGCGGCAGGTGGCCGGCCCGCGACCACTGCAGCTCCCACACTCCCTCGTCCACCCGTGCCAGCGTCACCAGGACGAGGCTGGCCGAGCGGGGGATCCGCATCCCGGTGACGAGCTGGTCCACCCGCATGAGCACCTGACCGGGGTCGTCGGCCTCGTAGGCGTACGCGCGCACGACGGAGCGCAGCTGGCCCATGGCCGCGGCCGCCTCGACGTCGTGGCCGACGACGTCGCCGACGACGAGACCGACGGCGTCCGGGCCCATCTGCAGGACGTCGTACCAGTCACCACCCACCTGGGCGTGGTCGAGGTTGGGGGCGTAGAACGACCAGACGTCGAGGCCGGGCACCCCGGACTGCTCGGGCAGCATCGTGCGCTGCAAGGTCTCGGCGAGCTGGTGCTCCCGGGCGTAGAGCCGGGCGTTCTCCAGCGACAGCCCCACCCGCCGGGCGGACTCCTGGAGCAGGGCGAGGTCGTCGTCCGCGAGCCCGCCGTCCGGGATGCCGACGACGAGCAGGCCGAGGACGCCGCGCCGTCCCGGGACCGGCAGGCTCAGGCACTCCCCCGGCGGGACGACGTCCGGCTCCACGTGCAGGCACAGCTGGGTCTCCAGCCAGCGGGTCAGGGTCCCGTCCGGGTACCGGGCGTGCCCGACGACCCGCAGCGGACCGGTGGTGAGGCCGACCAGCTGGCCGGCCACCGGGTCGGCGGCCGGGTCGGTCTCCGCGGGGCGCGGCAGCCCGGCCGCGTCCCGCCCGGGCGGGGGGACGTCCCCGGCGGTGGCCACGACCCGCACGTGCCCGTCGGCGACCAGGACGGCGCACCACGGCACCACGCGCGGGGTGAGGACGTCCGCGACCCGCTGGAGGGCCAGCGGGGAGTCGAGCTCGACGGCCGCCTCGGCGACGTCGACGAGCACCGCGAGCCGCTGCCGGGCCCGGCGCTCGTCGGCGAGCTGGGCACCCGCTGCGCCGTCGGCGTCCGGGGTGGACGCCGGGACGTCCACGGCCGGCAGATCCGAGGCGGAGGCCGGGACCAGGACGACGAGCACCGACCCGGCCGCGCCGCCCCCGGCCCGGTCCAGAGGCGCGGCGTCCAGCCGCCAGCCGTCCAGCGCTGCGCTGACCGCCTCCCCGCGGACGGCGCGGTCCCAGGCGGCGGCGTCGCCGGTGGTGAGCCCGGCGCGACGGCGCCACTCCTCGACGGCGAGCGGGACGGCGACGTCCCCGGCCATCGCGGCGGCGCGACGGTTGACGTGCACGACCAGCCCGGAGGCGGCGTCCAGGACGAGCACCGCGGCGTCCTGCTCCTGGACGAGGCTGGTCAGCCGGCTGACGACGTCCTCGAGACCGTCCCGGACTCGCTTGGCCACGCGCGGCTCCGATCGTCTAGCGTTCCGACTGGTCCGTGGTGACGGCTCCGCAGTGGGGCCGTCGAGGGGGTCCGGGAGGCACGGTGCGGGACGGTAACACCAGCGGGACGCCCCTCGGCGGCGACGCCACCGGGTCCTCCGGTCGTCCGGCGGACCCGGGGTCGGTGCACGTCATCCTCGGCGGCCGCAAGACCAGGGTGGTGCTCACCGGCGAGATCGACGCCGAGCTCGGACCGGACCTCATCGAGGCAGCCGCGGAGGCGGAGGACGCCGGCCGGCCGGTGGAGGTGGACGCCCGGTACGTGTCGTTCATGGACTCCACCGGCGTGGCGTTCCTCGCTCGGCTGGCGTCGCGCTGCGAGGGGCGGCTGGTGCTGATCCGCCCGCCGGACCTGGTCCGGTTCCTCATCGACGTCACCGCGATCCGCGAGGTGCTCGACGTCACCGACACCGACCCAGGTGTCGACCCGACGACGCCGTCCGACGACCCGGCCTGACCGGCACGGCGCTCAGCGCATCCGCCGGCCCGCCGAGCGCAGGTGCTGGCAGGCCTCGACGACCCGGGCCGCCATACCGGCCTCGGCGGCCTTGCCCCACGCCCTCGGGTCGTACTGCTTCTTGTTGCCGACCTCGCCGTCGACCTTCAGCACGCCGTCGTAGTTGCGGAACATGTGGTCGGCGACCGGCCGCGTGAAGGCGTACTGGGTGTCGGTGTCGACGTTCATCTTGACGACGCCGTAGTCGCAGGCGGTGGCGATCTCCTCGGCGGTCGAGCCGGACCCGCCGTGGAAGACGAGGTCGAACGGCCGCTCGACACCGGTCCGCTCACCGGCCGCCTCCTGCGCGGCCTTGAGGATCTCCGGGCGCAGCTTGACGTTGCCCGGCTTGTACACGCCGTGCACGTTGCCGAAGGTCAGCGCGGTGAGGTAGCGGCCGTTCTCGCCGGTGCCGAGCGCCTCGACGGTGGCGATGGCGTCCTCCGGCGTGGTGTAGAGCTTCTCGTTGATCTCGCCCACCACGCCGTCCTCCTCGCCGCCGACGACCCCCACCTCGATCTCGAGGACGACGTTGGCCTGGCGGCACTGCTCGAGCAGCTCACGGGCGATCTGCAGGTTCTCCTCCAGGGGCACCGCGGAGCCGTCCCACATGTGGGACTGGAACAGCGGCTCGCGGCCCTCGGCGACCCGCTGCCGGCTGATCTCCAGCAGCGGCCGGACGAAGCCGTCGAGCTTGTCCTTGGGGCAGTGGTCGGTGTGCAGGGCGATCTGGACGTCGTAGGCCTTGGCGACGTGGTGGGCGTACTCGGCCAGCGCCTGCGCCCCGAGCACCATGTCCTTGACCGTGGGGCCCGACAGGTACTCCGCCCCGCCGGTGGACACCTGGATGATCCCGTCGCTCTCGGCCTCCGCGAAGCCGCGGATGGCCGCGTTGAGGGTCTGCGAGCTCGTCACGTTGATCGCCGGGTAGGCGAACGAGCCGGCCTTCGCGCGGTCGAGCATCTCCGCGTAGACCTCGTGGGTGGCGATGGGCATGGTCGCTGCTCCTGGTACTCGTCGCGGACACGTTCACCGCGATCCTTCCACACGGGGATCGGCGGCAAGGCGGCCGTCAGTGAGCTCGAGGACGTCGTCGGCGAGGTCGACGAGCGCGGGGTCGTGGGTGGCGACGACGACGCTGACGCCGCGCTGGTCGACGAGCTCGCGCAGCAGGCCCAGCACCTGACGGGCGGTGCCGGAGTCGAGCTGGCCGGTCGGCTCGTCGGCGATCAGCAGCCGGGGCTCACCGGCCAGTGCCCGCGCCACGGCCACCCGTTGCTGCTGCCCGCCGGAGAGCTCGGCCGGGCGCTGCGCCGCGTGAGCGGCCAGGCCGACCAGGTCGAGCAGCTCGGCGACGCGGCGGTCCCGTTCGGCCGGGTCGGTGCGCAGCAGCCGCAGCGGCACGGAGACGTTCTCGGCCGCGGACAGCACCGGCAGCAGCCCGAACGACTGGAACACGTACCCGACCTCGCGCCGCCGCACCTCGACGAGCTCGGCGTCGTCCATCGCCGTGAGGTCGCGGTCACCGAGCAGCACCCGTCCGGCGTCCGGGCGGTCCAGGCCGCCGAGCAGGTTGAGCAGCGTGGTCTTGCCCGACCCGGACCGACCCCGGACGACGACCAGCCGACCGGGCGGGACCTCGAGCGTGACGCCGTCGACGGCGTGCACGTCGCCGGCCGCGGTCCGGTAGGTCCGGCGCAGGTCGCAGGCGGCCAGGACCGGCCCGCTCACCGGTCGGCTCCGCCCGCGGGCCCGTCGTCCTGCTGGCCGGCGCGGGGACCGTCGGGGTCGACAGCGGGACCGTCGGGGTCGACGGCGGCACCTGACGTGTCGGGACGGACCTGGACGTGGTCCGGCTCCAGCGCCAGCCGGACCCGGTCGCGCAGGTCCAGCGCGCCGATGAAGTCTCGCGGCAGCTGCAGCCGCCCGGCGCGGTCGAGAACGGCGAACTCCTCGGCGACGTGCCGCTCTCGACCGTGCTCGTCGACCTCGACCCGCCGCAGCACCTCCGAGGAGGTGCGCCCGTCCCGGATGGCGACGGTACGTCCGACGTGCTCGGACACCAGCGGGTCGTGGGTGACGAGCAGGACGGTGACCCCGAGCTCGCGGTTGGCGTCCCGGAACGCCTCGAGCACCTCCGCGGAGGTCACGGAGTCCAGCTCGCCGGTCGGCTCGTCGGCGAGCAGCACCTCCGGGGAGTTGGCCAGGGCGACCGCGATCGCGACCCGCTGCTGCTGACCGCCGGACATCTGCCCGGGGCGCCGGTCGCCCTGGGCGCCGACGCCGAGCAGGTCGAGCAGGTCGAGAGCGCGCCGCTGCCGCCGGCGGGCCGGCACACGGGCGAACGCCATCGGCATCGCGACGTTCTCCACCGCGGTGAGGTGGGGCAGCAGGTTCCGCGCCGTCTGCTGCCAGACGAACCCGACGGTGTGCCGCTGGTACCGGACCCGCTCGCGGCGTCCCATCCCCAGCAGGTCGTGCCCGCCGACCCGGGCAGTCCCCGCGGTCGGCTCGTCGAGGCCGGAGAGGATCCCGAGCAGGGTCGACTTGCCGGACCCGGAGGCCCCGACGAGGGCGACGACCTCCCCGGTCTCGACGACCAGGTCCAGCCCCTGCAGGGCGACAACCTCCACCCGCTGCTCGCCGCGGGTGGCCGGGACCGTGTAGATCCGCACGAGGTTGTCGCAGACGATGGCGGCCCCGGCGCCCCAGCCACCGGCCCGTGCCTGTGTCATTCGTCGTCTCCCACCCGCAGGACGCCGCCGAGCCGCAACCGGCGGTTGGCCGCGACGGTACCGGCCACCGCGACCGCGACGCCCGCGACGACGCCGCCGGCGATGGCCACCACCGCCAGGACGTCCACGGAGAACGGGGGCGGACCGGTCCCGCCGGTGAAGGCCTGCAGGTCCACCGCCGGGAGCACCGCCCACGGGACGACGACTCCCAGCAGCACCCCGGCGGTCACCGCGGCCACGGCGAGCGGAGCCACCTCCCACACCGCCAGCGCCTGCGCCTGCCGCGCGGAGAGCCCGAGGGTGCGCAGGCGCGACAGCAGCCGACCACGTGCCGGAGCGGTGATCAGCAGGGTGAGGACGACGGCCAGCGCGGCGAGGGCGCCGGCCAGTACGGCCGACACGGCGAACGCGTCGAGGGTGCCCGCCACGAGCGGCTGGCCGCGGGCGCGCTGCAGGGCGCCGGCCTGGGTCAGCACCGGGGCCTCGGTGCCGACGGCGGCCCGCACGGCCTCGGTGACGGCCGCGAGCGGCTCTGCGCCTGTGGACCCGCCGGTAGCGGCGCCGCCCTGGGGGTCGAGCGGGTCGAGGGAGTCGACGAGGTCGACGAGGAGCACAGAGTCCGCCGGCACGTCGCCGCCGGCGGCGACGAGCAGCCCGCGGTCGGCGACGACCCACGGCTGCGGGCTCCGCAGCGCGGGCAGGTCGCGGGGGCCGGTCCCGACGACGACGGCGTCCACCGTGCTGCTACCGACGGCCAGCCGCAGCCGTGTCCCGGGGGTGGCGACACCGTCGCGGACGAGGATCGGGACGGCGTCCCCGGCGTCCTGGGGGTCCGGCGTCCACAACCGGTCGGGGTAGGCCGGGGCCCCGGGGACGCCGGCCTGCACGGCTGCCAGGCCGGCGGCGTCCGCGGCCACGAGGGTGACGTCGGTCGTGCTGCGGTCGGTGCGCAGCTGGGCCGGGGCGGTGGCCAGGGGGGCGACGGCGGCGACACCTTCGACGTCCGCCGCCGCGGCCGCCTCCTCGGCGTCGACGCCGAGCGCACTGACCCGGGCGTCGGCACCGACCTCCTGAGCGGCCGCGACCCGGGCGCCACGGTCCGTCGTCGCGGTCACCACGGAGCCGGTGACCGCGGTGGCGAGGGCGAGCACGAGGACGACGAGCGGCAGGATGCCGCCGGCCGGGTCCCGGCTGGCCCGGGCGGCGCCGATGAACGCGACCGCGCCCCGGCGGCGTCCGAGGGCGACCGTCAGCGCCCGCAGCGGCACCGGATAGACCCGGGCGAGCAGGAGCGCACCGGCCAGGGCGGCCAGCAGCGGGGCGGCGGCCAGCAGCGGGTCGAGGCCGGCCGTCCCGGCGGTGAGCCCGCGGGTGCGCAGGATGGCAACCGTGGTCACCGCGGCGAGGACCGCGACCGCCTCCCCCGCCAGCCGCAGCCGCCGGTTCAGCACGGTCCGCGGCCCCCGACGGGCCGACCGCTGCCCCCCGAGCCGGGCCGGCGCACCGAGCAGGGCCGGCGCACCGAGCAGCGGCAGCAGCACCGCGGGCGCCAGCCCGATCAGAGCCGGCAGGACGACACCCCAGGTCCCGCCCCAGCCAGGGACGGCTGCCGCGGCGAGCAACCAGCCCCCGACGGCGGCCGGGACGCCCAGGACGAGACCCTCCACGGCGAGCAGCCCGCGCAGCTGGCCGGGCGACCCGCCCCGCGCCAGGGCGAGGGCCAGGGAGTGCCGGCGGCGCTCCACGACGAGCCGCCCGGCGAGGGCGAGGACGGCGATCACGACCCCGAGCAGCCCGGCCACGACGAGGGAGACGACCGCGGTCGAGGCCTGCTGCACCCGAAGGTGGCCGGTGAGCACCTCCTCGAGGTCGGTGGCGAGCTGGACGCTGCCGGGAGACGGCACTCCAGGCACGGGCGGCGGGAGCTCGACGGGCGTCTGCTCGACCTGCCGCAGGGCGGCGACGAGCGCGGGCACGTCCCGGGACTCCAGGCCGGCCGCGGTCGTGGGGAGCCGCAGCAGGGTGACCGGCTGGCGTGCGGCGCTGAGCAGCGCCTCCAGCCCGGGGTAGGCGGGCTCGCCGACGACGGCGACACCGGTGTAGGTGACGCCGAGGATGCTGGAGTAGTTCTGCTGCGGGCGCAGCACCCGGGTGTCGAACCCCCAGTAGGCGTCACTGGGGTCCAGCGGCTCGAAGACGCCGACGACGTCAAGGGTGAGACTCGCCTCCGCGAGCCGGACCCGGGAGCCGAGCTGCAGGCCGAGGGCGTCGGCGGTCCGGTCGGAGACCGCCACCTCGACCAGGCCGTCGTGGGTGAAGGCCAGCGGCAGCCGCCGGCCCGGGTCGGCCGGCAACGAGTCGGCCCGCTCGGTCAGCGAGATCCGCTCCGGAGGTCGGCCGGCGACGTACTCGACGTGCTCGCCGAAAGCGTCCTGGACCGTCAGCTCGAGGAACGCGTTGTCGGCCGGTGACGGCAGCTCCGGCTCGGTACCGGCCACCGCCATGTCGCGGAAGTCCACGCTGAACACCGGGTCCCCGACCTGCTCGGCGACGACCGGCGGCAGTCCGCCCACGACGTCCGCCAGGAAGTCGCGCAGCGGCTGGAGGGGTGCGTCCGAGGTCCCGGAGCGGTCGGCCGCCGGTGGGGAGAACAGGACGACGGCGAGGTCGCGCTGCAGCGGGCCGGTGTCCGCGACGGTGCTGCGCACCCCGTCGGTACGCATCGTGTCGAGCGCCCGGGGCAGGGCGGCGGCGAGGCCGGCGGTGACCAGGACGACGACGGCCACCACGGCCACCGTGGCCCGGTCGGTGAGGACCTGGCGGCGGACGAGGTGAACGCTGCTCACCGACGCTCGGCTCATCCGAGCACCCCGGCCCCGGCGACGAGGGCCTGCAGCGGCGGCACCGTGAGTCGCGCGACGACGGTCCCGGTCACCCACCCGGCGAGCAGGCCGGTCAGCAGGACGGCGGCGATCCGTCCGGCGGCCACGGCTCGCAGCTGCCCGCGGGTGGTGCCCAGCGCGGCGAGCACGGCACGCTCCCGACGCTGCCGCCGGGCGTCGGCGAGGGCGACCACCGCACTGCCGCCGACGGCGAGCAGACCGCCGGCCGTGAGCGCCAGCACGGCGACGGGTCCGGCGACAGCCGCGACGAGTGCGTCGCCCGTGACCGCCCGGGACGTCGCCAGGACGAGGGTGGCAGCGCCGGCCGCCAGGGCCAGGAGCAGCACCGGCAGGCCGTAGCGGGACGGGCGGCGGGTGAGGTCCCAGGCGGCGAGCGGTCCCACGAGCCCGCTGCCGCGGGCCAGCGGTGCGAGCGCTGCGGCGGCCACCGGCGGCAGCACCCGGACCGCGAGCACCGCCCCGGCCAGCAGGCACAGCACGGGGGCGGCGACGGCCACGGCGTCCACGGCGCCGTCCGCCGCCAGTGGTCCGTCCCGGCGCAGTCGCCAGGTCGCCAGCAGGGACAACGAGACGAGGACGACGTCCGTCCCGGCCCGCAGCACGGCGGTCCGCCGGCCACCAGGCTGCGGAGGGCCCGCCGGGTCACCGGCGCGCCGGCCCGCGGGCCGGCCGGCCGTCCAGGCGGCGACGAGCGCCGGGCCGGCCAGCAACGCGGCACCGCCCGCGGTCAGCGCCGTCCCGGTGCCGGCCGCGAACCGGTCGGGGGTCCCGGCACCCAGCCCGGCAGCGGCCACGGTGACCAGCGCGGTCACCGGCACCGCCAGCGCCACCACCTCGAGGAGCGCGAGGCCGCCGAGCGTGCCGGCGGTCGCGCCGCGGGCGGCCAGCAGTCGGGTCTGGGCCGCGCGCCACGCCGCGAGCCGGGCCCCGACGGCGAGCAGCGTGACCGACGCCAGGACCACGAGCAGGACCGTCGGGACGAGGGCCGCCGCCCGGGCCGCTGCCGCCCGGGCGGCCAGGTCCCGCAGTGGCGCACCGCCGGGCCCGCCGACCTGCACCTGCCGGCCGGTCCGTGGGTCCCCGGTGACGACGTCCCGCAACCGGTCCACGCCGTCGGCCAGGACCGTGAGCCGGTCGGCACCCACGGCGGCGGGGTCGACGGCGATCCGCCAGCGGACGGTCGGGGTGGGGTCGAGGCCGGCGGCCGCGACGTCCGGGACGACGAGGGGCCCCAGCGTCCGCGCGTCCCGGGCCCCGGTCACCTCGAGCGGGTCCCCGCCGAACCGGGGGTCACCCGGCTCGTGGGGACGCCACGTACCGGTGACCTCGATCCGCACGCGCCCGTCGGGACCGTCGAGCACGAGCACGTCGCCGACGCCGACGCCGAGCGCCTCCGCAGCAGCCGCGTGCAGTGCGCCCTGTCCGTCGGCAGCGGGCCACTGCCCGGCAGTGAGGTCGGCCAGCGCGGCGGGTTCGTCGTAGGCGACCGGGACGACCCGCCGGCCGGCCGCGCCGTCCGGCTCCAGGACCCCGGTGAGGGCGCCGCGGACACTGCGGGACACCGCGAACCCACCGGCGCCCACCCGTCGGACGTCCTCGAGGACGGCGTCGTGCTGGGCGACCGGGTCATCGGCTACCTCCGCGCGGACCGTGGTGACCCCACGGTCGGGGGGCAGGCCCGCGACTGCCCGGCGGACCTCCGCGTCGAGCCGCTCGACGGGGTCGGTGAGCGCGACCGTGGACGCCCCTGCGGCGAGCAGCAGCAGCGCCGCGGCCGCCGCGAGCGGGGCGGCCGCGGCTCGCGCTCGGGCGAGGAGCAGGCGCAGCACCGGTTACAGGCGCTCGGCCAGCCTGCGGCAGGCGATCTGCACGGGGTCCCAGACCGGCGAGAACGGCGGTGCGTAGGCGAGGTCGGCCATCGCGACGTCCTCGGCGGTGAGCCCGGCCCACATCGCGGTGGCGGCCGTGTCGATGCGCTTGCCCGCTCCGCGGCCGCCGACGATCTGACAGCCGAGCAGCCGGCCGGTGCCGCGCTCGCCGAGCGCCCAGACCGTGACCGGGTCGGACTCGGGCATGTAGCCCGACGCGGTGGTGGAGTCCATCCGCACCTCCTCGACGTCGAAGCCGGCCTCGCGGGCCCACCGGCTGGTGAGCCCGGTGCGGGCCACCTCGGCGTCCCCGGCCCGAGTGATCGCCGTCCCGACGATGCCGGGGAACCGGTCGTCGCCGCCACCGAGGTTCGTCCCCGCCACCCGGCCGGCCTTGTTGGCGTGCGTGCCGAGCGGGACGTAGAGGTGCTGGCCGAGGGTGCGGTCGAGCACCTCGCAGCAGTCGCCGGCGGCCCACACCCCGTCGGTGAGCCGTTGCCGGTCGTCGGGGACGAGGCCGCCGCGCTCACCGACGGGCAGGCCGGCGCCGGTGGCCAGGTCGGTGCGGGCCCGCACTCCCAGCCCGAGGGCGACGACGTCCCCGCGCACCGGGTCGCCGTTCACGCAGGCGGCGCGGACCCGGCCGTCCGGCCCGGTCTCCAGGTCGGTGACCTCGGTGCCGGTGACGACCTCGACCCCGGCCCGCTCCAGCGCGGCGCGCACGAGGGCCCCCATCGCCGGCTCGAAGGACCCCGACATCGGCTCCTCGCCGCGGGTGACGAGCGTCGTCCGCAGTCCGCGGCGGGCGAGGGTCTCGGCCATCTCGACCCCGATGTAGCCGCCGCCGACGACGAGGGCGTCCCTCGGGTCGGAGGCGAGCAGCTCCCGCCAGGCCGCGCCGTCCGCGAGGGTCTTGACCGCCAGGACGCCGGGGACGTCGCGGGCCCAGTCCGGCAGGATCGGCGCGGCACCGGTGGCGAGCAGGACGTCGTCGAACCCCAGCCGGGACGTCGTCCCGGTCGCGTGGTCACGGACCTCGACCTCGCCGGCGTCGAGGTCCAGGGCGGTGGCCTCGGTGTGCAGCCGGACGTCGATCCCGGCGTCCCGGTGCTGCGCGGCGGTGCGGGCGACGAGGTCGTCGGCGGCGTCGACGTCACCGGCCACCCAGTACGGGATGCCGCACGCGGAGTACGACACGACGTCGCTGGCCTCCACGGCGACGACCTCGAGGTCTGCTCCGGTGCGGCGGGCGGTGCGCAGGGCCTGGTTCGCCGCGCTCATCCCGGCGGCGTCCGCGCCGATCACCACGAGTCGTCGGGACATGGGGTCACTGTGTCACCCGGGCGGGCCGTCTGCGGGTACCGTCACGCCGTGACGAGCACTCGTGCCGCGGTCCGCACCGGCTGGGCGGCACCGTTGAACGCCGTCCGGGGGGCGCTCATCGGCGCCGCGGAGGTGGTCCCGGGGGTCAGCGGTGGCACCGTCGCCCTCGTCGTCGGGGTGTACACCGCGCTGATCACCTCGGCGGGCCACCTCGTGTCCGCCGTCCGGCTACTGCTCCTCGGACGACGGGAGGAAGCCCGCCGGGAGCACGCCGACGTGCAGTGGTCGGTGCTGCTGCCGCTGCTCGCCGGGATGGCGGTCGCGGTCGTCGTCGGCGCCGCGGTGCTCGAGCCGGTGCTGGAGGAGCACCCGGTCGGCTCGCGCGCGGTCTTCGCCGGGATGATCCTCGCCTCGCTGTCGGTGCCGATCCAGATGGTGCGCCGCTGGGGTGCCCGGGAGGTCGGCGTCGCTGTCGTGGCCGCGGTCGCGGCGGCGCTGCTGACCGGGCTGCCGCCGGGGACGGTGAGCAACCCGCCGCTGCCGGTGGTGTCCGTGGCGGCCGCTCTTGCCGTGTGCGCGCTCGTGCTGCCCGGGGTGTCGGGCTCCTTCCTGCTGCTCACCCTCGGTCTGTACGCCCCGACGCTGGCGGCGGTGAACGACCGGAACCTCGCCTACCTGGGCGCGTTCGTCGCCGGCGCCGTGGTCGGCCTCTCCGCCTTCGTGAAGGTCCTGCAGTACCTGCTCGGCCACCACCCCTCGGTGACGCTCGCGGTGATGACCGGGCTGATGGCCGGCTCCCTGCGAGCGCTGTGGCCGTGGCAGGGGCCCGACCGGGAGCTGTACGCGCCGGGGCCGGACCTGTGGCCGGTCGTCGGCCTCGCGCTGCTCGGAGCGGTCGGCGTGCTCTCGCTCATCGCCGCCGAGCGCCGCCTCGCCCCGGCCAAGGCCCCGACCCAGCACCCCACCGCACCCCCCACTCGGTGATCATGCAATCCCGCCACCCTGGCGCGCCCCTCGCCCACTCGCAGAATGCTGGGTTGGTGGCACGACACGCCGGCAAAGCTGTGCGGAGCGCAGCATTCTGTGGTCACAGGCGCCTGACCCGACATGGGTGCCATGGCCGTCGAGGCCCGTTCTCGTCTGGCCGGGTGGCCCCCCAGCGGTCATGAGGCCTTCATTGCAATCCAGCCACCCTCGATCCAGCCGCCCCTTCTACCAGCGTGCCGTGCCAGGAACCAGCATTCCGCCGGGGGCGAGGTTGTGCAGGTGGCGGGATTGCATGATCACGAAAGGTGTGGGGCCGACGGGTCGGGTGCTTTCCCGCCTCGCAGAATGCTGCGCTCCGCACAGCTTTGCCGGCGTGTCGTGCCACCAACCCAGCATTCTGCGAGTGGGCGAGGGGCGTGCCAGGGTGGCGGGATTGCATGATCACGGAGGGATTGAGGCCGGGGGCGCGGAGGGTGGCGGGATTGCATGATCACGGAGAGGGGGTGGCGGCTGGTCAGGGAGAGGGGCGCTGGTGGAACACGTGCCGGCGCACCCAGGCGTGCAGCCCGACCGCGGCGGCCGCCCCGGCGTTGATCGAACGGGTGGAGCCGAACTGGGTGATGGCGAGGACGGCGTCACAGGCCGACCGCAGGTCCTCGGACAGCCCGGGACCCTCCTGGCCGACCACCAGGACGCACGCCCGGGGCAGGTCGTACGTCTCCAGCGGGACGGCGTCCGGGCCGGTGTCCAGCCCGATCAGCGGCAGGTGCCGCTCGGCGGCCCACCCGGCGAGGTGCGCGGCGTCCGGGTGGTGGTGGACGTGCAGGTACCGGTCGGTGACCATCGCACCGCGCCGGTTCCAGCGACGGCGGCCGACGACGTGGACGCCGGCGACGTTGACCGCGTTGGCGGTCCGCACGACCGAGCCGATGTTGAGGTCGTGCCGAAGGTTCTCGATCGCGACGTGCACGGGGTTCCGTCGGGTGTCGAGGTCGGCGACGATCGCCTCGACGGTCCAGTACCGGTAGCGGTCGAGCACGTTGCGCCGGTCGCCCTCGGCCAGCAGCACCGGGTCGTAGCGCGGGTCGTCGGGCCAGGCTGCCGGGCCGCCGGGCCACGGACCGACGCCCACCTCACTACCGTCGTCCGGGGCTGCGTCGTCCCCCGGCAGACGCGCAGGACCGTTCACTCGAGCCCGAGCTCGCCCTTGTCGTAGACCGCCAGGTACGGCAGCCCGGCGGCCTCGATCCGTTCGCGGGCGCCGGAGGCCCGGTCGACGACGACGGCGACGGCCAGCACCTCGGCGCCGGCCTCGGTCAGCGCCTCCACCGCGGTGAGCGGCGACCCACCGGTGGTCGAGGTGTCCTCGAGGACGACGACGCGGCGTCCGGCGACGTCCGGGCCCTCGATCCGGCGCTGCAGCCCGTGCGCCTTGCTCTGCTTGCGGACGACGAACGCGTCGAGGCCTCGGCCGCGCCGGGCGGCAGCGTGCAGGACGGCGGTGGCGACCGGGTCGGCGCCCAGGGTGAGGCCGCCGACGGCGTCGGGAGCCAGCCCGGCGTCGTCCAGCAGGTCGAGCATCACCTCACCGACGAGCGGAGCCGCCTCGTGGTGCAGGGTGACCCGGCGCAGGTCCACGTAGTAGTCCGCCTCCCGGCCGCTCGACAGGGTGACCCGCCCCCGGACGACGGCCAGCTGGGCGATGAGGTCACGCAGCCGGTCGCGGGAGGCACGGTCGCGGGAGGCACGGTGCGCCGGGTCCGCGGGGCGTCCGGCGGTCATCGCAGCGTCCGCCGGCGCACGGGCCGGCCGCCGGATGCGAGCCGGACGAGAGAACGGGGCGCCACCCGCAGCACGGTAGCGGCGACCCTGTACCGCTTCGTGGGGACCGACAGGATGCGTCCCCGGCGGGAGTCGGCGAGCGCCGTGCGCACGAGCCGGTCCACGTCGACGAATGCCCAGTCGGGCAGTCGGGCCGCCAGCCGGTCGCCGACGAGATCGGTGCGGACGTAGCCGGGCAGCAGCGCCGTCACGGTGACGCCGTGGCGGCCGAGCTCGATGGCCATCGCCTCGCTGAACGCGGTGGTCCAGGCCTTCGCGGCCGCGTACGTGCCGCCCGCCGTGTACGCCGCGACGCTGGAGACGTTGATGACCGCGCCGCTGCGTCGCTGCGCCATCGCCCGGCCGGCGGCGTGGGTGAGGACGAGGACGGCGCGGCAGTGCACGTCGAGCAGCCGCTCCTGCTCGCGGACGTCGCTGCGCAGGAAGCCCTGGTGGACGGCGAACCCGGCGTTGTTGACGAGCAGGTCCACCGGGCGGTCCGGGTCTGCTACGCGGTCGGCCACCTGCTGCAGCTGGTCCCGGTCGGACAGGTCCGCGGACAGCACCTCGACGTCGACGCCGTGGTCCGCGCGGAGCCTGGCCGCGGCGTCCGCGAGCCGGGCCCGGCCGCGGGCGACGAGGACGAGGTCGTAGCCGTCGGCCGCGAGGTGCCGGGCGAACGCCAGCCCGATCCCCGCGCTGCCGCCGGTCACCAGGGCGGTCGGTCGGGTCCGCGGGGGACCGTCGGCACGGTCGGACGTCGTCTGGTCGGGCACGCCGTGAACCTACCGGCGGCCGCCCGGTACGTTCGAGCCGTGCGCCTCGCCACGTGGAACGTCAACTCCGTGCGCGCCCGGCTCGACCGGGTGACCAGCTGGATCCAGCGCAGCGACGTCGACGTCGTCCTGCTGCAGGAGACCAAGTGCACCGACGACCAGTTCCCGGCGATGGCCTTCGAGGCCGCCGGGTACGAGGTCGCCCACGTCGGCTTCAACCAGTGGAACGGCGTGGCGATCGCCTCCCGGGTGGGCATCGCGGACGTCGAGGTGGGCTTTCCCGGCCAGCCCTGCTGGGGGGACTCCGAACAGACCGAGGCACGGGCACTGGGCGCGACCTGCTCCGGCGTCCGGGTCTGGTCGCTGTACGTCCCGAACGGCCGCTCGCTGGAGGACCCGCACCTGGAGTACAAGCTGCAGTGGCTCGCGGCGCTGCGGGAGGCGGGCCGGCAGTGGCTGGCCGAGGACCCGGACGCGCAGATCCTGCTCGGCGGTGACTGGAACGTCGCACCGACCGACGACGACGTGTGGGACCCGGCGTTCTTCGAGGGGCGCACGCACACCTCGCCGGCGGAGCGGGCCGCCTTCCACGGCGTGGTGGACGCCGGGTTCGCCGACCTGGTCCGCCCGTACGCCCCTGGCCCGGGGGTCTACACGTACTGGGACTACACCCAGCTGCGGTTCCCGAAGCGCCAGGGGATGCGGATCGACTTCCTGCTGGGGTCCCCCGCGCTGCAGCGCCGCGTCACCGGCGCCTCCATCGACCGGGAGGAGCGCAAGGGCAAGGGGGCGAGCGACCACGCCCCGGTCGTCGTCGACCTGGCCGACTAGAGAGCGGCCCGTGCCTGCCGCCCGTGCCTGCCACCGTGCGAGCCCCCGTGCCTGCGGGGCGGCTGAGAGCACCGGGGACCGGGCTCAGATGACGCCGGCCAGCTCCAGGATCCGGGACGGCGGGAGGTACTGCTCGGTCACCCGTCCGCCGACCGCGGACAGCGCGTCCTCGATGGCGTTGGTGATCGCCGCGGGAGCGCCGATCATGCCCCCCTCCCCGACCCCGCGGTAGTTGGCCTCGATGTCGGAGGGGGTCTCGACGTGGTGCAGCTCGATCTCCGGGATCTCCATCGCCGTGGGCACCAGGTAGTCCATGAACGTGCCCGCCTGGAAGTTCGCGAACTCGTCGTAGGCCGACCGCTCGTACAGCACGGCCCCCACCCCCTGGGCCACCCCGCCTCGGACCTGGCCCTCCACGATCGCCGGGTTGATCATCTCCCCGCAGTCCTCGGCCACGAGATACCGGGGGATCGTCACCTGTCCGGTCTCCCGGTCGATCTCCACCCAGCAGACGTGGGTGGCCTGCGCCCATCCTCCCTCGCCGCCGTCCCAGCCCTTCGACACGTCGATGAGCGTCTCGGTGCCCTGCGGCAGCCGCCGGTCTCCTGCGGCCAGCGCGCCGGCCACCTCCGCGAGCGTCATCCCCTGGCCGGAGATGCCCTTCACCCGGACGACTCCCTCGACGATCTCCAGGTCGCCCGGGTCGGCCTCGATGAGGTAGGCGGCCAGCTCGAGCAGGCGGTCGTGCGCGTCGCGGGCGGTCACGGTGACCGCTCCCCCGGCCATCGCGGCCGAACGGCTCCCGCCGGTGCCCATGATGCTGAACGGCACCCGCCGGGTGTCGCCGTAGATGACCTTCACGGCCTCGATGGGCACGCCCATCTCGTCCGCGGCCACCTGCGCCAGCGTCGTCTCGTGCCCCTGGCCGTGCGGCATCTGCGAGGTCAGCACGCTCACCGTGCCGTCGACCTCCACCCGCACGCGGGCCGTCTCCCGCCCCATCGCCGCGCCGAAGCCGGGCACGACGGAGTCCATGAACCCGGGCGGCCCGGGGGCCGCCTCGATGTAGGTGGCGATACCGAGGCCCACCAACCGCCCCTCGGCCCGGGCGGCGCGCTGCTCCGCCGCCCAGCCGGCGTACCCGGCCTTGTCCAGAGCGGTCTCCAGGGTGCGCCTGGCGGACATGCGGACGTCGAGCGCCGGACCGGTGATCATGGTGGTCGGCAGCTCGTCGTCGCGGACCATGTTCGCGAGGCGGACCTGGGCCCGGTCCAGGCCGAGCTCCCGGGCGATGATGTCGATCATGCGCTCACGGACCCAGGTCTCGGCGGCCCAGGGGCCGCGGTAGGCGACGTAGGTGGCCTTGTTGGAGGCGACGATCGTGGTGTCGAAGCTGTAGGCCTGCAGCCGGTAGGGGCCCGGCAGCATGGTGCGGATGATCTGGGCGAAGAACGCCGCGGAGAACGGGATACCGGGGTAGGCGCCCTGGTCCATCGTCATGCGGACGCGCAGACCCAGGATGGTGCCGTCGTTCTTGACCGCGGCCTCGACGTGGAGCGTCTCCTCCCGCGCCTGCCCGCTCACCAGGAGGGACTCGTTGCGGTCCTCGATCCACTTGATGGAGCGGCCGAGGCGGCGGGCCGCCGCGGCGAGCGCGACGTCCTCCTTCCCGACGAAGGTCTTCAGCCCGAAGGCGCCGCCGACGTTCTCGGCGACCACCTGCGGCGTGTGCTCCACGCCGTGGGCGACGAGCGGCAGGACGGACCGGATCAGCGGAGGGATGCGGCCGGGCCTGCGGAGCAGCTGACGGGTGAACTCGGGCGACATGGACTGCCCGGCTCCCAGCAGTGCGGGCTGGTCGCGGAGCAGCGCGCGGGTGCCCTCGACGAGGGCCCGGACGTTGCGCCGGTTGCGCACGAGGTCGACTGCCGATCGCCAGATGGGGGTGCGCCCGGTGAGCATCCCGAGCACCCAGGCCAGCAGGTGCGGGGACTGGGTGGCGGCGTGGTAGGTGAGCCGGCCCGTGGAGGGGTCCACGACGGCCGCGGCTCCTCGGGTCTCCATCGGGGTGGGGGCGTGCCGGTGCTGGCGGAAGGTCTCGGAGATCACACGGTCGGCCGCCGCGAACACGGCGTCCACGTCGCCGTAGGACTTCGAGTCCCGGTACACGACGTTGCTCTTGTTCTCCTCCCAGATGGGTGACAGCGCCGGGTCGAGGGCCTGCTCCATCGTGCCGATCGGGTCGAGCGGTTCGTAGTCCACCTCGATCAGCTGCCGGGCGTCCTCGGCGATGTACCTGTCGCGTGCCACCACCAGCGCGACCGGGTCGCCGACGTGACGCACCTTGTCGGTCGCCAGGCAGTAGAAGGAGGGGTTGTACAGGCCCTCCAGCGCCAGGAGGCCGGTCATCGGGTTCGTCACCTGCTTCATCGCCTCGCCGGTGACGACGACGTGGACGCCGGGGAGCCTCCGGGCGGCCGAGACGTCGATCCTCCGGATCCGCGCGTGCGGCACTGGACTGCGCAGGAACGCCGCGTGGAGCATGTCCGGGGCGGTCACGTCCGCGACGTAGCGGCCCTTCCCGGTCAGGATGGTGGGGTCCTCGACCCGCTTGACCCGGGTGCCGACGAACCGTCCGGCAACAGCTTCACGCACCGGTGACCTCCGCGTCTGTGTGGGCGTCGACCGTCGGGGAGTCCGCCAGCAGACGAGCGGCCAGCTCCACGCCGTTGATGATGCTCTGGTAGCCGGTGCAGCGGCACAGGTTCTCCGAGACGGCTTCCCGGATCTCCTCCCGCGTGGGCGCCGGGTTCTCCTTGAGGAAGGCGTACGTGGTCATGACGAAGCCGGGCGTGCAGAAACCGCACTGGAAGCTGTGACCGTCACTGAAGCCCTGCTGCACCGGGTGCAGGCGCCCGTCGGCGTCCGCGAGCCCCTCGACCGTCGTCACCTCCCTGCCGTCGGCCTGGCCGACCAGCATCAGGCAGGAACGGGCAGGACGGCCGTCCACCAGGACGGTGCACGCGCCGCACACGCCGTGCTCGCAGCCGAGGTGGGTGCCGGTCAGGGAGAGGTCCTCGCGGAGGAAGTCGGCCAGCGTGCGCCGAGCCTCGGTGGCCCGGGTGAGCTGTCGTCCGTTCACGGAGAGGGTCACCGTCGTCTGCTGGGTCATGCAGCTCCTCCTGCTCTGTCGGCTGCCTCGACGAGCGCTCGCCTGGTCAGCTGCTCCGCCACGTGCCGCCGGTAGGTCGCGGTGGCATGGAGGTCGTCCCCCGGCTCCAGCTCCTGGGCCGCCTCCCGGGCGGCCGCGGCCGCGGTCGCGGCGTCGAGCACGGAGCCCACCAGTCGCCGCTCTGCACCCTCCGCTCGCACCGGAGTGGAGTCGACGCCGAAGTAGGCCAGTGCGGCGCCGCTCACCGTCCCGTCCTCGGCCAGGGTGACCGAGCAGCAGACACCCACGAGCGCGAAGTCGCCGTGCCGGCGGCTGACCTCGCGTACCGACCCGCCGGTGCGTGGTCCCGGCGCGGGGAAGCGCACCTCGACGACCATCTCGTCGGGTTCCAGGGCGGTGGTGAGGAAGCTGACGAAGAAGTCAGCAGCCGTCAGCACCCGCTCCCGCGTGGCGCTGCGGACGACGATCTCCGCCCCGGTGGCGAGCGCCAGCGCCGGCAGCTCCGCGGCCGGATCGGCATGGGCCAGGCTGCCGCACGGGGTTCCACGATTCCGGATCGCGGGGTGGCCGATCAGCTTCACGGTCCGGGCGAGCAGGGGCGCGCTCCGCGCGACGAGCTCCGACCGTTCCACGTCGGCATGGCGGACCATGGCTCCCACGGTTACGCCACCACTCGGCCCCGGGGCGAGCTCCGCCAGCTCGGTCACCCGGTCCAGGTCGACGACGTGCCTCGGTTGACTGAGCCTGAGCGCCATCACCGGAAGCAGACTCTGACCGCCGGCGAGGACCTTTGCCTCCCCGGCGTGACGACCGAGAAGGTCCAGGGCCTCGGTGAGGCTCTCCGGACGGTGGTAGACGAAGTCGGGCATCTTCACGGAGACGGCTCCGCCCCTGGCGCACAAGCCACAGCTGAACGCGTAACTGCCAGTGACGCGGCCGCGACCGCGGGGATCACAACCACGTCGTCATCGCCTCCTGCGCCGCAGTGCCGCGAGGACGGCGAGCGCCAGGCCCACGACGACAGCGGCGACTGCCGGGGCCGGGACCCGTTCCACCGCACGTCGCAGCTGAGCGCCCGCACTGGAGAGGGCGAGGGACAACCCGTTCACCTCGGGCGCGCCAACGGCAGCCCTGGCCTCGGCGGTGCCGGCAGACAGCTTGGCCTCCAGGCACTGCGCGAACTCTCTGATCAGCCGCGCGGAGATGTCGTTCAGCACCGACGTCCGGCCGAACTGCGCTGCCGCGCCCGAGAGCGTGACGTCTGCCTCGATGGCGACTGTGGTGCCACCCTCCTGATCGTCCTCGGAGAGCCGGTACACGACCGCGACCTCGCCTCGGCTGCCGCCGCGGCGATCCGACCCCACGCCCTTGATCGTCCCGGTGTGCGACGCGGCGTCCGCGCTCACCGTGGCCCGCCCCTCGAAGGTCGGCGTCATGGGGCCGAGCTTGACCGAGACCACACCGGTGTAGGTGTCCGGCCCGTCCTGGCCCGTGAGCGACGCACCTGGCAGGCACTGGGCCACCGAAGGGATGTCCTGGAAGGCGTTCCACACCGCGGCCATCTCCCGGCCGACGTGGAACTGCTGCGTGATCTTCATCCGACCCTTTCGTCGCGTTGCCGTGCTGCCGCGGAGCCGCCGTCCGGTCGTGCCCCGCCAAGACCGAGGCGCCGACCGCTGCACCAGACGTCGGCTCGCCGAGGGTCACTCGACTCCGGTGCCAGATCGTCGGTCGTCCCAACCGCACCGGGTGACGACGACGCCGGGCTCTCCGACCCCACGGCTGTCGACCCACCGGTCTGCTCACTGCCCTGCTGCAGGATGCACCCTAGCCTGTGACACCGGCCACACGTCCAGAGCTGCGACGGCCCGACTCGCCGGCCCGCAGACGTCGCCGAGACGACGTGGTGATCGACTGAGCCGGCGCCTGCCCCGCGACGCTCGGGATGCGGCCGGACGGCGACCGTCGCAGCATCGACGACATGACCGAGTCGCAAATCGCCCAGAACGCCCAGAGCAAGCTCGATGCCGATGGCGGGTTCCCCGAGCAGCAGCAGGAACCGCCCGGCCGTACCGGTGAGATGACGCCGGTCCCCGACCACGGCGAGCAGACCTACCGCGGGTCAGGCCGGCTCGACGGCATGCGCGCCCTGGTCACCGGCGGTGACTCCGGGATCGGCCGCGCCGTGGCCATCGCCTACGCCCGCGAGGGCGCCGACGTCGCCGTGTGCTACCTGCCGGAGGAGCAGGAGGACGCCGAGGAGACCGCCCGCTGGGTCGAGGACGCCGGACGCCGGGCCGTGCTGTGTCCTGGGGACATCCGCGAGGAGCAGACCTGTCAGGACGTCGTGGCGGCGGCGGTCGAGGGGCTCGGTGGTCTCGACGTCCTGGTCAACAACGCCGGCTACCAGTGGGCCCGCAGCGAGGGGCTGGAGAACCTCGAGACCGAGCAGCTGGACCGGGTGCTCAAGACGAACCTCTACGCGCTGTTCTGGATCACCCGCGCCGCCTTGCCGCACCTCGGCCGCGGGTCGTCGATCATCAACTGCACGTCGATCCAGGCCTACGAGCCGTCGACGTCGCTGCTCGACTACGCGGCGACGAAGGCAGCGATCAACAACTTCACGGTGAACCTGGCCGCCGAGCTGGGCCCGCGGGGGATCCGGGTCAACGCGGTGGCCCCGGGCCCGATCTGGACGCCGCTGCAGCCGGCGACTCAGCCGGCGGAGAAGGTGGCGAACTTCGGGTCGAGCACCCCGCTGGGGCGGGCCGGCCAGCCCGGCGAGGTGGCACCGGCGTTCGTGTTCCTGGCCTCGCCGTCCGACGCCAGCTACGTCTCCGGCACCGTCCTCGGCGTCACTGGCGGCAAACCCGTCTTCTAACCCCCGCCGCCCTCAGCCACCCCCCTTGTTCGTGATCATGCAATCCCGCCACCCCCAGCTCCCACCACCCCCTCGGGCCTTCCACCCCCCGTGATCATGCAATCCCGCCACCCTCGGGCCGCCGTCCCGCCCGCAGAATGCTGGGCTGTTGGCTCGACACGCCGGCTGGGCTGTCCCGGATCCAGCATTTTGCGGTGGGCCAATGACGCGACACCACCCGGCTGATGCGACATATGCCCCAGTGGCGCCACGAGCTGAGCATTTCCACGAGCTAAGCATTTCGAAGATGCCCCCTGGTGGCGGGACTGGATGACCAACGTCGGGTCAGGGTCTCGACCACAGAATGCTGCGCTCGGGACAGTTTGGCCGGCGTGTCGCGCCAACAACCCAGCATTCTGCGGGCGGGACGGCGGCCCAAGGGTGGCGGGATTGCATGATCACGGGAGGCGGCCCTGAGGGTGGCGGGATTGCATGATCACGGCTGGGCCGTGCGGGGTGGCGGGATTGCATGATCACCGAGGGTGGTGGGGGGTCAGGGGGTGAAGGTGGCGGTGGGGGTGGGGCGGCCGAACAACCAGCCCTGACCGAAGTCGCAGCCGGCAGCGCGCAGGCTGAGCTCCTGGTCACGAGTCTCGACTCCCTCGGCGGTCACCTGGAGCCGGTGCGCGTGCGCGACCTCGACGATGGCCCGCACCGTGGCCTCGGCGGCGACGTCCCGCTGGCCGAGCCGGCTGACGAACGACCGGTCGATCTTGAGGAAGTCCAGCGGCAGCCGCTGCAGGTAGGCCAGCGCCGAGTACCCGGTGCCGAAGTCGTCGAGCCCGACCGCGACCCCGGCGTCCCGCAGCACGCCGAGCGCCTGGTCTGCCTCGGTGGTGGCCTCGAGCAGCACGGTCTCGGTGATCTCGACCTGCAGCCGGTGGCCCGGTAGACCGTGGCGGGCCAGGGCGCCGACGACCTGGTCGGCGAAGCCCGGCTCGTGCAGGCTGCGGCTGGAGACGTTGACCGCGACGTGGGGCAGGTCTGCCCCGGGACCGGCGAGCCACGCGGCGACCTGCTCGACGACCCACTGGTCCACCCGCACGATGAGCCCGGTCTCCTCGGCCACGCCGATGAACGCGGCCGGCGGCAGCAGAACCCCGTCGGAGGTGGCGACCCGGACGAGCGCCTCGGCCCCGACGACGGTCCTCGACGCCAGGTCCACGACCGGCTGGAGGTGCACCCGCAGCCCGTCACCGTCCAGCGCGGCCCGCAGGACGTTCTCGACGTCCACCCGCGCCACCGCCAGGGCCCGGGTCTCGTCGTCGCACAGGGCGACCCGGTCGCGGCCGGCGTCCTTGGCCCGGTAGAGCGCGAGGTCGGCCTCCCGCATCAGGTCGGACGTCGTGTGGCCGCTCGTGCGGGCGATCGCCACCCCGACGCTGGCGGAGGTCACCACCCGCCGTCCCGAGGGCAGGTCGTACGGCTCCCGCAGGCTCACGGCGATCCGGTCGGCGACGTCGAGCGCGGCCTGGGTGCTCGTGCCCTCGATGAGGACGACGAACTCGTCCCCGCCGAGACGGGCGACGTCGCCGCGAGCAGGCACGGCCTGGCGCAGCCGCCCGGCGACCGCGACGAGCAGCTCGTCGCCGACCGGGTGGCCGAGCGCGTCGTTGACGAGCTTGAACCGGTCGAGGTCGAGCATGAGGGCGGCGAGCGCGGTCCCGTCGCCGGGTTCGGAGGGCAGCCGGCCGAGGGCGGCGGTCAGGGTCTGGGTGAACCGGGTGCGGTTGGCCAGCCCGGTCAGGGTGTCCGTCATCGCCATCCGGCGCAGCGAGGCCTCGGCCCGGCGCTGGTCGGTGACGTCGAGGTAGTGCACGAGGACGCACGGCTCGGCGCCGGGGCTGGCGCCCATCACCGCCGACCGGGCCCACGCGTGCAGCAGCCGCCCGTCCTCGCGGGTCAGCAGGACGTCGCGCGCGGCGACCTGCCGGCCGGCGCCGAGCCGGGCGAGGTCCGCGGCGGCGTCGGGGAGCTCGTCGGGGTGCAGCCACCGGGTGATGGGCCGGTCGACGAGGCCGTCCGGGCCGACACCCAGCATCTCCACCAGCGCGGTGTTGGCGCGCAGCACGGTCCCGGCCCGCTCCGGAGCCAGCGAGATGATCGCCATCCCGGTCGGGGCGTCGTCGAACGCCGCGCGGAACATCTCCTCGGAGTCGGCCACCGCTCGCAGCGACTGCTCCCGCTCGGTGACGTCGAGCGTGGTGCCGTGGATGTGCCGGACCCGACCGTCCTGGTCGTGGACGACGTCGCTCCAGGACTGCAGGTAGCGCACCGTGCCGTCGTCGTGGACGACCCGGAACACCCGGCTCCCAGCCTGCCTGTCGTCCGGGGTGAGCAGCTCCCGGTCCTCGGGGTGGACCCGGTCGAGCAGCCCCTGGATCCCCGGCGGCTCACCGGGCTCCAGCCCGACGAGGGCGAACATCGCGTCGGACCAGACGTGCCGGTCGTTCAGGACGTCGTAGTCCCACCAGGCGAGTCCGGTCACCGCGGTCGCCGCGGCCAGCCGGCGCTGGCTGCGGCGCAGGTCCTCGGTCACCCGGATCCGGGCGGTGACGTCGGCGACCCGAGTGACGACGCTCGTCATCTGGCCGGCGTCGTCGTGCACCGGCAGGGCGGTGAGCTCCAACCAGGCGGAGCCCCCGTCGCCGCGGTGGACGTGGACGAGCCGGTCGCGGACCGGCTCGCCGGTGCGCAGCGTCGTCGCGGTCGGCAGGTCGGCGACGGCGAGCTCCCCGCCGTCCTCGTCGAACCACTGCCACCCGGTACGCACCGGGCGGCCGACCAGCCCGTCGTCCTCGGCCCCCAGGATCCTCTCGGCCGTCGTGTTGGCCACCAGGACGATCCCGTCCGGGGCGGAGCGGACGACGATCCCCTCGTCCAGGGCGTCGAAGACGGTGCCGAGCAGGCTCTCCTGCTCGGCGGCCCGGACGGCGTCCTGCAGCCGGGCAGCCACCGCGCCGGCGACGAGCTGGGCGACGGCGACGTCGTCGTCCCCGAAGAGCCGCGGGGCCCGGCCGACCAGGCCGAGCAACCCGTGCGGCCGGCCGTTGACGAGCAGCGGCACGACGACCGAGGACCGGATGGCGTGCAGCTCGCTGTACCGGGCGGAGACGCGCGGGTCGTCCGCGGCGTCGTGGCAGACCTGCACCTGCCGGGTGGCCAGCGCCTCCCCGGCGACGCTGTGCGCGGTCGGCACCTCCTCACCAGGACGCGGCCCGGGCCCGCCGTCGTCCCCGACGACGACCCGGAAGAGCTGGCTGCCGCCCTCCGCGGTGGAGACGACCACGAGGTCAGCCGCGGTGAGCCGGTGCACGCCCTCGGCGGCCACCTCGAGCGCCGAGTGCGGCGCCGCCGACAGCACCCGAGCGGCGAGCTCGGCGACGTCACCGAGCAGGCGCCCCGGCACCTGCCGGGGCGCCACCGGCAGCGGTCGCGCCAACCCCGTCATGCTCGCTGTCTCGGCGTCCTGCCGGCGTTCCTTGAGGTCCTGGGGCCGGACGTCGCCGCCGGGCGCCCCGCCCGGCGCCCCGCCGGGCGCCCGGGCGGGCGCCCGGGTGGGAACCGGTCAGTCGGCACTGGCCTCGGCGCGCCGGTGCCGCCGGCCGCGTCGGGTCCCCGCCCGGCCGAGCATGTCGTAGAGCACCGGCACGAGCACGAGGGTGAGCAGGGTGGACGTGGTCAGTCCGCCGATCACCACCAGCGCCAGCGGCTGGGAGATGAAGACGCTGCCGCCGGTGAGGCCCAGGGACATCGGGATGAGGGCGCCGATCGTGGCCGCGGCGGTCATGAGGATCGGCCGCAGGCGGTAGCGGGCCCCCTCCACGACCGCCTCGGTGACGGACAGGCCCCGTCGCCGGTGCTGGTTGACCAGGTCGATGAGGACGATGGCGTTGGTGACGACGATGCCGACCAGCATGAGCAGGCCGATCAGGGCCGGTACGCCGAGCGGCGTGCCGGTGATGAGCAGCATGCCCAGCGCCCCGGTCGCGGCGAACGGCACGGAGACCAGCAGGATCAGCGGCTGGGTGAGGGACCGGAACGTGGCGACCATGATCAGGTAGACGATGGCGATCGAGGCGAGCAGCGCCAGGCCGAGGTCGGCGAAGGCCTCCTCCTGCTCGGCGCTGATCCCTGCGATGTCGGCCTCGGCTCCCTCGGGCAGGTCCAGGGCGTCCAGCTCCTCCTGCAGCCGGGTGGTGACCCCGCCGAGGTTCTGGTCGGTGGCGGTGGCGGTGACGTTCGCGGTCCGGACGCCGTCCTGCCGGGTCAGCGAGGTGGGCTGCTCGGTCTCGGTGACCTCGGCGATCTGACCGAGCGGCACCACGCCGGTCGCCGTGGGCACCGGGACGGCGCGCAGCGCCTCGACGTCCGGCGGGGCCTCGCCCATCCGCAGCACGAGGTCCACCGTCTCCCCGTCGACAGCAGCCTCACCCACCGGGGCACCGCGCAGCAGGCCGGCGAGCGCCTGCCCGACCGCGGCCTCACTCGTCCCGGCGGCGGCGGCCGCCTGCCGGTCGACGTCCACGGTCACGGCCGGGGAGTCCGAGGCGAGGTTGTTCACCACGTCCGTCAGCCCGTCCACCCGGCCCATGGCCTCCTGGACGGCGGCGGCCGCCTCGGCCAGGGCCTCGTCGTCGTCCGCCTGGACCAGGACCTCCACCGGCGGCAGGGCGAAGCCCGCCTGCGCCGCGGTGACGGTGACCTCGCCGACGTCGTCGAGCTCGGCCAGCCGCTCGCGCAGCTCACTCTGGATCCGCTCGGCGTCGGCCTCCAGCTCGGCGGTGATCGAGAACGTCGCGGTGTTGGACCCGCCGGCACCGCCGAGGAACAGCGCCTCGATGCCTTCGCCGGAGCCGACGGTCACCTGGTAGGTGTCCACGCCCTCGACGTCGGCGATGACCTGCTCGATCTGCCGGGCCGCCTCGTCGGTCGCCTCCAACGAGGTGCCGGGCGGCATCTCCTGGCTGATCGCCACGGTGTTCTGCCCGGCGTCCCCGATGAAGTTGGTCTCCAGCCGGGTGGACAGCCCCACGGTCCCGGCCAGCACCACGACCGCGGCCACCAGGACCAGCACCGGGTGCCGCAGGCTCGTGCGCAGCGCCGGCAGGTAGGAGCGCTGCAGGGCACCGTTGCGCTCGCGCTCCTCGACCCGCTCCCGCTCGACCGACGCCTCGGACGCGTCCGTGCTCCCGCGCAGGAACCAGTAGGCGAGCACCGGGATGATGGTCAGGGCGACGAGCAGCGAGGCCAGCAGCGCGATGGCCACGGTGAACGCGAAGGGCCGGAACAGCTCACCGACCTGTCCGCCGACGATGCCCAGCGGCACGAAGACAGCGGCGGTCGTGATCGTCGAGGACGTCACCGCCCCGGCGACCTCCCGGACGGCGGTGAGGATCGCCGCCGTCTTCTCCTCGCCGTAGCCGAGGTGCCGCTTGATGTTCTCGATGACGACGATCGAGTCGTCGACCACTCGTCCCACGGCGACGGTCAGCGCGCCGAGGGTCAGGATGTTGAGGGTGTACCCCCCGACCGACAGCCCGATCAGCGCGATGAGCAGGGACAGGGGGATGGACACCGCGGTCACCAGCGTCGAGCGCAGTGACATGAGGAAGACCATGATCACCAGGACGGCGAAGATGAGCCCGAGGAGCCCCTCGGTGCTGAGGTCCTCGATGGACTGCTCGATGAACGGCGCCTGGTCGAAGACGACCTCGATCTCGGCGCCCTCGCCGAGCGACTCCTCCCACTCGGGGATGAGCTCACGGACCTCCTCGGAGATGTTCACCACGTTGCCGTCCGGCGTCTTGGTGATCCCGAGCGCCAGGCTCGGCTCGCCGTTGGTGCGCGCGAAGGAGGTGGCGGCCACCGGCTGGAGCTCGACCGTGGCGATGTCTCCCAGGGTCAGGGGCTGCCCCTCGGCGGGGGCCGGCAGCGGCAGGGCCGCGATCTCCTCGACGGTGGTCAGGCGCTCACCGACAACGACGCTCAGGGTGCGCCCGTCGTCCTCGACGGTGCCGGCCGGGACCACGACGCCGTTGGCCTCGAGGGTCGAGGTGATCGCGTCCACCCCCAGTCCGGAGGCGCCCAGCGCGGCCGGGTCGGGGGTGATGAGGACGTGCAGGTCCCGGGCACCGGTGAGGGTCGCCTCCTGGACGCCCTCGATGGTCCGCAGCTGGGGCAGCACCTCGTCCTCCAGCTGCCTGACCAGCTCTCGCTCGCCGGACCCCGAGTCCGCCACGGCCAGCTGCACGACCGGGAGCTGGTCGATGCTGCCGGCCACGACCGTGGGGGTGGAGTTGGACGGCAGGGTCGGCGCCGCCCGGTTCATCGCCTGCTGGAGCTCTTGCTCGGCGTAGTCCATGTCCGTGCCGTAGGCCAGCTCCACGATCACCATGGACAGTCCGTTGGTGCTGGTGGACGTCGTCCCCTCCAGGCCCTCGACCACGCCCACGGCGTTCTCGACCACCGTGGTGACCTGCTGCTCGACCACCTCCGCCGACGCTCCTGGCTGCGGGGTGACCACGACCGCGACCGGGATCTCCAGTGACGGGATGAGCTCCTGACGCAGCGACGTGGTGGCGAAGACTCCTGCCACCACGCTCATCAGCGTCAGGAGCGCCACGATGGCGCGGTTGGCGAGGCTCAGCCGGGCGAGGCGGACCATCGGTCACTCCAGGTGGGTCGGGGTCGGCGTACTCCAGGGGCCGCATGAAGCATGCCGCATCACGATCGGCCGCCCGACACCGGCAGGAGGTCGAGCAGCGCGGCGGCCACCCGGTCAGGGTGCTCGAACATCAGCATGTGCCCGGCGCCGGGCACGACGTCCAACCGGGCGCCGGGCAGCCGGGCCGCCAGCCGGGCGGAGTGCTCGGGCGGGGTGAGCCGGTCCCGCTGCCCGGCCAGCACGGTGACCGGGACGCCGTCCAGGGCCGGCAGGTGACCGGTGCCGTCGAAGGCGCTCAGTGCGAGGTACCAGCCGCCGGTGCTGCGGGCGGTCGGTGGCGGGACGCCCGCCCGCACCCGTCGGACGACGTCAGGCGGGGCGGAGCGCCCGTAGCCGTACCGGCGGGCGAGCGGTCCGGGGACCCGGGGCACCCGGACGGCGGGGGGCGCGGCCGTGAGCAGCCGCATCACCCGCGCCACCCACGGACGTGGCCGCAGCCGGTCGGCAGCGGTGTTGACGAGCAGCACCCCGGCGAGCCGGGCGCGCAGCTCGGGGTGCCGGTCCACCGCGGCGAGGACGCTCATCCCACCCATCGAGTGGCCGGCCAGCACCACCGGCCCGTGCGGGGCAACGCGCTGTGCGACGGCGGCGAGGTCGTCGGCGAGCACGGCGATGCTCGGCTCACCGCCGCCGGGTGCGGGTCGGCTGTCACCGTGGTCGCGCTGGTCGGGGCGCACGACGGCCACGTCCGGACGCTCGGCCAGCACCCGGTCGACCACCGGCTGCCAGGACGCCCCGGTCATCGTCCAGCCGTGGACGAGCACGGCAGTGACGGCCGGACGCTCGGCGCCGGCGGTCCGCACCGCCAGCACCGCGCCGTCCGGCCGCCTCAGGTCGAACCAGTCGTCGGACACTGACCCGAGCCTACGGACGGGGTCCGACGGCGGCAGCCACCGTGCTCACCGCACCGCGTTCAGCCCACCGGCGCGGCGTCCGCCACCCGGACGACGAGTCCCGCGGAGTCCGGCGCAGTGCCGTCACTGGGCCGGTCGACGACCACGGTGTCACCGTCGCGCACCTCGCCGCTGAGCAGCGCCCGGGCCAGCTGGTCGCCGATCTCGCGCTGGACCAGACGCCGCAGCGGCCGGGCACCGTAGGCCGGGTCGTACCCCTCCAGGGCCAGCCACTCCCGGGCGGCGTCGGTGACCTCGAGGCGCAGTCGCCGGTCGGTGAGCCGCTCGGCGAGCCGCGCGACCTGCAGGTCGACGATGTGCGCGAGCTCGTCCGTCGACAGCGCGTCGAAGACCACGACGTCGTCCAGCCGGTTGAGGAACTCCGGCTTGAACGTCTGCCGGACGACGCGGAGCACCGCCTCGTGCTTGGCCTCGGTGTCCAGCGTCGGGTCGACGAGGTACTGCGAGCCGAGGTTCGAGGTCAGCACGAGGATGGTGTTGCGGAAGTCCACCGTGCGGCCCTGGCCGTCGGTGAGCCGGCCGTCGTCGAGGACCTGCAGCAGGATGTCGAACACCTCCGGGTGGGCCTTCTCCACCTCGTCGAGCAGGACGACGGAGTAGGGCCGGCGGCGCACCGCCTCGGTGAGCTGGCCGCCCTCCTCGTACCCGACGTACCCGGGCGGGGCGCCGACCAGCCGGGCGACGGAGTGCTTCTCGCCGTACTCGCTCATGTCGATGCGGACCATCGCCCGCTCGTCGTCGAAGAGGAAGTCGGCGAGCGCCTTGGCCAGCTCGGTCTTGCCGACGCCGGTGGGGCCGAGGAAGAGGAAGGACCCGGTCGGGCGGTCGGGGTCGGCGACCCCGGCCCGGGAGCGGCGGACGGCGTCGGAGACGGCCCGCACGGCACGGGTCTGCCCGATCAGCCGGCGACCGAGGTACTCCTCCATCCGCAGCAGCTTCTCGGTCTCGCCCTCGAGCAGCCGGCCCGCGGGGATCCCGGTCCAGGCCGCCACGACGTCCGCGACGTCGTCCGGGCCGACGCGCTCGGAGACCATCGACGTCCCGGAGGCCTGCTTCTCGGCGGCCTCCGCCTCGGCGAGCTCCCGCTCGATCTGCGGGATCCGGCCGTAGAGCAGCTCGCTGGCGGCACCCAGGTCCCCCTCGCGCTGCAGCCGGTCGGCCTGCACCCGGAGCTCGTCGAGCTGCTGGCGCAGCTCGCCGGCGCGGTTGAGCGCGGCCTTCTCCGCCTCCCACCGGGCGTTGAGCGCGGCCAGCTGCTCGGACCGGTCGGCGAGGTCCGCGCGCAACCGCTCGAGGCGTTCGCGGGAGGCCTCGTCGTCCGCCTTGGACAGCGCCAGCTCCTCCATCCGCAGCCGGTCGACCGTCCGACGCAGCTCGTCGATCTCGACCGGCGAGGAGTCGATCTCCATCCGCAGCCGGGACGCGGCCTCGTCGACGAGGTCGATCGCCTTGTCCGGCAGCTGGCGCCCGGTGATGTACCGGTCCGACAGGGTCGCCGCGGCGACGAGGGCGGCGTCGGTGATCTCGACCTTGTGGTGGGCCTGGTAGCGCTCCTTGAGGCCGCGCAGGATCGCGATGGTGTCCTCGACGCTCGGCTCACCGACGAACACCTGCTGGAACCGCCGCTCGAGCGCCGGGTCCTTCTCGATCCGTTCGCGGTACTCGTCGAGCGTGGTGGCACCGATGAGCCGCAGCTCGCCCCGGGCGAGCATCGGCTTGAGCATGTTGCCGGCGTCCATCGACCCTTCGGCGGCACCGGCACCCACGACGGTGTGCAGCTCGTCGATGAAGGTGATGATCTGCCCCTCGGCGGCGGCGATCTCGGCGAGGACGGCCTTGAGCCGCTCCTCGAACTCCCCGCGGTACTTGGCGCCGGCGACCATCGCGCCGAGGTCGAGGGCGATGAGGCGCTTGCCGCGCAGGGACTCCGGCACGTCGCCGTTGACGATCCGCTGCGCCAGCCCCTCGACGACGGCGGTCTTGCCGACGCCCGGCTCACCGATGAGCACCGGGTTGTTCTTCGTCCGCCGCGACAGCACCTGGACGACGCGTCGGATCTCGGCGTCCCGGCCGATCACGGGGTCGAGCCGGCCCTCGCGGGCCCGCTCGGTGAGGTCGACGCCGTACTGCTCCAGGGCCTTGTACGTGCCCTCCGGGTCGGGGGTGGTCACCTTGGCGCCGCCGCGGACCTCGGGCAGGGCGGCCGCCAGCGCGTCCCGGGTGGCACCCGTCGAGCGCAGGACGTCGCCGGTGGGCCCGGTGTCGGCGGCCAGGCCGAGAAGCAGGTGCTCGGTGGACACGTAGCTGTCACCGAGGGCGGAGGCCTCCTCCTGGGCGGCGGAGATGGCCTGGTAGGCCGCACGGGACAGCTGCGGGGACGCCACCGACGCCCCGGACGCCGTCGGCAGCGCGGCCAGGACGCCGCGGACCCGCTCGAGGACCTGGGCCGGCGCGGCCCCGACGGCCTCGAGCAGGTGCGCTGCGACGCCGTCCGTCTGGGCCGCGAGCGCGGCGAGCAGGTGCGCCGGCTCCACCTGCGGGTGCCCGGCGGTGGCCGCCTGCTGGACGGCGCTCGACAGGGCCTCCTGCGTCTTCGTCGTGGGTTTGAAGTCCATTTCCCCTCCTGGGGGCTCGTACCAGTTCTCTGCCGAGGTCAACACCGGACAGAGTTGAGTCTGTTCCGCTCAAGTCAGGTTCGGAAGATGTGCCGGGTTGCGACGTCCGTCACCCCGGAGTACCACCGTCCGCCATGGCGTCCCCCACCGCTCTGGCGCCCGCCGTCGCGGCGACCGCCAGCGAGTCCACTGCCAGCGAGTCCACCGTCCTCGGACGGGTCGAGGAGTCGATCAACAACCTGTTCGCCCCCGTGACGGACGTCGCGACCCGCGTCGTCTTCGCCGAGATCACCGTGGCGGGGGTCTCCTTCCCCGTCGTCGTCGGCTGGCTCGTCCTCGCGGCCCTGATCATCACGATCTACTTCGGGTTCATCCAGGCGCGCGGGATCAAGGTGTCCACCGAGGTGGTCCGGGGGCACTACTCGCACGAGCGGGACCCGGGCGAGGTGCCGCACTTCCAGGCCCTCACCTCGGCGCTGTCCGGCACGGTCGGGCTGGGCAACATCGCCGGCGTGGGCGTCGCGGTGGCGCTCGGCGGACCGGGTGCCACGCTGTGGATGATCCTCGCCGGCCTCCTCGGCATGGCGACGAAGTTCGCCGAGTGCACGCTCGGGGTGAAGTACCGGGAGGTCCACGAGGACGGCACGGTCACCGGCGGCCCGTTCCGGTACCTGCCGGTCGCCTTCGAGCGGTTCGGGTCCCTCGCCTCGAGGACCCTCACCGGCGTCTACGCCCTCGCGATCATCCTGTTCGGCGTCGCCGGCGGGAACATGTTCCAGAGCAACCAGACCTACGCCCAGGCGCGTGAGGTCACCGGGGGCGCCGACGGGCCGCTGGGCTCTCCCGGCGCGGCGTTCGTCTTCGGCCTCGTGCTGGCCGGCCTCGTCGCGCTCGTCATCCTCGGCGGGATGCGCTCCATCGGCGCGGTGACCAGCCGCCTCGTCCCGGCGATGGCGGCCGTCTACGTGCTGGCCTGCCTCGTCGTGATCGGGATGAACCTGCCGCAGGTCCCCGGCGCGTTCGGCGAGATCCTCAGCGGCGCCTTCTCCCCGACGGGTGTGGCGGGCGGGGTCGTCGGCGTCATGGTCATCGGCTTCCAGCGGGCGGCGTTCTCCAACGAGGCCGGGCTCGGCTCGGCCGCGATCGCGCACTCCGCGGTGAAGACCCGCCGTCCGGTGAGCGAGGGCTTCGTGGCCATGCTCGAGCCGTTCGTCGACACCGTCGTCATCTGCACGATGACCGCGCTGACCATCGTCATCGCCCGGCCCGACAGCTTCGTCGCCGCCCGCTCCGAGGTGGCCGAGACCGGCGGCACGACGGCCGACGGCGTCGTCCTGACCTCGGACGCCTTCGCCACCGCCCTGCCGTGGTTCCCGGTCGTGCTCGCGGTCGCCGTCGCACTGTTCGCGTTCTCCACCCTCATCACGTGGAGCTACTACGGGCTCAAGGCGTGGACGACGCTGTTCGGCCGCAGCCGGACCTCCGAGCTCGTCTACAAGCTGGTGTTCCTCACGTTCACCGTCACCGGGGCCGTCCTGACCTTCAGCGAGGTCCTCGGCTTCGCCGACGCCATGCTCTTCGTCTGCGCCTTCGTCAACCTGCTCGCGGTGTACCTGCTGCTGCCGGTGGTCAAGCAGGAGATGCGCGAGTACCTCGAGGACCGGCGCAGCGGCGAGCTCGCCCGGCTCGGTGCCGGTAGGTCCGACCGGGCCACGGAGCTCCGGCGGACCGGGGAGGACATGCCGCCCGCCTGAGAGCCGCAGCGGCACGAGGTCGGCGCGTCAGCGCGCAAGGGCCGCAGGCAGGTCTGCGCGTTCCGCCGCGAGCACGAGAGCGCCGACCACCTCGGCGCGCTCCTTGAGCTCGCCCACGACGACGGTGACCCGGTCGGCTGCCGACGGGATCGCGAAGCGGGCCACGACGTCGCGCATCGGGTCCAGCAGGAGATCACCGGCTGCGGCGAGACCGCCTCCCACGACGATGCGCTGCGGGTTGAGCAGGTTGCACAGGCTCGCAGCAGCCACGCCGATGTGCCGGCCGGCGTCGGCGACCACTCGGGCGCAGCCGGTGTCGCCGTCGCGAGCACGCAGCGTCACCTCCCGAAGGGACAGGTTGCCGTGGCTCGCGCGCAGGGACTCGAGCAGCACCGGAGCCCGCACGAAGGTCTCCAGACAGCCCCGGTTGCCACAGCGGCACACCGGCCCGTTCTCGTCGATGGAGACGTGCCCGATCTCACCGGCCGTGCCACCGTGCCCGCGGAACACCTTCCCGCCGAGCACGAGCCCGGAGCCGACCCCGTGCGAGATCTTGATGTACGCGAAGTCGTCGCAGCCGCGGCCTGCTCCGTGCTGTCCCTCTCCCAGCGCGCCGAGGTTGGCGTCGTTGTCGACGTGCACGGGAACGCCGAGCCGGGCCGACAACTGGTCAGCGAGCCGGATGCCACCCCACCCGGGCAGGATCGTCGCGGACCCGACCTCGCCGGTGACGACGTCCACCGGGCCGGGCACACCCATGCCGACGCCGACCACCTCGGAGAACGCCGAGCCGACGCGGTCAAGCAGCTCACCCACGAGCAGGGCGGCGCGGTCCAGCCCCTCATCGGCCTTGTGGTCGGCCGGGAGTGGCAGCCGCTGCTCGGCGAGCACCCGCTGGGAGAGGTCCGCCACCGCGACACGCAGGTGCCGGTAGCCGAAGTCGACTCCCACGCAGATTCCTGCGGTTCGCGCCAGCGACACCCGCTGGGCGCGTCGACCGCTACGGGACGTCGGCGCGACGTCCAGCACGTCGGCGGCCACGAGCTCCTTGACGATGTTCGACACGGTCGCCGGCGAGAGCCCGGTGGCCGTCGCCACCTCCACCTGGGTCAGTGCGCCGTAGCGGCGCAGCACGTCGACCACCCTGGCACGGTTGGCTTCGCGCAGTGAAGCCTGTGACCCGGGCGCGATCGAAGGTGGGGCCGAGTTGGCCGGGTTGGCCGGGTTGGCCGGGTTGGCCGACATGGCCGACAGCCTATGCCCGGGTGGCGGCGTGTCCGTCAGAGTGAACGGCGCGTTGCGAGTTCGTTGCGTTCAGGTCTTGACGTCATCACGTGAATCCAATTCACTGACGGACACCGCGGTCCCAGCGGCCTCTCGTCGATCCACGGAGGTTCTCGTGTCCACCACCCTCTTGCGGCGGTCAGTGACCGCCACCCTGGCCGGGCTGCTCGCCGTCGGGCTCGCCGCCTGCGGCGCCAACGATGCCGAGAGCACCGCCGGGGACGACGGCAGCGACGGTGGTGGCGAGGCGCTGAAGATCGCGCTGCTGCTGCCGGAGTCCAAGACCACCCGGTACGAGGCCTTCGACCGGCCGCTGTTCGAGGCGAAGGTCGCGGAGATCTGCGAGGAGTGCGAGGTGCTCTACTCCAACGCAGACCAGGACCAGGCCAAGCAGCTCCAGCAGGCTGAGGCGGCGCTGACCGAAGGCGTCGACGTGATGGTGCTCGACCCCGTCGACTCCAAGGCCGCCGCATCCATCGTCACGTCCGCCAAGGACCAGGACGTGCCGGTGATCGCTTACGACCGCTTCATCAGCGACGCACCGATCGACTTCTACATCTCGTTCGACAACGAGAAGGTCGGTCAGCTGCAGGGCGAGTCGCTCGTCGAGAAGCTGCAGTCCGACGGCGTGACGTCCGGGAACATCGTCATGATCAACGGGTCGCCGACCGACAACAACGCCACGCTGTTCAAGGCCGGCGCCCACTCGGTGCTGGACGACAGCGGCTACACCATCGCGGCAGAGTTCGACACCCCCGACTGGAGCCCGGACGAGGCCCAGGCGTGGATGGAGGGACAGCTCGCCCAGTCCACCGACATCGTCGGCGTGTACGCGGCGAACGACGGCACTGCAGGCGGAGCGATCGCAGCGATGAAGGGCGGCGGCGTCGACCCCCTGCCCCCGGTGACCGGTCAGGACGCCGAGCTGACCGCCATCCAGCGGATCGTCGACGGCTCGCAGTACATGACCGTGTACAAGGCCATCAAGCCCGAGGCCGAGCAGGCCGCTGAGCTGGCCGTCGCTCTCGCCCGCGGCGAGAGCCCGTCCGTCGAGGGTGAGGTCGACGGTGTGCCCTCGGTGCTGCTCGAGCCGGTCGCGGTGACGGTGGAGAACCTCGCCGACACGATCGTGGCCGACGAGTTCTACACGGTCGAGGAGATCTGCACCGCGGAGTACGCCGAGGCGTGCGCCGCAGCAGGCCTGACGTCGTGAGCCCCCGGGACGCCGGACGGGCCCGTGCCCTCCGGCGTCCCCGGGTGCACGATCGGTAGCGGAGCGACCCGAGGGAGCCGGGAGAGCACGTATGACCACCGCAACCCACGCGCCGGCGGCCGGGACGGCCGGCCGACGTGAGCCAGTCCTGTCCCTGACGGGCGTCTCCAAGAGGTTCGGCGCGGTGCACGCCCTGACCGACGTCCACCTCGATGCTCGAGCCGGCGAGGTCGTCGCCCTGGTCGGGGACAACGGGGCCGGCAAGTCCACCCTGGTCAAGGTGATCGCCGGTGTGCACCCACCCGACTCCGGCACGATCCGGTTCGAAGGGCGCGAGGTCACCATCGACGGCCCGGCCGCCGCGCAACGCACCGGCATCGCCACCGTCTTCCAGGACCTCGCGCTGTGCGACAACCTCGACGTGGTCGCGAACCTGTTCCTCGGCAACGAGATCACCGCCCACGGCGTGCTCGACGAGATCGAGATGGAGCGCCGCTCCTGGGAGCTGCTGCGTCGACTGTCCGCAAAGATCCCGTCGGTCCGCATCCCGGTGGCGAGCCTGTCCGGCGGCCAGCGCCAGACGGTGGCGATCGCCCGCTCGCTGCTCGGGTCACCGAAGGTGGTGATGCTCGACGAGCCCACGGCGGCGCTCGGCGTCGCGCAGACCGCCGAGGTGCTCAACCTCGTGGAGACGCTGCGCGACCAGGGCCACGCGGTCATCCTCATCAGCCACAACATGGCCGACGTCATGGCGGTGGCCGACCGCGTCGTCGTCCTGCGGCTCGGTCGCAACAACGGCGAGTTCGACGTCAGCACGACGTCTCACGAGCAGATCGTCGCTGCCATCACCGGCGCCTCGAACAATGCCGTCACCGAGCGCGCGGCGCGCAACGCGCTCGGCACACCCGGAGAAGCCTCGCCCGAGGAGGGCACGTCGTGACCTCGTCCAGCGCCCCGCCGGTACCCGCCGACCTCGCCGACGACCGGCCCGTCCGAGAGCACGGCCTTCGTGGCTACGTCACCCCCTTCGTCCTCCGGGTGCGCTCCGGTGACCTCGGCGCCCTGCCCGTCGTGGTCGGGCTCGCCGTCATCTGGGCCGTGTTCTACGCCCTCAACCCGGTGTTCCTGTCCAGCCGGAACCTGGTGAACCTCACCCTCCAGTCAGCCGCGATCGGCACGATCGCGCTCGGCATCGTGCTCGTGCTGCTGCTCGCCGAGATCGACCTGTCGGTCGGTTCGGTCAGCGGCCTCGCCTCCGCGGTGCTGGCCGTGACGTTCGTGCAGAACTCGCTGCCCCTGGCGGTGGCGCTCCTGCTCGCCATCGGGACCGGCACCCTCGTCGGCCTGCTCTACGGAGCGCTGTACGTGCGGTTCGGCGTACCGAGCTTCGTCATCACGCTGGCCGGGCTGCTGGGCTTCCTCGGCCTGCAGCTCTACGTGCTCGGCGACACCGGCTCGATCAACCTGCCGTTCGACTCCGCGGTCGTCCAGTTCGCGCAGCAGGCCTTCCTGCCGGCGCCGCTCGCCTACGCGCTGGCCGTCGCGGTGCCCGCGGCGTATGCCGTGGCGCGGCTCGCCCACGGACGCCGCCGCGCCGCCGCCGGCCTGTCCGCCCCGCCGGTGCTGGACGTCGCGCTCCGCTCGGGGCTGCTGGCCGCCGTCCTGCTGCTCACCGTCTGGTACCTCGGCCTGGACCGCGGTGTCTCGGCGATGTTCCTGCTGTTCGCGCTGCTCGTCGTCGTGATGGACCTGGCCCTGCGTCGTACCCGGTGGGGACGCGCGGTCTTCGCTGTCGGCGGGAGCGTGGAGGCCGCGCGCCGCGCGGGTATCGCCGTGAACCGCATCTACGTGAGCGTGTTCGCCCTCGCCTCCACGCTGGCCGCCCTCGGCGGGGTGCTTGCCGCGAGCCGCGTTGCCGCCGCGAACCAGAGCTCCGGCGGCGCGGACACGAACCTCAACGCCATCGCCGCGGCAGTCATCGGTGGCACCAGCCTGTTCGGTGGCCGCGGCAGCGCGTACTCCGCCCTGCTCGGCATCCTCGTCATCCAGTCGATCGCGAGCGGCCTCACGCTGCTCAACCTCGACTCCTCCGTGCGGTACATGGTGACGGGCGCGGTCCTCCTCCTCGCCGTCACCATCGACTCGCTGTCGCGGCGCAGCCGCCGTACCCACGGTCGCGCCTGACCGCCTGGCGGCAACGGCCGGTGTCATGGCGTCGCCGTGGTTCGGGGTACCGACCCCGGTCGTCGTCGAGGCGAGTCAGGGCCGGGGGCGCCACAGGACGAGGGCCGACTCGGTCCGCAGCACGGACCGCTCCGGGCGGCGACCGCGTGGCACCGCGACCACCTCACCGGCCGGCCCGGCGGCGAACACCCGGCGGCTGCGCTGCAGCTCGGCCAGCGCGCCGTCCAGCTCCTCGCTCAGCTCGGCGACCCGACGGGACAGCGCGCCGACCTGCTGCTCGAGCTCCAGGATCCGCTTGATCCCGGCGAGGTTGACGCCCTCCTCCTGGGACAGCCGCTGCACCTCGCGCAGCAGCGCCACGTCACGAGCCGAGTAGCGCCGGCCCCGGCCCGCGGTGCGCCGGGGCCGGACCAGTCCCAGCCGGTCGTACTGGCGCAGGGTCTGCGGGTGCATGCCGGCGAGCTCGGCGGCCACCGAGATGACGAACACCGGCGCGTCCGGGTCGAACCGGTCCGGCCGGCGTTCTGCGCGCTCCCGCCCCGGCACGGCTCACCCCCTCGCCGCCCGCGCCGCCCGAGCCATCAGGTCAGCGCGCGGGTCCTCACCGGCCAGCGCGTCGCGCAGCGCCTCGGTTGCCCGGCGGGCCTCGCCGTCCAGCCGGCGCGGCACCGCCACCTGGACGGTCACGAGCAGGTCGCCGGTGCCCTTGGCGGTCCGGACGCCGCGGCCCCGGACCCGCAGGGTGCGCCCGGACGGCGTCCCGGCCGGGACCTTGACCCGCACGGTCCCGCCGTCGAGGGTCGGCACCGGGATCTCCGCGCCGAGCGCGGCCTCCGGGAAGGACACCGGCACGGTGACGCGCAGGTCGTCACCGTCGCGCTCGAACACCGGGTGCGGGGCGACCTCGACGGTGATGACGAGGTCTCCGGCGGGCGCTCCGGCCTCGCCCGGCTCACCCTTGCCGCGCAACCGGATCCGCTGCCCGTCACGCACCCCGGAGGGGATGCGGGCGGTGACGGTCCGGCCATCGGCGGTGCGCAGGGTCACGGTCGCCCCGTGCACCGCGTCGGTGAACGGCAAGGTCGTCGTGGCCTGGACGTCGGCGCCGCGCCGCGGTCCCCGTGGGGCGCGGTACCCGCCGTAGCCGGCGCCACCGCCGCCGAACACCCCGCCGAGCAGGTCCTCGAGGTTCGGCGGCACCCCGCCCCCGCCTGGGGCGCTGGTGGTGAACCGCACTCGCTGGCCCCCGCCGGCGTGCTGACCGAACAGGCCGCCGAACAGGTCCTCGAAGCCCCCGGCCGAGCCGCCGGTGCCCGCGGTGAACCGGGCCCCGCCGGCCATCGCGCGGACGGCGTCGTACTGCTCGCGCTTCTCGGGGTCGGAGAGCACCGCGTAGGCCTCGCCGACCTCCTTGAACCGCTGCTCGGCCTGCGGGTCGCCGGGGTTGGCGTCGGGGTGGAGGGTGCGGGCGAGCTTGCGGTAGGCCTTCTTGATGTCGGCCGGAGAGGCGTCCTTGGCGACGCCGAGCGTCGCGTAGAAGTCCTTCTCCAGCCAGTCCTGGCCCGTCATCGCCGCTCCCTCCTCTCCGTTCTGTCTCGTCCTGCTCTGTCTCGTCCTGCTCTGTCTCGTCCTGCGTCACACGGGTGGCTCACTCGGGGTCGGCGACCCCGACGCGGGCCGGCCGCAGCACCCGCGCACCCTGCCGGTAGCCGGGCTGCAGCACCTGGACGACGGTGGTCTCGGTGACCTCCGCCGAGTGGCTGTGCATGAGCGCCTCGTGCACAGCCGGGTCGAACGGCTCGCCGACGGAGCCGTACTGCTCGAGGCCGAACCGGGCCAGGGCGGCGTGCAGCTTGTCCGCGATGGCGGCGAACGGGCCGTCGGTCAGCTCGCCGTGCTCACGGGCGAAGTACAGGTCGTCCAGCACCGGGAACAGCGCCTCCAGGACGTCGGCCACGCCGGCGTCCCGGGCCACGTCCCGGTCCCGGTCCACCCGGCGCCGGTAGTTGACGTACTCCGCCTGCAGCCGCTGCAGGTCGCCGCGCAGCTCCTCGACGAGCTCAGCCTGCGCGCCCTGCTCAGCCTGCCCAGCCTGCCCGGCCTGCGTCCCGTCGCCGGCGGTCCCCCCGGCGGCGGCGTCCGGCGCACCGGCGCCGGCGTCGTCCGGGTGCTGACGCACCTGACCGGTCTCGGGGTCGAGGCGCCGCCGGTCGCGGACGACGGGACCCTGCTGGGTCTCGCCGTCCGCGCCCTCGACGTCGACCTGTCGGGTCGGGTCGGGTACTTGGTCCGTCACTTGTTCTCGTCCTCGTCGATGACCTCGGCGTCCACGACGTCCTCGTCACCGCCGCCCTGCGACCCTGCGGCCGCTCCCCCGGCGGCACCGGCGCCGGCCGCGCCGGCACCCGCCTGGTCGGCGGTCTGCGACTGCTCGTACATCGCGGAACCCAGCTTCTGACTGGCGGCAGCGAGCGCCTCCTGCTTGGACTTGACCGCCTCGATGTCCTCGCCCTCGACCGCCTTCTTCAGGTCGTCGATGGCGGTGCGCACCTCGGCGCGGCCGTCCTCGGGCAGCTTGTCCTCGTTGTCCGAGAGGAACTTCTCGGTCGAGTAGACCAGCTGCTCGGCGGCGTTGCGGGTCTCGGCCTCCTCGCGCCGCCGGCGGTCCTCCTCGGCGTGCTGCTCGGCGTCCCGGATCATCCGCTCGATCTCCTCCTTGGGCAGCGCGCTGCCGCCGGAGATCGTCATCGACTGCTCCTTGCCGGTGCCGCGGTCCTTCGCCGAGACGTGGACGATGCCGTTGGCGTCGATGTCGAAGGTGACCTCGATCTGCGGCACCCCCCGCGGCGCCGGCGCGATGCCGGTCAGCTCGAAGGTGCCCAGCGGCTTGTTGTGCGCCGCCACCTCGCGCTCGCCCTGGAACACCTGGATGAGCACGCTGGGCTGGTTGTCCTCGGCGGTGGTGAAGACCTCGGACCGCTTCGTGGGGATGGCCGTGTTCCGCTCGATCAGCTTCGTCATGATGCCGCCCTTGGTCTCGATGCCGAGGGACAGCGGCGTGACGTCGATGAGCAGCACGTCCTTGCGCTCGCCCTTGAGCACCCCGGCCTGGAGCGCGGCGCCGACGGCGACGACCTCGTCAGGGTTGACGCCCTTGTTCGGCTCCTTGCCGCCGGTCAGCTCGCGGACGACGTCGGCGACGGCGGGCATCCGGGTGGAACCACCGACGAGCACGACGTGGTCGATGTCGGAGACCGTGATGTCGGCGTCCTTGATGACGTTGCGGAACGGCTCCTTGGTCCGCTCCAGCAGGTCAGCGGTCATCTGCTCGAACTGCGCCCGGGTGAGCTTCTCGTCCAGGTGCACCGGACCGTTCTCGGTCATCGACAGGTACTGCAGGCTGATGCTCGTGCTCGTCGCCGAGGACAGCTCCTTCTTGGCCTGCTCGGCTGCCTCCCGGAGACGCTGCATGGCGATCTTGTCCTTGGACAGGTCGACGCCGGCGGTGTTCTTCACCCGGTCGACCAGCCAGTCCACGATCCGCTGGTCCCAGTCGTCGCCGCCGAGGTGGTTGTCACCGCTGGTCGCCCGCACCTGGATGGTGGAGAAGCCGTCCTCGGCGTCCTTGCCCACCTCGAGCAGCGAGACGTCGAAGGTGCCGCCGCCGAGGTCGAAGACGAGGATGAGCTCGTCCTCCTTGCCCTTGTCGAGGCCGTAGGCGAGCGCCGCGGCGGTGGGTTCGTTGATGATCCGCAGGACGTTCAGGCCCGCGATGTCCCCGGCCTCCTTGGTCGCCTGCCGCTGGGCGTCGTTGAAGTACGCGGGCACCGTGATGACCGCGTCGGTGACCTGTTCGCCGAGGTAGGCCTCGGCGTCCCGCTTGAGCTTCTGCAGGATCCGGGCCGAGATCTCCTGAGGGGTGTACTTCTTGCCGTCGATCTCGACCGTCCAGTCGGTACCCATGTGGCGCTTGACCGACCGGATGGTCCGCTCGACGTTGGTCACGGCCTGCCGCTTGGCGATCTCGCCCACGAGCGGCTCGCCGGACTTGGCGAACGCGACGACGGACGGCGTGGTCCGGCCGCCCTCGGCGTTCGCGATGACGGTGGGCTCGCCGCCCTCGAGGACGGCGACCACGGAGTTGGTCGTGCCGAGGTCGATACCGACCGCTCGTGCCATGGATGTGCTCTCCTTCGCGTCTGCGGCGCCCTCCGACCCGGGCCGGGGCGGTCGAGCTGCCTTGAGTCGTCCTCGCTCAAGTCTGGTCCCTGCCGATCCGGTGTCAAATCCGGCTGGCCAAACCTGAGCCTGCTGGGCTCAACTACGGCGTGGACGGTCGCATTCCCGGACCTGGCGCCGGGGCCGTCAGGCCAGGACGAGCTCCCAGGTCCCGGCGAGAACTCCGGCGGCGGTCGCGGCCGCGACGACGAGGACGCCGCCGAGGACGACGAGGAGGTCCCCGGCGCGCAGCCGGCTCGGCCGGGCCCAGGTCCGCTGGGTGGAGACCCCGAAGCCGCGCGCCTCCATCGCGGTGGCGAGCGTCGTGGCCCGGCGGATCGACAGCACGAGCAGGGCGAAGACCTGGCCGAGCGCGGTGCGCAGCCGGCCGAGCAGCCGGTCGTCGCCGAGTCCGCGGGCACGGCGGGCCAGGGACAGCTGCTGCCACTCCTCCGCGAGCACGCCGAGCAGCCGCATCGCGGCCAGCGCGGCGAGGACGAAGCGGTGCGGCAGCCGGAGCACCTGGCCGAGGGCGTCGGCGAGCTCGGTGGGGTCCGTGGTCGCCAGCAGGACGACGCCCGGCAGACCGATCGCCAGGATCCGCAGCCCGATCGCGGCACCGGCCGTGAGCGACCCCTCGGTGACGGTCACCGGTCCCAGTCCCAGGAGCACGGCGCCGGAGTCGACCCCGAACCAGGCGGTGACGACGGCGGCCGGCACCGCGGCGACCAGGACGATCCAGCCGCGCCGGGCCAGGGCCAGCGGGCCCATCCCGGCCAGCGGGAGGAGGAGCACCTCGAGCAGCAGCGCCGTCCCGGCGGTGACGACGTCGACGGTGAGCAGCAGGCCGAACGACAGCACGGTGGCGACGGCCAGCTTGGCGACGGGGTTGGCGCGAGCCACCGGCGCGGTCCGGTCGGCGGCGGCCGCGCCGGCACCGAGGTCGACGGCGCTCACCGGGCCGCCGCCGTCGCGGCGGGGACCTGCGAGCGGACGACGCCTGCGCCCACCCGCCAGACGTCGCCGGCCAGCGCGGCGACGAGCTCCTCGTCGTGGGTCGCGGTGACCAGGCCGGTCCCAGCGGCGAGCAGGTCGCCGAGCAGGCCGACGAGCTCCGCCCAGGTGCGGGCGTCCTGCCCGAACGTCGGCTCGTCGAGGACGAGCAGCCGCGGGCGGGTGGCCAGCGCGGTGGCCACGGACAGCCGCCGCTGCTCCCCGCCGGACAGCGTGAACGGGTTGGCGCGCGCCAGGTGGGTCAGCCGCAGCCGCTCGAGCAGCTCGTCCACCCGGGCCCGGACGACGTCCTCGGGCAGCCGGAGCCGTCGCGGTCCGACCGCGAGCTCCTCGGTGACGGTGGCCGCGACGAGCTGGTGGCGAGGGTCCTGGAACACCGACCCGATCCGGGCGACGAGCTCGCGCGGTCGCCACCGGTACGGCTCGTCCGCGGCCCCGTCGGCCAGGGGCGGCTCAGCCCGCACCCGGCCGGCGCCGGGGCGCACCAAGCCACCGAGGGCCAGCGCGAGGGTCGACTTGCCGGAGCCGTTCGGCCCGACGAGGGCGGCGCCCCGGCCGGCCCGCAAGGTCAGGTCGACGTCGGTGAGCACCGGCTCGGGCAGGCCGCGCCGGTGCACGGCGAGGCCCTCCGCGCGCAGCAGCACCGGCCCGGACGCCGCACCCGAGGCCGCGGGCGGACCCGCCGCCTGGGGTGAACCGGCCGGCCCGGCTGGACCGGCAGGACCGGCAGGACCGGCAGGACCCAGCCGCAGCGGGTGTCGGCCGGGCACCCAGACGCCGGCGGCGGCGAGACGCTCGCCGTGCTCGGCGAGGACCCGCGCGGCGGGACCGTCGGCCACGACGCCGCCTCCCGGTTCGAGCACGACGACACGGTCGACGACGTCGAGCCACTCCTGCACCCGGTGCTCGACGACCACGGCGGTGGCGCCGGTGGCGGCGAGCTGGTCGGCGACCACCCGGCGCAGACCTGCGGCGCCGTCCGGGTCGAGCATCGCGGTCGGCTCGTCGAGCAGCAGCACGCCGGGTCGCAGCGCCAGCACCCCGGCGAGCGCGAGACGCTGCCGCTGCCCCCCGGACAGCCGGGCCGTGGGCCGGTCGAGGGCGACACCGAGCCCCACGTCGTCCAGGGCGCGGCGAACCCGCGGCCAGATCTCCTCGCGCGGGACGCCGTGGTTCTCCAGGCCGAAGGCGACGTCGTCGCCGCAGCGGGCCAGCACCGTCTGCGCCTGCGGGTCCTGCAGCAGCAGCCCCGTCGGTGCCAGTCCGCGGCCGGCCTCGACCGCGCGGACCCGCGCCTGCCCGGCCGGGACGCCGTCGACGAGCAGCTCGCCCTCGGCGTCCCCGCCGGTGTCGGGTCCGGCGTCGAGCAGGCCGGCGATGCCGGCGAGCAGGGTGGACTTGCCGGCCCCGCTGGGGCCCAGCAGGAGCACCCGCTCGCCGTCCGCGACGTCCAGGTCGACGCCGCGCAGCGCCCAGGCGCGGCGGCCGGGGTGCCGCCACCCCCAGCCACGGGCGCGGATCGAGGGCATCAGACGCGCTCGGCGTCCCGGCCCGACGCCAGCGGCGCGAGCGCCCCGGTGGCGGCCAGCGCACGGGTGAGCAGCCACCCACCCAGCCCGGCGATGACCACGCCGGACACCGTCGTCAACCCGGTGTAGACCAGCTTGTAGGCGGCGCTGAACTCCGGGTAGTAGACGAAGGAGTCGAGCAGGCCGACGACGACGCCGGCGGCGGCGCCGGCCAGCAGCGCGGTCGGCAACCCCCACCGGCGGTAGAGCAGCAGCGCGAACACGACCTCCGGGCCGAGGCCCTCGAGCAGGCCGTACCAGACGGTCGCGAAGCCCCACTGGTTGCCGACGAGCGCGCTGACCGTCGCCGCGACGAGCTCGGTGTAGACCGCGGCACCGGGGCGGCGGACGACGAGGGCGCCGAGGACCGCGGGCAGCAGCCAGACACCGACGAGCAGACCGGACGCCGGCGGGAAGAACGCCAGCGCCCGGGAGATCGGCTCCCAGCCGGCGTTCCACGCGACGAACAGGAACCCGCCGGCCACGCCCAGGACGCTGGCGACGACGATGTCGACCACCCGCCACCGCGGCCGGGGAGCGGAGGTCCAGCCCGCCAGCCAGGCGCCGACGAGGACGGCGAGCAGGGCCGCCGGGACGGTCAGGTCGGACAGCGGGGTGCCGAACAGGGCCCGGTCCTCCGGCAGGCCGACGGCCCAGATGACGGCGCACAGCAGGGCGCCGGCGAGGACGGCGACGACGGTCGCGGGCCGCAGCCCGCTGGGGCCGTCCTGCGGCGCCCGCGCGTCGCGGCGCCGCTCGTGCGTGGTGCTCATCGAGTGTCCTCCCGTGGGTCACAGGAGGGGGAACGCGCCCGCCGGCGGCGGGCAGGAGCCCGCGACGGCGGGGTTGCTCGAGATGCCCGACTCCCTCCACCGGTGCTAACCGGCTCAGGTTCGAAGGGTCTGCGGAGGGTCCGCACTCTCAGCGCCTCTCGGCGCTCCCCTGTCGTACGCCGTCCACGCTACACCGCCGGTTGCCGGCCGGGCAGGCCTGCGGCACCGTGGCCCCATGATGTGGAAGCTCATGGGTCTGCTGTCCGCGGTCCTCGCCGGCGTCGCAGCCCGCAAGGTGCTCTCGACCGCCTGGGTGAAGGGCACCGGCCACCAGCCGCCGAACAACCCCGAGTCCCCGACGACGTCGTGGCAGGAGGCGGTGGCCTGGGCGGCCGCGTCAGGGGCCCTGGTCGGCCTGGCCCGGATGCTCGCCACCCGCAAGGCGGCCGACTACTACCGCAAGTCCACCGGGCACCTGCCGAAGGGGCTGGAGGAGGTCGGCTGACCCTGGGCGTCCCGACGAGACTCAGAATCCGGGGAGAGACTCAGAACAGGGACACCACCCAGCGCAGCACCGGGACGAGCACCGGCGCCGCGGCCAGCACCATCCCGACGACGACGAGCACGGCGAGCGCCCGGACCAGCAGCGACGGCTCCCCGGGGCGCGGTCGACGCAGGGCACGCAGCACCTCGGCATCCTCCCACGGCCAGCCGCCGCAGCGCCGTCACGGCCCGAGCAGGGGGGTGGCCAGCGGGACGCCGGGGCGGTAGGCGAGGTGCACGTGGCTCGGCGCGTCCAGGACGACGAGGTCGGCCCGGGCGCCGACGCCGAGGTGCCCGACGTCGTCCCGGCGCAGGGCCCGGGCCCCGCCTGCGGTGGCCGCCCACAGCGCCTCGCTCGGCGTCATCCCCATCTCCCGGACGGCGAGCGCGATGCACAGCGGCATCGAGGAGGTGAACGACGTGCCCGGGTTGCAGTCGGTCGCGAGCGCGACGACCACCCCGGCGTCCAGCAGCCGGCGGGCGTCCGGGTACGGCGAGCGGGTGGAGAACTCCACCCCGGGCAGCAGGGTCGCGACCGTGGCCGACCCGGCCAGGGCGTCGACGTCGGCGGCGGACAGGTACGTGCAGTGGTCGGCGCTGGCGGCGCCCAGCTCGACCGCGAGCCGCACCCCCGGGCCGTGGCCGAGCTGGTTGGCGTGCACCCGCAGCCCGAGCCCGGCGGCCCGGCCCGCCTGCAGCACGGCCCGGGACTCCTCGGCGTCGAAGGCGTGCGCGGACGACGGCTCGCAGAACACGTCCACCCACCGGGCGTGCGGCGCGCAGGCGGCGAGCATGTCGCCGGTGACGAGGGCGAGGTACTCCTCGCGCCGGCCGGCCAGCTCCGGCGGGACGACGTGGGCGCCCAGGAACGTCGTCTCCGGCGTCACCTCCCGGGCGAGCCGCAGCGCCCGGACCTCGTCGGCGGTCGTCAGCCCGTAGCCGCTCTTGACCTCGACGGTCGTCGTGCCCTGCCGGCGCATCTCGGCGACCAGGCCCAGCAGCCGGCCGCGCAGCTCCTCCTCGCCGGCCGCCCGGGTGGCGGCCACGGTGGAGGCGATGCCGCCGCCGTCGTACCGCTCACCGCGCATCCGGGCGGCGAACTCGGCCGAGCGGTCCCCGGCGAACACCAGGTGGGTGTGGGAGTCGACGAACCCGGGGACGACGGCCCGGCCGCCGACGTCCACCCGCTCGTCGGCGTCCGGGGCACGGGACGCCGGACCCACCCACGCGACCCGCCCGGCGTCGACGACGAGGGCGGCGTCGGTGAGGGTGCCGAGCGAGGCGTGCTGGGTGACCAGCTCGGCGACACCGGTGACCAGCGTGCTCACCGGTCCTCCCACAGCGGTGCGACGGCGCCGGCGAGCAGCGCGGCCACGTCCCCGAGCCGGTGCCGGCCGCCCTCGACGACGACCTGCCCGCCGACGACGACGGTGTCGACGTCGGGGGCGCCGGCCACGAGCACGGCCTGCTCCGGGTCGGCGCCGGCGGTGCGGACGGTGTCCAGCCGGACGGCGACGAGGTCGGCGGGCGCACCGGCGGCGATCCGGCCCGCGTCCGGACGGCCCAGGGCCGCGTGCCCGTCGGCGGTGAGCGCGGCGACCAGCTCGCCGGGGGTGAACCGGCCGCGCTGACCGGCGGCCAGTCGCTCGTGGGCCTCGAGCAGCCGGGCCTCGGCGAGCAGGTCGACGAGCACGTGCTGGTCGCTGCCCAGGCACAGCGGGGACCCCGCGTCGGCGAGCCGGCGGGCCGGGCCGATCCCGTCGGCGAGGTCGGCCTCCGTGCTCGGGCACACGCACACGGCCGTGCCGCTGGCCCCCAGGGCCGCGACGTCGGCGACGCTCAGGTGGGTGGCGTGCACGGCCGTGGTCCGCGGCCCCAGGACGCCGTGGTCGGCGAGCAGAGCGGTCGGGGTGCGGCCGTGCGCGGCGCGGCAGGCGTCGTTCTCGGCCGGCTGCTCGGACAGGTGCACGTGCAGCGGGCGGCCGGCGGCCGCCTCGGCGACGGCGGCGAGGCGGTCGGCGGGGACGGCGCGCACCGAGTGCACGGCGGCCCCCACGACGGTGTCCTCGTCGCCGGGCAGGTCGGCGACCCGGGCCGCCCACGCGTCGACGTCACCGTCGGAGAACCGCTGCTGCACCTCGTCGAGGGGGAGGTACCCGTCGTCGCCCAGCCCGCCGGCGAGGTAGACGGTGTCGAGCAGGGTGAGCCGGACGCCGGCGTCACGGGCGGCCTGGCGCAGCGCCTCCCCCATCGCGTTCGGGTCGGCGTAGCGGCGGCCGCCGCCGGGGTGGTGCAGGTAGTGGAACTCCCCGACCGCGGTGACCCCGGCCAGGGACATCTCGGCGTAGACGGCGCGGGCGAGAGCGAGGTAGGAGTCCGGGTCGAGCCGGCGGGCGACCGCGTACATCCGCTCCCGCCACCTCCAGAACGTGCCGCCGCCGTCGTGGGTGCGTCCGCGCAGGGCCCGGTGGAACGCGTGGCTGTGCGCGTTGGCCAGGCCGGGCAGGACGAGCCCGGTCAGCCGGACGTCGCCGGGGCGGGCGGGTGCCCCGGTGGTGACGGCCGTGACCCGGCCGGCGTCCGTCTGCACCCGGACGGCGTCCCGGACGCCGTCGGTGAGCCAGGCGCGCTCGCACCAGAACGCCGTCACCGGGCACCACCGTCGTCCGGTCGGCCGCGCTGCCCGGCGGCGTGGCTGTCCCCGACCAGGTGGCTGTCCCCGGCCAGGTGGCTGTCCCCGGCCAGGTGGCACAGGACGGCGGCGAGGGCCTGCACCCCCGCCCCGCAGTCCTGCGGCTCGGCGTGCTCCGCGGGTGAGTGGGACACGCCGGTGGGGTTGCGGACGAACAGCATCGCGGCGGGCACCCCGGCGGCGGCGAGGATCCCGGCGTCGTGCCCGGCGCCGGTGGCCAGCACCGGGGCCGGCCGGCCGTCCCCGTGGGTCCGGCCGACGACGGCGGCCAGCTCGTCGCGCAGCCGGACGGGGAACGTGGTCGGCGGCGTCCAGGACTCCTCGACCGGGCCGGCCCCGGCCGCGCTCGCGACGTCCGCGACGACCCGGCGGACGGCGTCGGCGTCCGGGCCGCGGGCGTCCAGCCAGGCGGTGACCGCCGACGGGATCGCGTTCACCCCGTTGGGCTCCACCCGCACCCGGGCGACGGTGGCCAGGGCCGCGTGCCGCTCGGCGGCGGCCCGGGCCGTGGTGACGGCGGCGGCAAGCCGCAGCATCGGGTCGTCCCGGTCGGCGAGCCGGGTGGTGCCGGCGTGGTCGGCGCGGCCGGGCAGGTCGAACCGCCACCGCCCGTGCGGCCAGATCGCGCCGGCCACCCCGACCGGGGCGTCGTCCAGGTCGGCGAGGTGGCGGCCCTGCTCGACGTGCAGCTCGACGAACACCCCGACCCGCCGCAGGGCCTGCTCGTCGCGGCCGAGGGCGGCGACGTCCACGCCGTGCGCGGCGGCGGCCTGCGCCCAGGTCGTGCCGTCGGCGTCGGTGAGCCCCCGGGCCCGGTCGGGGTGCAGCGCCCCGGTGAGCACCCGGGACCCGGCGCAGGCGACGCCGAACCGGGCGCCCTCCTCGTCGGCGAAGCACGCGACCGCGACCGGGCGATCCGGCGTCCAGCCGTCCGAGCGCAGCCGGTCGAGCGCGGCGAACGCGCTGAGGACGCCGAGCGGGCCGTCGAACGCGCCGCCGTCGGGTACCGAGTCCAGGTGCGAGCCGAGGACGACGCCGGGCCGGCCGGCGTCCGCCGCGGCGTCCGGGTCACCCCACCAGGCCCACAGGTTGCCGGCCCGGTCCCCGGTGACGTCCAGGCCGCGCCGCCGGGCCTGGTCGGTGAACCACGCGCGCAGCTCGGCGTCCTCGGCGGTCCAGGCGAACCGGCGGTAGCCGCCGGTCCGCCGGTCGCGGCCCACCGGTTCGAGGTCCGCCCACATCGCGGCCAGCGGATCGGGACCGGTCACGGCGTCTCCCGCATCGGCACCCGCACCCCCCGCTCGGCCGCGACCCGCTCGGCGGCCTGGTACCCGGCGTCGACGTGCCGGAGCACACCGGTGCCCGGGTCGTTCGTCAGCACCCGCTCGAGCTTGAGCGCCGCGAGCGGGGTGCCGTCGGCGACGGTGACCTGCCCGGCGTGGATGGACCGTCCGATGCCGACGCCGCCGCCGTGGTGGATCGACACCCACGTCGCCCCGGACGCCGTGTTGACCAGGGCGTTGAGCAGCGGCCAGTCCGCGATCGCGTCGGAGCCGTCGGCCATCGCCTCGGTCTCCCGGTAGGGGGAGGCGACGGAGCCGGCGTCGAGGTGGTCGCGGCCGATGACGACCGGGGCGGACAGCTCCCCGGAGGCGACCATCTCGTTGAACCGCAGACCCGCCAGGTGCCGCTCCCCGTAGCCCAGCCAGCAGATCCGCGCCGGCAGGCCCTGGAAGGCGACCTTCTCGCCGGCCGCGCGGATCCACCGGGCCAGCTTCTCGTCGTCCCCGAACAGGTCCAGGACGGCGCGGTCGGTGGCGGCGATGTCGGCCGGGTCACCGGACAGCGCGGCCCACCGGAACGGGCCCTTGCCCTCGCAGAACAGCGGCCGGATGTACGCCGGGACGAAACCGGGGAACGCGAAGGCGCGCTCGAAGCCGCCGAGGCGGGCCTCGTCGCGGATCGAGTTGCCGTAGTCGAAGACCTCGGCGCCGGCGTCCATGAAGCCGACCATCGCCTCGACGTGCTTGGCCATCGAGGCGCGCGCCCGGTCGGTGAACTCCTCGGGCTTGGCCTCGGCGTAGTCGTGCCAGTCGGCGAGGTCGACGTCCTCGGGCAGGTAGCTCAGCGGGTCGTGCGCGCTGGTCTGGTCGGTGACGATGTCGACCTCGACCCCACGGCGCAGCAGCTCCGGGACCACGGTGGCGGCGTTGCCGACGAGCCCGACGGACAGGGCGCGCCGCTCGCGCTTGGCGGCCAGGCACCGCTGGACGGCGACGTCGAGGTCGTCGGTCATCTCGTCGAGGTAGCGGTGCTCGACGCGGCGCCGCAGCCGCGCCGGGTCGACGTCGACGACGAGGCAGACGCCGCCGTTGAGGGTGACGGCCAGTGGTTGCGCACCGCCCATCCCGCCGCAGCCGCCGGTCAGCGTCAGGGTGCCGGCCAGGGTGCCGCCGAACCTCTTCTCCGCGACCGCGGCGAACGTCTCGTAGGTGCCCTGGAGGATGCCCTGGGTGCCGATGTAGATCCACGACCCGGCGGTCATCTGGCCGTACATCGTCAGGCCCAGGTGCTCCAGACGGCGGAACTCCGGCCAGGTCGCCCAGTCGCCCACCAGGTTGGCGTTGGCGATCAGCACCCGCGGGGCCCACTCGTGGGTGCGCAGGACGCCGACCGGCCGGCCGGACTGCACGAGCATCGTCTCGTCGTCCGCGAGGGTGGTCAGGGTGCGCACCATCGCGTCGAAGCTGGCCCAGTCGCGGGCGGCGCGGCCGGTGCCGCCGTAGACGACGAGGTCGTCGGGGCGCTCGGCCACCTCCGGGTCGAGGTTGTTCATCAGCATCCGCAACGGCGCCTCGGTCTGCCAGCTGCGGGCGGTCAGCGTCGTGCCGCGCGGCGCGCGGACCGGTCGTGCTCCGTCCATGTCGTGCTCACGGTCCTTTCGGTGCGTTCTCTGGAGGCTTTCCGGGGTCTGGCCGGGCTCCGAGAGCCCGGAAACCCTCCAGAGATCGGGTCGGTGGGGCAGGAGGTCGGGTCAGTGGAGGGGTCCGGTGACGGTCTGGGCGGCGGCGACGACGGTGCCGTCCCGGACGGCGCGGGCGACGGCGGCGATCTCGGGCGCCAGGTGGCGGTCCGGTCCAGGTCCGCCGGCCCCGGCGGCCCGGACGGCGCGCAGCACGGCGGCGGTCGCGGGGGCCGGCTCGAGCGGGGCGCGCAGCTCCAGGGCCCGGGCGGCGGTGAGCACCTCGACGGCGAGCACCTGGGTGAGACCGTCGAGCGCCCGGCGCAGCTTGCGGGCCGCCGCCCACCCCATCGACACGTGGTCCTCCTGCATCGCCGAGGAGGGGATGGAGTCGACGCTGGCCGGGACGGCGAGCCGCTTGAGCTCGCTGACGACGCCGGCGGCCGTGTACTGGGCGATCATGAGGCCCGAGTCGACCCCGGGGTCGTCGGCGAGGAACGGCGGCAGGCCCCCGTTGCGGGCCCGGTCGAGGAACCGGTCGGTGCGCCGCTCGCTCATGCTCGCGACGTCGGCGACCGCGACGGCGAGGAAGTCCAGCACGTACCCGACGGGGGCGCCGTGGAAGTTGCCGTTGGACTCCACCCGCCCGTCGACGGTGACGACCGGGTTGTCGACGGCGCTGGCCAGCTCCCGGCCGGCGACCGCCTCGGCGTGGGCGAGGGTGTCGCGCGCGGCGCCGTGCACCTGGGGGGCGCAGCGCAGGGAGTAGGCGTCCTGCACCCGGGTGCACTCGAACGGGTCCCGGTGGCTGGCCATCACCCCCGACCCGGCGAGGACGGCGCGCAGGTTCGCCGCGGCGTCCGCCTGGCCGGGGTGCGGACGCAGCGCCTGCAGGTCCGCGGCGAACACCGCGTCGGTGCCCAGCAGCGCCTCGACACTCATCGCGGCGGCGACGTCCGCGGTGCGCAGCAGCCGGCGCAGGTCCTCGGCGGCCAGGACCAGCTGGCCGAGCATCCCGTCGGTGCCGTTGATGAGCGCCAGGCCTTCCTTCTCGGCGAGGGCGACCGGCTCGATCCCGTGCTCTGGCAGCGCCTCGGCCGCCGGACGGGTGCGGCCGTCGGCGTCGGTGACCTCCCCCTCACCCATGACGGCGAGGGCGACGGCGGCCAGCGGCGCGAGGTCACCGGAGCAGCCGAGCGACCCGTGCTCGGGCACGACGGGGGTCAGGCCGGCGGTGAGCAGGGCGGCGTAGGCCTGCGCTGTCTGCAGCCGGACGCCGGTGCGGCCGGTGGCCAGCGTGGACAGCCGCAGCAGCATCATCGCCCGGACGACCTCCCGCTCGACCGGCTCGCCGGCCCCCGCGGCGTGGGAGCGCACGAGGCTGCGCTGCAGCTGCGCCCGCAGCCCGACCGGGATGTGCCGGGTGGCCAGCGCGCCGAACCCGGTCGACACCCCGTAGTGCGCACGGGTGTCGCCGGCGAGGTCCTCGACGACGGTCCGGCTGCGCTCGATCGCGGTGACGGCCTCGGCGGTCAGCTCCACGCCGGCGTCACCGCGGGCCACCGCGACGACCTCCGCCGGGGAGACGGGGCCGACACCGACCCGGACGACGTGCTGCTCGCTCGCCCGCCGTCCGTCCAGCCGTCCGCTCGCCTGGTGTCCGCTCACCTGATGCCCGCTGACCTGGTACTCGCTCACCTGCCCATCGCACACCCGGCGGCGTCCCGCCGGTACCGGCCGGCCTGGGATGCTGTCTGGGATGCCAGACATGGCGCACCGTGACGCCCGGGGCCGCTCGAGCCGCGTCCCGGCCGCCGAGCAGGCCCTGGCCGTGCTGCGGCACCTGGCCAGCCAGGCCGCCCCGGTGCCTGCGGCGGCGATCGCGCGGGACCTCGGGCTGCCGCGCTCGACCACGTACCACCTGCTGACCGTCCTGGCCCGGGACGGGTTCGTCGTCCACCTGCCCGAGGAACGACGCTGGGGGCTCGGGGTGACCGCGTACGAGATCGGCACCGCCTACCTGCGTCAGGAGCCGCTGGCGCGCCTGGCCCGCCCCGTGCTCGCCCGTCTCGTCGACGCCTCCGGACACTCCGCGCACCTGGCCGTCCTGCACGGCCGCGAGGTGGTCTACGTCGTCGAGGAGCGCGCCCCGGGGCGGCCGCCGCTGGTCACCGACGTCGGCGTCCGGCTGCCCGCGCCGCTCACCGCGAGCGGCCGGGCGGTGCTGGCCGCCCTGCCGGCCGGGCAGGTCCGCGCCCTGTTCCCCGGCGCCGCCGCGTTCGTCGACCGGCACGGCCGCGGACCGCGCTCGCCGTCGGCGCTGCGCCAGCTGCTCGTGACGGTCCGGCGCGACGGCGTCGCCCGCGAGGACGGCGAGGTCACGCCGGGGTTCGCGTCCGTGGCCTCGGCGGTCCACGACCACACCGGTCACCCGGTGGCGGGGGTGGCCCTCACCTTCCCGGCCGACGAGGTGACTGCGGACGCCGAGGCCGGGCTCGTCGTCCGGGTGCGGGCGGCCGCCGCGGAGCTGACCCGCAGGATCGGTGGGCGAGGTCACCCTCCCGGGGACGTCGCCCGTCCGTAGACTCCGCGCCCATGCAGGTCATCGCGATCGTCGTGTCCCTGGCCGCCACCGCCGTGGGCGTCGCGCTGTTCGCCCGAACCGTCGGGCAGATCGTGCGGACGATCCGCCTGGGGCAACCCGTCGTCGGGCGCACCGACGAGCCGGGCCGGCGGACCGCGACCCTCGTGCGCGAGTTCCTCGGCCACACCCGGATGGCCAGGTTGCCGGTCGTCGCGGTGGCGCACTGGTTCGTCATGGTGAGCTTCGGTCTGCTGTTCTTCAGCCTGCTGACCGCCTACGGCCAGCTGTTCGACCCCGGGTTCGTCCTGCCGCTGATCGGGCACTTCGTGCCGCTGGAGTGGCTGACCGAGGTGGTGGCCTGGCTGTCCCTGGTGGGGATCGTCGTGCTCATCGTCATCCGCCAGCGCCAGCACCCCCGCCGGTACGCCGGGCGCCAGCGGGACGGCCGGCGGGCCTCGGGCGAGCGCGGGTCCCGCTTCTACCTGTCGAGCTTCTGGCAGGCCTACTACGTCGAGGCCACGATCCTCGGCGTCGTCCTGGCCGTCATCGCCCTGCGCGGGCTGGAGTACGCCCAGAGCGCGGCCACGGACGGGCAGTACGCGACGCTCGTGCACTTCCCGCTCACGGCGTGGCTGGGCGAGCTGTTCACCGGGCTGAGCCTGGGCGCGATCGAGACCGCGATCGTGGTCATCGCGGCGGTGAAGATCCTCATCTCGATGGCGTGGTTCGTCACCGTCGCGCTGAACCCGACGATGGGTGTCGCGTGGCACCGGTTCCTGGCGTTCCCCAACATCTGGTTCAAGCGGCACGCGGACGGTCGGACCTCCCTCGGGGAGCTGCAGCCGGTTCTCGTCGGCGGCGCCCCGCTGGACTTCGAGAACCTCGAGGAGCTCGACGAGGACACCGCGCTCGGCGTCGGCAAGGTCGAGGACTTCACCTGGAAGGGCCTGCTGGACTTCAGCACCTGCACCGAGTGCGGCCGCTGCCAGTCGCAGTGCCCGGCCTGGACGACGGACAAGCCGCTGAGCCCCAAGCAGGTGATCCTGTCGCTGCGCGACCACGCCTGGGCCAAGGCGCCGTACCTGCTGGCCACCGAGGAGGAGCGTGCCGCGCCCGACGGCACGTCAGGCCCGCTTGACGTGCTGGCGATGGCCCGGGCGGAGGCCGAGCGGCCGCTCGTCGGGGCGACCGAGGGCGACCCGTGGCGGCCCTCCGGCGGCGGTGTCATCGACCCGGACGTGCTGTGGGCGTGCACCACCTGCGGCGCCTGCGTCGAGCAGTGCCCGGTCGACATCGAGCACGTCGACCACATCGTCGACATGCGCCGCAACCAGGTGCTCATCGAGTCGGCGTTCCCCAGCGAGCTCGGCGGGCTGTTCCGGAACCTGGAGACCAAGCAGAACCCGTGGGGGATGAACGCGCGGACCCGGTTGGAGTGGGCGAAGGACCTGCCGTTCGAGGTCAAGCAGGTCGGCGTGGACGTCGAGGACCTCTCCGAGGTCGAGTACCTGTTCTGGGTCGGGTGCGCCGGGGCGTTCGAGGACCGGGCGAAGAAGACCACCCAGGCCGTCGCCGAGCTGCTGCACACCGCGGGCGTCGACTTCGCCGTCCTCGGCGACGCCGAGTCCTGCACCGGTGACCCGGCCCGCCGCGCCGGCAACGAGTTCCTCTTCCAGATGCTCGCCCAGGCGAACGTCGAGGCGCTCAACGAGATGAAGGCGACCAAGGTCGTCGTCTCCTGCGCGCACTGCTTCAACACCCTCGCCAACGAGTACCCGCAGCTCGGCGGGCACTACGAGGTCGTCCACCACACCCAGCTGCTCAACCGGCTGGTGCGCGACAAGCGGCTCGTCCCGGTCACGCCGCCCGAGCAGCCGGTGTCGGGGCTCGGGCTGTCCAAGGCCGGGGCGTCGGCGCCCAGCGTCACCTACCACGACCCGTGCTACCTCGGCCGGCACAACGGCGTGTACTCCCCGCCGCGCGACCTCCTCGGCGCCCTGCCCGGCGTGGAGTACCGGGAGATGGAGCGCAGCAAGGAGCGGTCGTTCTGCTGCGGCGCCGGCGGGGCACGGATGTGGATGGAGGAGAAGATCGGCACCCGCATCAACGCCAACCGGACCGCCGAGGCCGTGGCCACCGGAGCGGACACCATCGCCATCGGCTGCCCATTCTGCCGGGTCATGCTCTCCGACGGCCTGACCGAGGCGCAGGGCAAGGGCGAGGCCCGCGAGGAGGTCCAGGTCCTGGACGTCGCGCAGATGCTGCTCGCAGCGGTCAGGCGCGGCGGCGAGCCCGGGTCCGGTGCCGACGCCGGCGAGCGCGCTCCTGACCCGGAGCCGCAGCCCGCCTCCTGACCGACCCCACCGCCCCAGTGCCTCCCCGTCCGTGATCATGCAATCCCGCCACCCCACACAACCCAGCCGCCTCTCGCAGAATGCTGGGTTGGTGGCGCGACACGCCGGCAATGCCGTCGCGGATCCAGCATTCTGTGGCCCGGAGAGCGCCGAGAATGCCTTACCTCGTCGGAGCTGCGGCCGGGTCCGGGGACGCTGACAGTGAATCCACATCGGTCAGCTCGGTCCGTGCGGCGCTGAGGAAGCGCACACTGGCGTCCAGATCAGAGGAGTCCAGCGCGTAACCCCTGCTCATGTGCCGCATGTAACCTCCGGACGGTCCGATTCGTCGGGTTAATTCACCGGATTTGGTGAGCATCCTCGTCCCGAGGCCTTCCCGGAGAGCAGCGTCATGCCAGACCCGCGCTGGGACAGATGGAGGGAGCGGCTCGCCAGCGAGCTCGCGACCCTCACCGAGACCGAGTTCCTGATCTTCGATCACGAGGTCCCACCGGAGCAGCAGCGCTGGTCCCAACCGCGCCGAGGCCTCTTCGGTACGAAACCTCCCGTCCGGCTCCCTTCCGGCTTCGTCGCGCAGTTCGCCGGCCAGGGGCAGGGGGTCGTCCTCGGCATCCTGGGAGGCGCCGCCCTCGCCGGCGGGCACGTGGAGGTCACCGAGGAACAGGATCGGCGGATCCGGGACCTCGGCTGGCGGCGTCCTGGCGACCCCGGGCACGTCGAGCCGTACGCGCCCGACTACACGGTCCTCGAGTGGCCGCAGTCCGACGCCGAAGGTCTTGCGCGCATCACCGTCGAGGCGCTCGAGATCCAGGGCGCCGACCCCGACCTGCCGTGGACACTCCGCCGAGACTCCTGAGCGGTGGAGGTCCCGGCACGGCCCTCGGGCTGCCGAGCGACGAGAGGCCGAGCGATCGAGGGCCCGGCTGGTCAGAGGGAGTAGCGGTCCAGCAGGAACCCGTCGGCGTCCACCGGGATGCCCTCGGCCGCCTCGGTGACGACCCGCGCCGCCGACCGGACGACGGCCGCCGCCCGCCGGCGGGCAGCCACCAGTGCACCTCCCGGCGCCTCGAGGGCGGCGACGGCGGGGTCCTCCGGCGCCCAGCGGACCTCGTACGTCGTCGCCCGCCCCGCCCACGGATGACCCGCCACCGCCGGCGGCAGGTCCTCGGCGGGGTGCACGAGCACCTCGACGATCCCGGACTCCGCGTCGTCCACCGATCGGGCCATGTCGACGACGAGGGCGTACGGCGCTGCATCCGCGGTCCCGGCGGCCCGCTCGCCACCGATCCGGACGGCCTGCTCGGCGGCGAGCACCTCGGCGTCCAGCCGGTCGGCGCGGGCGTGCAGCGCCGCGCGCTCCTCGGTCGGGAGGGCGGCGACCGCCTCGTCCGGGGGGTGCTCGACGAGGTCCGGCGGGGGACCGGCCCACGGCGCCCCCGGGTCCGGCTCCGTCGCCGGGACCCCGGCGGCGACCAGGGCGGCGCGCAAGGTGTCCCGGTCCAGCCGGTGCGCCGCGTGGACGACGACGTCGACGGCGACGTCCGGGTCGGGACGCAGCAGCAGTCCGCTGCCGGCGACCCGGACGGCGCCACGCAACCGGCGGGCGAGGGCGACGAGCAGGCCCACGGCCCGTCCTTCGGCCCGCACCGGGAGCCCGTGCGGGAAGGCGCGGTAGAGGCCGTCGGGGTCGGTGATCCCGGGCAGCGGCGGGTCCCCGCGTTCGGCGGGGCAGTCCAGCACCCAGGCGAGGGCCCAGTCGGGGTGGGCCCCTGCGGGCAGGACGTCGTCCGCTGCGAAGGGGCCGAGCAGCCTGGTGTGCCGCCCGATCCGCAGGCCGCCGCCCGGGTCGGCGGCGACCGCGGGCTCCCGCTGGCGGACGAGCGGCTCGACGTCCTCGACGTCGATGCCGCCCGGGAGCACGAGCACGTGGGCACGGCTGCGGTCCAAGCCGTCGGGGCGGCCGGACGGCGTGGGGCGGCGGCGCGCGGCCGGCACGGGTCAGACCCGGGTGCGGTGGAAGCTGAGGTAGGACCGGCTCGCGGTCGGACCGCGCTGGCCCTGGTAGCGCGAGCCGTACCGGTCACTGCCGTAGGGGTGCTCGACCGGGCTGGAGAGCCGGAAGAAGCACAGCTGGCCGATCTTCATGCCGGGCCACAGCTTGATCGGCAGGGTGGCCACGTTCGACAGCTCGAGGGTCACGTGACCGGAGAAGCCGGCGTCGATGAACCCGGCGGTGGAGTGGGTGAGCAGGCCCAGCCGGCCGAGCGAGCTCTTGCCCTCGAGCCGCGAGGACAGGTCGTCCGGGAGGGTGACGTACTCGTAGGTGGAGGCGAGGACGAACTCGCCGGGGTGCAGCACGAACGCCTCGTCCGGGCCCACCTCGACGAGTCGGGTGAGGTCGGGCTGCTCGAGGGCCGGGTCGATCACCGGGTACTTGTGGTTGTCGAACAGCCGGAAGTACCGGTCGAGCCGGACGTCGATGCTGCTCGGCTGGACCATCGCCGGGTCGAACGGGTCGAGGACGACCCGTCCGGCGTCGATCTCGGTCCGGATGTCGCGGTCGGACAGCAGCACGCCGACAACCTACCCAGTCGACCGAGGCGGAGGGGGCCCCCGGCGGGACGTCGAGTGATGCCATGGCATCACGCCCGATGATGTTAGGCTGTCACATGCGCACGACGGTCACCCTGGATGCCGACACCGAGCAGCTGCTCCGGCAGCGGATGAAGGAACGCGGCATCTCGTTCAAGCAGGCCCTGAACGAGGCGGTGCGTGAAGGGCTCGCGGGTCGCCGCCCGCCGCGGCAGTTCCGCACGCGCACAGCGCCGATGGGACGCCCCACGGTCTCGCTCGACAAGGCGCTGCAGCTGGCGGGGGACCTCGAGGACGAGGAGCTGCTGCGGCGGATGCGGGCCGGCAAGTGAAGCTCGTGGACGGCAACGTCCTGCTCTACGCCGTCAACGAGGACGCCGAGCACCACGAGGAGGCCAGAGGCTGGCTGGACGACGCACTGTCCGGCGCCGCGTCGGTCGGCCTCGCCTGGGTTCCGGTACTCGCCTTCCTGCGTCTGAGCACGCGGGTGGACCTGTTTCCCCGTCCGCTGAGCGTGAGCGCGGCCGTGGACGTCGTCCAGGACTGGCTGTCCCAGCCGAGCGCCGACGTGGTCCACCCGACCGCCCGTCACCTGGACGTCATGGGGTCCTTGCTGGCGCAGGTGGGCAGCGGAGGAAACCTCGTCTCCGACGCGCACCTGGCCGCGCTCGCCGTGGAGCACCGCGCCGAGATCGTCTCCTACGACAACGACTTCAGCCGGTTCCCGGGGGTGAGGTGGGAGCGTCCCGTCAGCCCCTGACCGGACCGTCCACGGTGCGCGCCGACCGTGCCACCCCAAGGAGCGGCACGGTCGGCGGTTGTACCTCAGGCGCCGGACGACGACGCGGGCGTCAGCCCAGCTCGCCGGCCTTGAGCTGGTCGACGAACTCGGGGTTCGCCTCCAGCCACTCGGCGACGGCGGCCTCATGGTCCTCGCCGGCGTAGTGCTCCTCGCTGAACATGAGGTTCTCCAGCTCGGCCAGCTGCTCGTCGGTGAAGACGAAGTTGCGGACCAGCTGGGCGACGTTCGGCATCTCCTCCTCGATGTCGCCGCGGCCGAAGGAGTAGATGAACTCGGCCTCACCCATGGCGCCCTCGGGGTCCTCGAGGTCCCTGACCGGGAACGCGTCGTAGGCCCAGTGCGGCCGCCACAGGGTGACGACGATGTTCTCCCCGGAGTCCGTCGCCGACTTCAGCTCGGAGAGCATCGCCGGGGTGGATGACTCGCGGAACTCGAGGTCGTCGAGCTCGTAGGTCGGGATCGCCTCGTCCTTGGTGATGCGGGTCAGGCCGGCGCCGGGCTCGATCCCGTACAGCACTCCGCCGAACTCCTCGGCGTGCTCGTTGAGCTCGGCCAGCGACTCCACCGGCGCGTCCTCGTTGACGGCGATGGTCAGCTTGGCGTTGTCGTACCAGCAGCCGAGGCTCGTCATGTCCTCGCCGTACCGCTCGAGGTAGTCCTCGTGGGTGAGCGGCAGCCAGGTGTCCAGGCTGATGTCGACGTCCCCGTCGGCGAGGCCGGTGTACATCGGAGCGGCCTCGTACTCGGTGAGGTTCACCGTGTACCCCATGCCCTCGAGGACGTTGGCGTACAGGTAGGACGCGGCGTAGGACTCGTCCCAGCCGCTGAAGACCCCGATGTCGACGGTGGTGTCGGCGTCCTCACCGGTGCCCTCGGGGTCCGGGACGGGGGCGAGACCCTCGGTCATGTCGCAGTCGCTCCACTGGGAGGCGGCCGCGGTCTGCTCACCGCCGGCGTCGGTGGTCTCCTCGGTGTCACCGGAGCCGGTGTTGGACGCCCCGCAGGCGCTCAGCACCAGGGCGCCCGTGAGCAGGCCGGTCGTGCGGATGAGCTTCGTCGGTTGACGCACAGAGCACTTCCTTTCCTTGGGGTGTGACATTCAGAGGGCGCCGGTCAGTCGCGCAGACGGGCGGCCCGGGTCACGGGCGCCCGGTCGCCGAGCGAGGACAGCAGGCGGTCGAGGTAGATGGCGAGGATGACGACGGCGAGGCCAGCCTCGACGCCGCGGGCGACGTCCACCCGACCGAGGGCGCTGAGCACCTCGCTGCCCAGGCCGCCGGCACCGACCATCGAGGCGAGGACGACCATCGACAGGGCCAGCATGATCACCTGGTTGACGCCGGCCATGATGGTGGGCAGGGCCAGCGGAAGCTGGATCTGCCGCAGGATCCGGCCCGGCGGAGAGCCGAAAGCCCGCCCTGCCTCCACCACCTCGGGGTCGACCTGACGGATCGCCAGCTCGGTGAGCCGGACGCCGGGCGGCATGGCGAAGACGACCGTGGCCACCATCCCGGGGACGGCGCCGATGCCGAAGGCGGCCAGGCTCGGGATGAGGTACACCATCGCCGGCATGGTCTGCATGAAGTCGAGGACCGGCCGGACGACGTGACTCACCGTCTCCGAACGGGCCGCCCAGATGCCGAGCGGGACGGCCAGGACGACGGACACCGTCGCGGCCATGATGACCAGCGCCAGCGTGTCCATCGCGGTCAGCCACTGGTCGAGGGCCCGGATGAGGTAGAAACCGAGCGCGGTGAACAGCGCGAACCGCCAGCTGCGCAGCCACCAGGCCAGCGCGGTGAAGACGATGATGACCAGCCAGAACGGCGGCGCGGCCAGGGCCCCGCTGAGCAGGTCGTAGACCTGTGCCAGGCCGGCCTTGATGCCGTCGAAGACGGCTTCGAACGTAGAGGTCAGCCACTCGGTGGCCTCGGCGATCCAGTCCCCGAGCGGGAGCCGCGGGTTGGCCGGGTCGAAGGCCAGCAGCAGGCTCACGGGGCCACCTCCACCGGCTCGACCGAGGTGCCGGCGGGGTCGTCCTCGGTGCTGCCGGCCATGGCGGCCAGCAGCGTGACCCGCGGGATGACGCCGAGGAGCCGGCCGTCGTCGTCCACGACGGCGAGCGGGACGGCGGACTCCGCCGAGGGAGCGAACAGCTCGGCGAGGGTGGTCGACTCGGACACGCTCGCGACGTCCGGGGTGATGATCGCCTGCAGGGACTGCTCGTTGCGCCGGACGGCGGCCATGGCGTCGCTGTCCCGGACCAGGCCGCGTAGCCGCCGGTCCCGGTCGACGACGATCACGCCTCCGCTCTGGTGCTCGCGCATGACGGTGAGCGCGGTGCGCGGCCCGGCGCCCGAGAACACCACGGCACGCGCCGGCTCCATCACGGACCCGGCGGTGAGCACCCGGGACTTGTCGACGTCCGCGACGAACTCGGCGACGTAGTCGTTGGCCGGGTCGGTGAGGATCTCCTCGCCCGTACCGACCTGGACGACGCGGCCGTCGCGCATGACGGCGATCCGGTCACCGATGTACATGGCCTCGTTGAGGTCGTGGGTGATGAACACGACCGTCTTGCCGAGCCGCTGCTGCAGGTCGACGAGCTGGGTCTGCATCTCCCGCCGGATGAGCGGGTCCAGGGCGCTGAACGCCTCGTCCATGAGCAGGATGTCGGTCTGGGCGGCGAGCGCGCGGGCCAGTCCGACGCGCTGCTTCATCCCGCCGGAGAGCTGGGAGGGGAACTTGTCCTCCCAGCCGGTGAGGCCGACGAGGTCAAGAGCCTCACGGGCGCGTTCGGCCCGTTCCGCCGGCGGGACGCCCTGGATGTCGAGGGCGTAGGCGGCGTTCTCCAGGACGGTCCGGTGCGGCAGGAGCGCGAAGTGCTGGAACACCATGCTCATCCGGCGCATCCGGACCTCGCGGAGCCGGGCCGGGTCGGCGCGAGTGATGTCGACCCCGTCGACCTCGACGGTGCCGGCAGTGGGCTCGAGCAGCCCGTTGAGCATCCGGATGAGCGTCGACTTGCCGGAGCCGGACAGACCCATGACGACGAAGATCTCGCCGGGCTGGACCTCGAAGCTGACGTCGATGACCGCGGGCGTGACGCCCATCGGCAGCACCTCGTCGCGGGTGGCGCCGTCCCTGAGCCGCCGGACCGCCTCCTCGGCCCGACGGCCGAAGACCTTGTAGACGCCGTCGGCGCGGATCGCCGCCACCGTCACACCTCCTCGATCGATGTGCCGGGTACCGCGCACCGCCGTCCGCGACAGCGCCCCGGCATCGCACAGCCGTGGCCACGCGGCTGTCGACCGTAGGCGAGATGGCCGTCACATTGCCAATCTGCGGCGATCCTGTGGTGTGGCTCACGTCCGGTCGGAGGGCCGTGGGAGGGCGCGGCGGCAGGCCGGTATGCTGCCCGGGGTCAACGCCCCCCGGGGCGTTGGCGCGCGGGTGTAGTTCAATGGCAGAACATCAGCTTCCCAAGCTGACAGTGCGGGTTCGATTCCCGTCACCCGCTCCGCGTTTTCGCAGGTCAGAGCGGTACAGCGGCTCTGTCGGACCTCCCTGGGACCCTTCTGCTGGTCGGCTCGCGCCATAACGTGCCATAGCGAAGAGGTCCGACCATGACGACTGCGACCGCATCCCGACGCCACCGCCGAGCCTCCGGCGCCGTCCGCCGACTCCCGTCCGGGAGGTGGCAGGCGAGGTATACACGGGGCCCGACGGCGCGCTGCGCACCTCGGGGACGATCCCCACCAAGGCTGAGGGCCCACCCAAGTTCAGACCCTCGGCAACAAACCCTCGTCTGCAATAGAATTCTCTGTGAGGGTTCAGTTACGGAGGGTCGGCAACCATGACGTCTGGCTTCGCGTCCCTCATGTCCACCTCCAAGCCGCGCGAGGTGCTACCGAGGCGGCGCAGTTGGCCGCGCTCATGGAGGCGGTAGCGACCAGCAACCTCCCGAACGCCGCCGTCGCGGACGGCGCCGGACCAGGCACCCTGGCCGCCGCACTCCGCATCCTCAGCGCCGCGCTCCCCACGGACGGGCCGGCCACCGTCGTCATCGACGAGCTCCCGTGGTTGCTGGAGGCGATCGCGAGTGGCGCAGGCGAGCTCCAGGGCGTATGGGACACCGACCTCAGCAAACGCCCCGTTCTCCTGATCCTCCTCGGCAGCGACCTGTCGATGATGGAGCGTCTCGACCACTACGGAGAGCCGTTCCACGGGCGTGCGGCCCCGATGATCCTGCGCGAACTCAGCCCTCGTGACGTCGCGACCATGACCGGCCTCACCGGGGTGGCCGCGTTCGACGCGTTCCTGATCACCGGGGGACAGCCGCTCGTCACGACGGACTGGGAGCACGGCGAGGCCCCGCACAGCTTCCTCGAGCGCTCCCTGTCACGCTCGACGTCGGCGCTGATCGTGCAGGGCGCTCGCATTCTCGACTCGGCCGTCCTCACAGCGCAGGGGCAAGCACCGAACCGATGACGCTGCCGCCACCGCGATGACGCGCGTGGCGCGCCCGATGACGCCGACAGCTCCGGCGCGCCGCGTCATCGCTTCTCTGGCGACCGGGCGCTCCCGTCATCGGTTCGACCATCGGCGCTGAGCAGGCTGACGTCGACTGCTCGACCCGACTCGGGCCGGCGGGGGCGCGGGCGAGGCGTCTTCTCGCTCCCACCGCACACCTCCCGGTGGCGATAGTCGACGAGGGAAGGAGGTGGCTCCCGGTGATGTCGCTGCACAAGCTCATGGCGGGCAACGGCTACTCGTACCTCACCCGACACGTGGCCGCAGGCGACGCCGGCCTCACGGGCCTGGGCGATGACGCAACGGCGCGCCTGCGACCGGCCGCGGCCGTCACCGAGGCCGCGATGGCCGCCGTCTTCCGCGGTGGTCGCAGAATGGAGACCATCTCTTCGCAAAATCGCCCCGCTGCTCAGCCGTGTTGAGTCACGGTCAGCCGTCACGCCACTGGGACCGTCAGCTTGCTGCGCCGGGCCGACCCGTTCCCGCACCCGCCACGCCGTCGGCATCGAGGCCACCGCCCCGACCAGCTCCTCGGACCCTTGTCGCAGGTCGCACACGGCTCTTCTTCTTGGGCATGGAGTACTTCTTGGGCATGGAGTACTTCTTGGGCATGGAGTACTTCTTGGGCAGGGATCACGTCGGGAAGATGACGCGTGTGAGACGTGGAACCGATGCGTGAACATCTCGGGCAGCAGGCTGGTCAAGGCCGCGGCGCCCCCGCGGCCGGTCAGCTGCGCACCAGCCGGGCGATGGCCGCCGAGGCTTCCTGGACCTTCTCCTCATGGACGCTGCCGCCGGTCTGCGCGGCCTCCGCCAGGCAGTGGTGCAGGTGATCGTCGAGGAGGAGCAGCCCGACCGACTGCAGCGCCCGCGTGGTGGCGGACACCTGGGTCAGGACGTCGATGCAGTACGCGCCCCCGTCGACCATCCGGGCGATGCCGCGCACCTGCCCCTCGATCCGGTGCAGCCGGGCCAGGAGGGCGTCACGCTCCGACTGTGTGGCGGCCATGACAGTCCCTCCTGTCCCGGAGCTCGCAGGTCTCGGCCGGGTGTCAGTGCGACGGCGCGTGCTGGTGGCCGTAGACGTGCGGGTCGGCGTCGAAGGTCGCGGCGCAGCCGGGCGAGCAGAAGTAGAAGGTGCTGCCGTCGTGCTCGCGGGTGGCGGCGGCGGTCTTGGGGTCGACGTTCATGCCGCAGACCGGGTCGACGACGGTGGTCGCGGCGTGCTGGTCGTGGTCGTGGTGCATGGGGTTCTCCTCTTCTTCTTCGTGGTCGCGTCCGATCTCGACCACCGGGTCGGTGGTCCGGACGGGGACGGCGCTCGCGGTCGCGGCGGGTCCGGGGGTGAACCGGCGTAGCCGGTTGGCGTTGGTGACCACCGACAGCGAGGACAGGGCCATCGCCAGGGCGGCGATGATCGGACTGAGCTGCAGCCCGAAGGCGGGGTACAGCACGCCGGCGGCGATGGGGATGCCTATCGCGTTGTAGCCGAAGGCGAACACCAGGTTCTGGCGGATGTTGCGCATCGTGGCCCGGGACAGGTCGATGGCAGTGACCAGGCCGCCCAGGTTCCCCGAGATCAGGGTGATGTCCGAGGACTCGATGGCCACGTCCGTGCCGGTGCCGATCGCCGAGCCGACGTCCGCCTGGGCCAGGGCGGGGGCGTCGTTGATGCCGTCGCCGACCATGCCGACGATGCCACCCTCGGCCTGCAGGCGCCGCACCTCGCGAGCCTTGTGCTCGGGCATCACCTCGGCGACGACCCGGCCGATGCCGACCTGGCGGGCAATCGCGGCGGCCGTGGCCCGGTTGTCCCCGGTCATCATCACCACTTCGACGCCCCGCGCCCGCAGGTCGGCGACCGCGGCGATCGAGCCGTCCTTGATCGTGTCGGCAACGCCGATCACCCCGGCGGGCCGGCCGTCGACCGCCACGAGCATCGGCGTCTTGCCGTCGGCCGCCAGCCGGTCCAGATCGGCCAGAAGCCCGGCGGCATCGACGCCCGCCTCGGACAACAGCCGGCGGTTCCCGACGAGCACCTCTACCCCGCCGACACCGGCGCGCACGCCCTGGCCGGTCACCGAGTCGAACGCAGCGGCTGTCGGCACGCCGACCCCCCGGTCGAGGGCTCCGGCGACGATCGCCGCGGCCAGCGGGTGCTCCGAGTCCCGTTCGGCGGCTGCGACGAGGGCGAGCAGCTCATCGGACTCGAAGCCCACCGCGGGCAGCACGTCGGTGAGCGACGGGGCGCCCTTGGTGATGGTGCCGGTCTTGTCCAGCACCACGGTGTCGAGCTTGTGGGCGGTCTCCAGCGCCTCGGCCGAGCGGATCAGGATGCCCGCGGTGGCGCCCTTGCCCGTGCCGACGGTGATCGACAGCGGGGTGGCCAGCCCGAGCGCGCACGGGCAGGCGATGATCAGCACCGCGACCGCCGCGACCAGCCCCAGCACCCCGGCCGGGGACGGTCCCACCAGCCACCAGGCCACGAACGTCCAGACGGCGATCGCGATCACGGCGGGCACGAAGTAGCCGGACACCTTGTCGGCCAGCCGCTGAATCGGCGCCTTGGAGCCCTGGGCCTCGCGCACCAGCTTGATGATCTGCGCGAGCATGGTGTCCCCGCCGACCTTGGTGGCGGTGTACCGGAACGAGCCGGTCTGGTTGATCGTCGCGCCGATCACCGTGTCGCCCGCGGTCTTGACGACGGGGATCGGCTCACCGGTGACCATCGACTCGTCGACCGCCGAAGCGCCCGAGCTGACCTCGCCGTCGACCGGCAGCTTCTCCCCGGGCCGGATGACCACGGTGTCGCCGACGACGACCTGGTCCACCGGCAGCTCGAGCTCCTCGCCGCCGCGCACGACGCGGGCGGTGCGCGGCTGCAGGCCGATCAGGGCTCGGATCGCCTCGCCGGTGCCGGCCTTCGCCTTCGTCTCCAGCAGCCTGCCCAGCAGGATCAGGGTGAGGATGACCCCGACCGCCTCGTAGTACACCTCGCGCGAGTCGACCGGCAGCAGGCTCGGGGCGAACGTTGCCACGAGGCTGAACCCGAAGGCGGCGATCGTGCCCAGCGTGATCAGCGAGTTCATGTCCGCGGTCCGGTGCGACAGCGCCAGCCAGCCCGTGCGGTGAATCGGCCACCCCGTGTAGACCATCACCGGCGCGATCAGCAGCAGCTGCAACCACGGCCGCATGAGGAGCTCGGGCACCCAGGTGGCGCCGAACAGCTCGTGCGCCATCACCGCCACCAGCACGGGAGCGGTGAGCGCCGCGCCGACGATCACCCGGCGGCGAAGGTCAGTGATCTCCGCGGCGCGCTCGGCCGCCTCCGCGTCGCCCGGTCCGCCGTCATCAGGTCCGCTGGACGTGTCGTGCGCGCGCGGCGTGAGTGGACCGGTGAGCGTGGTGTCGTCGTGCGGGTGGCGCGCCGATGTCAGGGGCTCGGTGACAGCACTCGCCGTCGGCGAGCCCACGGTCCGCGACGCTGCCTTGGACCCGGCGACCACCTTGACGGTGCCGTGCAGCATGTTCATCCCGCACGCGAATCCGTACTCGCCGACCTGCTGCGGGGTGAACTCGACCGCGGTAGTGGCGTAGGCCGGAAGGTTCTGGTTGACCTTGAAGTCCGGGAACACCACTCGCGAGGAGCAGTCGCCCGCCTCCTGCCGGTCGAACAGGAGCCGGACGGGTACACCCTGCTCCACCTCGATCACGTCGGGGCTGTAACCGCCCTTGACCGCGACCGTCAGCGCCTGCACCCCACCTTCGACCGCTGCCCGGCTGGACGAGCGTGGACCGAAGAAGTACCAGCCCAGCGCCCCTGTCAGCAGCACCGCAATTGCGATCACGACCACGTCCATGACGTCCGACCTCCTGTTCGACGTCCGCCTTCTGCCGGCGGCAGCTGGCCCCCCCACGGGCGAGGCGCACGGTGCACCACCAGGCCGTGCCGTCGGCACGGCCCCCGCCCTCATACCCCGTGGGGGTATCCCTACTGTAGGTCGCCGAGTGCTGCGTCCTGCTGCGTGCCGATAGAGATTTGATGAATTCCGACCGCGCCTGCCACGGGTGCGCCGACCCGGCGCAGCGGTCAAGAACGGCCCGCCGCTGACTGGCCACGGCGCGGTCGCGGTCCGTGACGCCGTTACGGAGCGGATCGCCGCCACGCATGAGCATCCCCACAGCAGCATCCCTCGACCCGCCGCCGTCCGGGGCAGGCCGATCGTCCCTTCACCTACGGCCACCGAACGCCGAACCTGGAGGCATGACAACGGCGACATCCGGGACCCACCACGGCATGACGGCCCACGAGGTCGTCCTGCTGCTGGAGACCGACCACCGCACCGGGCTGACCGAGCAGGAGGCCGCGGCCCGGCTGCAGCGCTTCGGCCCCAACGAGCTGCCCGCCACGACCGGCAGCGGGGCGCTGCTGCGCCTGCTGCGCCAGTTCCACCACCCACTGATCTACGTCCTGCTCGCGGCCGCCGTCGTGACGCTCGTGCTGCGCGAGTACGTCGACGCCGGCGTCATCCTCGGGGTCGTCGTCATCAACGCCGTCATCGGGTTCATCCAGGAGTCCCGCGCCGAGGCGTCGCTCGACGCGCTGAGGTCGATGGTTCGCACCAGCGCGCGCGTCGTCCGCGACGGGGTCCAGCGCGCTGTGGACTCCGCCGACCTCGTCCCGGGCGACCTGGTGCTCGTCGAGGCGGGCGACAAGGTGCCGGCCGACCTGCGACTGATCGAGGTCACCGAGCTCGCCGCCGACGAGTCGGCGCTGACCGGGGAGTCCGTCCCTGTCGCCAAGGCCGTGCCGCCGCTGCCCGACGGCACGCCGGTCGCCGACCGGGTCAACATGCTGTACTCCGGCACGCTGCTGACCTCCGGCAGCGGAACCGGCGTCGTCGTGGCCACCGGCGCGAGCACCGAGCTCGGTGAGATCCACCGACTGGTCGGCTCGGCGGAGTCCCTGGCCACCCCGCTCACTCGCCAGCTCGGCGAGTTCAGCAAGGTCCTCACCGTCATCATCCTCGGCCTGGCCGCCGGCACGTTCGCCCTTGGCCTCGCCCAGGGCCGCGACGTCGCCGACATGTTCGTAGCGGCGGTGGCGCTCGCGGTCGGCGCGATCCCGGAGGGGCTGCCGGCCGCCGTCACCATCACCCTGGCGATCGGGGTCTCCCGGATGGCCCGGCGCCGGGCCGTCGTCCGCAGGCTGCCGGCGGTCGAGACCCTCGGCAGCACGACGGTCATCTGCTCCGACAAGACCGGGACCCTCACCGAGAACCAGATGACCGTGCGGACGGTGTGGACGCCGGACCGCCGGTTCGCGGTGACCGGCTCCGGGTACGACCCGCACGGCCGGGTCGAGACCCCCGACGGCGAAACGGTCGACCACCACGCCGACCACGCCCTGCGCTGGAGCCTGGTCGCCGGCGCCGCGTGCAACGACGCCCGGCTCAGCCGCGGTGAGGACGACCGGACCACGGTCATCGGCGACCCCACCGAGGGCGCGCTGCTGACCGTGGCCAGTAAGGCTGGCCTGGACGTCGACGAGCTCGCCGAGCGCCTGCCCCGCACGTCGACGACGCCGTTCAGCTCCGAGCGCCAGTACATGGTCACCGTGCACCGGGACGTCGAGCACGACCGGTACGTCGCGCTGTGCAAGGGAGCGACCGAGCGGGTGCTCCCCCTGTGCCGGGCCGCCCTGGGGGCGGACGGCGTCGAGCGGCCACTGGACGCCGAGGCGGTGCTGCGGGTCGTCGACGAGCTCGCCGCAGACGGCCTGCGCGTGCTCGCGACCGCGGGCGCCGAGGTCGACGGCCCCGAGGCCCCGGCCGAGGAGGACCTGGCCGGCCGGCTCGTGCTGACCGGCCTGCAGGCGATGCTCGACCCGCCGCGGCCCGCCGCCGTCGAAGCCGTCCGCGCCTGCCGGACCGCCGGTATCGACGTCAAGATGGTCACCGGCGACCACGCCGCCACCGCCACGGCGATCGCCGGCCAGCTCGGTCTGCTGGAGGGGGAGCCGCAGCCCGGCGACGTGCTGACCGGCGCCGACCTCGCAGCCATGTCGGACGACGAGTACGCCGACGCCGTGGACCGCGCCGTCGTGCTCGCCCGGGTCACCCCGGAGCAGAAGCTCCGCCTGGTCCGCGGGCTGCAGGCACGGCGCAACGTCGTCGCGATGACCGGCGACGGGGTCAACGACGCGCCCGCGCTCCAGCAGGCCGACATCGGGATCGCGATGGGCCGCGGCGGCACCGAGGTGGCCAAGGAGGCCGCCGACATGGTGCTCACCGACGACGAGTTCGCCACCATCGAGGCCGCCGTCGAAGAAGGTCGCGGCGTCTTCGACAACCTCACCAAGTTCATCGTGTGGACCCTGCCCACGAACATGGGTGAGGGACTCGTCATCCTCGTCGCGATCGTGGCGGGCGGGCTGCTGCCGATCCTGCCGACCCAGATCCTGTGGATCAACATGACGACCGCGGTCGCGCTCGGGCTCATGCTGGCCTTCGAGCCCAAGGAGCCCGGCATCATGACCCGGCCACCGCGGGACCCTCGTCGTCCGCTGCTCACCGGGGACCTCGTCACCCGGATCCTGCTCGTGTCGGCACTGCTCGTCGCCGGCTCGTGGTGGGTGTTCCAGTGGGAGCTGGACGCCGGCGCCGACCCCGCGACCGCCCGGACCGCCGCGGTCAACGTCTTCGTCGCCGTCGAGCTGCTCTACCTGTTCAGCTGCCGGTCCCTGACCCACCCGGCGCACACCGTCGGCCTGCTGAGCAACCGCTGGCTCGTCGTCGGCGTCACCGTGCAGGTCCTGCTGCAGGCCGCGCTGACGTACCTGCCGGTGATGAACCGGCTGTTCCAGACCGCCCCGCTGGACGCCGAGACCTGGTTACGGATCGCGCTCGTCGCCGTCCTCGCCTGGGTCGTGGTCGAGATCGACAAGCACCGCCGGGCCCGGGGTCTTGCCCTCACTACCCGTGGGTAGCATCATGGTGTTACTGGCGGGTAACTGCCCGCGGACGGGTGTGTCTGGTTGAAGGGACCGGCGGTCATGGGCCACTACAGGAGCAACCTGCGCGACATCGAGTTCAACCTCTTCGAGGTCTTCAACCGCCAGGAGCTGCTCGGCTCCGGGCCGTACGAGGACGTCGACGCCGACACTGCCCGGGAGATCCTCGCCGAGGTGGGCCGGCTGGCCGAGAACGAGCTCGCCGAGTCGCTGCCGGAGTCCGACCGGCGTCCGCCGAGGTTCGACCCCGCCACCCACGAGGTCGAGATGCCGGAGTCCTTCGTGAAGAGCTACCAGGCGTACCTGGACGCCGAGTGGTGGCGGATGGACGTCCCGGCGGAGATCGGCGGCACCGTGGTCCCGCCGTCGCTGCGCTGGGCGACCGCCGAGCTCGTCCTGGGCTCCAATCCCGCCGTCCACATGTTCTCCGCAGGGTTCTCCTTCGCCAAGGTGCTGTACATGCTCGGCACCCCGGAGCAGAAGAAGCTCGCCGGTCACATGGTGGACAAGCACTGGGGCGCCACGATGGTGCTCACCGAGCCGGACGCCGGCTCCGACGTCGGCGCCGGCCGCGCCAAGGCCGTCCAGCAGCCCGACGGCACGTGGCACATCACCGGCGTCAAGCGGTTCATCACGAGCGCCGAGGCACCGTTCTACGACAACGTCGTCCACTTCGTCCTGGCCCGCCCCGAGGGTGCCGGTCCGGGCACGAAGGGCCTGAGCCTGTTCATCGTGCCGAAGTACCACGTCGACCCCGAGACGGGTGAGCTGGGCGACCGCAACGGCGCCTTCGTCACCAACGTCGAGAACAAGATGGGCCTCAAGGTCTCCACTACCTGCGAGCTGCGCTTCGGCGAGGTGGACGGCATCCCCGCGGTCGGGACCCTGCTCGGAGACGTGCATGACGGAATCGCGCAGATGTTCCGCATCATCGAGTACGCCCGGATGATGGTCGGCACCAAGGCGATCGCGACACTGAGCACCGGCTACCTCAATGCCCTGGAGTACGCCAAGGAGCGAGTCCAGGGCGCCGACCTCACCCAGATGACGGACAAGACGGCGCCCCGGGTCACCATCACCCACCACCCCGACGTCCGGCGCTCGCTGATGCTGCAGAAGGCGTACGCCGAGGGTCTGCGTGCCCTCGTGCTGTTCACTGCCACCCAGCAGGACGTCGTCGACCGGGCGCTGCACACGGCCGGTAACGAGGAGTTCGAGCCCGGCAGCCCCGAGGACATGGCGGTGCGGGTCAACGACCTGCTGCTGCCCCTCGTCAAGGGCGTCGGGTCCGAGCGGGCGTGGGTGCTGCTCGGCACGGAGAGCCTGCAGACCCTCGGCGGCTCCGGGTTCCTCCAGGACTACCCGATCGAGCAGTACGTCCGCGACGCCAAGATCGACACTCTGTACGAGGGCACGACCGCGATCCAGGGGATGGACTTCTTCTTCCGCAAGATCGTGCGGGACAAGGGCACGGCGCTGGGACACCTCGCCGCGCAGATCCAGGACTTCATCAAGGGTGACGGCGGCAGCGGCGAGCTGGCCCGCGAGCGCGAGCTGCTCGCCCAGGCACTGGAGGACACCCAGGGCATCGTCGGCTACATGGTCGGCCAGCTCATGGCGTCCGACCCGCGGGCCGAGGGCGGCGACCCGCGCAACGTCTACAAGGTCGGTCAGAACACCACCCGGCTGCTCATGGCCGCCGGCGACGTCGTCGTCGGCTGGTTGCTGCTGCGCCAGGCCGAGGTGGCGCTCGCGGCGCTGCCGGGCGCGTCGGCGCAGGACCGGCAGTTCTACGAGGGCAAGGTGGCCGCCGCCCGGTTCTTCGCCCGGACGGTGCTGCCGCGGATCACGTCCGACCGCGCCGTCGCCGAGGGCACCGACAACTTCCTCATGGACGTCGACGAGTCCGCCTTCTGACCCCTCCTAAATCGGTGATCATGCAATCCCGCCACCCTCACACCACCTGCCCGTGATCATGCAATCCCGCCACCCTCGTCATGCCTCCTGTCCGTGATCATGCAATCCCGCCACCTTCGCCGCGGGTGACGGGAATGCATGATCACGGGCGTGTCGCAGAATGCTGGGTTCGTCACACCCTTTGCGGCGTGTCGTGCCGCCAACCCAGCATTCTGCGAACGGGCGGCAGGGGCACAGGTAGCGGGACTGCATGATCACGAAGAGGGGATTTTCGACTGATCACCCACGGGGTTGTCGACTCGATGACCAGGGGTGGGTTGACGGGGTGGGGCGGGGACGTGGCACGGTGGAGGCGCAAGGACTGGCCCGCACGGGCCCCGTCGACTGCGAATCGGAGCGACCATGCTCACCCTCACCCCGAGCGCCCAGACCCTCGTCCGTGACCTGACTGCTCAGCCGGAGGTGCCGGACGGTGCCGGACTGCGCATCGCGCCCGCCCCGACGCCGGGGCAGCTCCAGGTCTCCATCACCCCTGCGCCAGAACCCGGCGACGAGGTCGTCGACAACGACGGCGCGCGGGTCTTCGTCGACCCGCAGACCGCTGAGCTGCTCGCCGACAGCACCCTGGACGCCCAGCAGGGCTCCGACGGACCCTCGTTCCTGCTGACCCAGGGCGGCTGACCCTCCGGCTGACTCGGGGCGGCTGACCCGCCACCTCGAGTTGCGGTCCCGCGGTGGCCGCGGGTCAATGGCCACCGCGTACGGGCCGTCCGGGCCCGTGGACACCGGAGGTAGGCATGGGAATCGGCGTCAGCATCTTCCTGCTCGCCCTGGGCCTCATCCTGGCCCTGGCGGTCGAGATCGAGGTCGCGGGCATCGACATCCAGGTCGTCGGCTGGATCCTCGTCGTCGTCGGCCTCGTCGGTCTCGTCATGACTGCCTTCGTGTGGGGCCCGCGCCGGCGCGAGACCCGCGGGCAGGTCGTCGAGGAGCGCCGCACGTACGACGACCGCCCGCCGGTCTGACCGGCGGCCACAAGAACCCAGAGCGGCACCCGGGGGAAGGCACCCGGGGCAGCACCGTCGACGGGCTGTGAGGCGGCCTAGCCTCACAGCCCGTCGGCGTCTGCGCGTTCGACGAGCGGACCCAGGTCGTGGTGGACGTCGTCCAGCCGGGCCATCGGGTCACCGCGCCGGGCCAGCAGGGCCGGGACGCTGGCCATCGTCAGCTCGTCGGGGTCGGCGTCGGCCAGCTCCGCCCAGGTCAGCGGGGTGGAGACGGTGGCCCGCGCGGTGCGGCGGACCGAGTAGGCGCTGGCGATCGTCCGGTCCCGGGCGTTCTGGTTGTAGTCCACGAACACCACGCCGTCCGGGCGGTCCGCCGTCCACCACTGCGTCGTCACCGCGGCCGGCTCCCGCCGCTCGATCTCGCGGGCCAGGGCCAGCGCCGCCCGCCGCACCTCCTGGTGCCCCCAGCGTGGCTGGATCCGCACGTACACGTGAACGCCGCGCCCACCGGACGTCTTCGGGAACCCCGCCATCCCGAGCTCGTCGAGCAGCGGCCGCACGTGCTCGAGGGCGACGTGCCGGGCCTCGCTGAACCCGGCCCCGGGCTGCGGGTCGAGGTCGATCCGCAGCTCGTCGGGGTGCTCGGTGTCGGCGCACCGCGACGGCCACGGGTGAAAGGTCACGGCGCCGGACGTGGCCGCCCACACCACGGCAGCGGCCGAGTCGACGGCCAGGGCGTCGGCGTGCCGCCCGGACGGGAACGACACCCGGCAGGTGTGCACGTAGCCGGGGGCGTGCCGCGGCACCCGCTTCTGGTAGATCTCCTCGCCGTCGATGCCGTCGGGGAATCGCTGCAGGTACGTCGGCCTGTTGCGCAACGCGGTGACGATGGCGCCCTGCTCGGCGACCGCGCGGTAGTACTCGGCCAGGTGCCGCTTCGTGCCGCCGGCGGCGCCCAGCGCCGGGAAGTACACCTTGTCGGGGTTGGTCAGCCGGACGGCGACCCCGTCGACGTCCAGATCCTCCGCGGTGGCGGCCATGGCGGCCATCGTGCTCCGGCGTCAGACCCCGCGCAGGTCGAGGACGAGCTCGTCGTCCAGACCGTCGATACCGTCGACGACCCGCACCGGGATCCCCCAGTCCTGCTGGTACAGGTGGCAGGCGGCGTGCTCGGGCACCTCCCCGGTCTCGGGGTCGCCGTCGCAGGCGGCCGCCTGGACGCTGACGTGCAGCACCCCGGCCGGGACGTCGCCGGCGAGCTCGAGGTCCCGGCTCAGTCCGGACGCCGAGCCGGCGCCCGCCAGCAGCAGCCCGGGCGGGCTGGCCGACACGACGAGGCGGGTCGGGTCGCCCCACCGGTCGTCGAGCTTCTGCCCGGTCGGCGGGGTGAACGCGACCCGCAGCGCGAGCCGGCCGGGTGCGACGTCCTGCTCGGGACGGGCGGTGCGCCGGGCGACGCCGTCCACCTGCTGGGCCTGCGCCGGGACGGCGACACGCACCAGCCGGTGGGCGGCGGACTCGACGACGACGAGGGTCGCGCCGTCCGGGTCGACGAGGACGTCGCTGGGCTCGGCGAGGTCCCGGGCGAGCGTGGTGACGGTGCGGGTGGCCGGGTCGTAGCGACGGACGGCGCCGTTGTAGGTGTCGGCGACGGCGACCGAGCCGTCGGGCAGCACCGCGACGCCGAGCGGGTGCTGCAGCAGCGCGTCGTCGGCGGGGCCGTCGCGGTGGCCGAAGTCGAACAGCCCGGTGCCGACCGCGGTGCCGACGTCGTAGCCGTCGGCGCCGCGGACCAGCCAGCGCAGCGCCGAGGTCTCGGAGTCGGCGAGCCACAGCCGTCGGCCGTCCGGGTCCGCGGCCAGGCCGGAGGTCTGGGCGAACCACGCGTCGTGCGCGGCGCCGTCCCGCAGTCCCTCGGCGGTGGTGCCGGCGAGCACCTCGACGGTGCCGGCGTCGGGGTCGAACGCCCACAGCTGGTGGACTCCCGCCATGGCGACGACGACGCGCCCGTCGAACCACGCGACGTCCCACGGGGTCGACAAATCCTGCTCCAGGGCCGGCCCGCCGCCGCCGCGACGACGCAGCTGCTCGCCGGTGCCGGCGACGGTGCGGACCGTCCCGTCGGCGAGCCGGACGCCGCGAAGGGCGTGGTTCACGGCGTCGGCGACCACGACGTCGTAGCCGACCCGGCCGGCGACGTCCGGAGGCAGGACGGCGAGCCCCTGCGGCTCGCTGAACGCGGCGACGTCCGCGGCGCCGTCGACGAGGCCCCGCCGGCCCGAGCCGATCCGGCGCCGCTCGGTCTCCAGGTCGTCGTCGAGCTCGACGAGCTGGTGGTGCGCGGTGTCGGAGACGAGCAGTCCACCGTCGGGCAGCCGGACCACCTTGCCCGGGAACCGCAGCGCGGTCCGCGGCGGCGGGGGCGGCACGTAGGGGGCGTCGCCGCGGCGCAGGGTGCCCTTCGTCTCGTGCTCGGCGACGAGCTCGTCGAGCAGCACCCGCAGCCCGTGCGCGTGGCCCTCGCCGGAGAGCTGGGCGACGACGTAGCCCTCCGGGTCGACGACGGCCAGCGTGGGCCAGGCCCGGGCGGCGTAGGCCCGCCAGGTGACCAGCTCGGGGTCGTCGAGGACCGGGTGGTGGACGGCGTAGCGCTCGACCGCGGCGGCCAGGGCGTCCGGGTCGGCCTCGTGGGCGAACTTCGGGGAGTGCACCCCGACGGTCACCAGGACGTCGGCGTACTCGCGTTCCAGCGGGCGCAGCTCGTCCAGGACGTGCAGGCAGTTGACGCAGCAGAAGGTCCAGAAGTCGAGCAGCACGATCCGGCCGCGGAGCGCGGCGAGGGTCAGCGGCTCGCCGCCGGTGTTGAGCCAGGCCCGGCCGGTGAGCTCGGGGGCGCGGACGCGCGGTCGTCGAGCAGCGGTCACCCCCCGATTCTCCCCGGCGTCGCCGACAGGTCCGCCGGCGGCCAGCTCAGTCGGGATCCGACCGGACGAGCTCCCACGCGTCCGACACCATCGCCGCGAGCTGGCGCTCCGGCGTCCAGCCGAGGTCGCGCCGAGCGCGCTCGCTGGAGGCGACCAGGACCGGCGGGTCACCGGGCCGTCTCGGCGCGACCTCGACCGGTACCGGGTGGCCGGTGACCTCGCGCACCACGTCGACGACCTGGCGCACCGAGAACCCTGCCCCGTTGCCGAGGTTGTAGACCAGGTGCTGCCCGGGCTGCGGGGCCTCCAGCGCGAGCAGGTGCGCCCGGGACAGGTCGGCGACGTGGATGTAGTCCCGCACGCACGTGCCGTCCGGCGTCGGGTAGTCGTCGCCGTAGATCGACAGTCGTTCCCGGCGTCCGGCGGCCACCTGCAGTGCGATCGGGATCAGGTGCGTCTCCGTGGCGTGGCGCTCGCCGAACCGGCGCCAGGCCCCGGCGACGTTGAAGTACCGCAGGCTCACCGCCGCGAGGCCGTAGGCGGTCGCCTCGCCGCTGAGCATGTGGTCCACGGCGAGCTTGGAGGCGCCGTAGGGGTTGGTCGGCGCAGCCGGCTCGCTCTCCTCGACCGGCACGTGCTGCGGGACGCCGTACGTGGCCGCCGTGGAGGAGAAGACGATCCTGCGGACGCCGCGCACGCGCATCGCGTCCAGGAGCAGACGGGTCCCGACGACATTGGTGTGCCAGTAGAGGTCGGGCCGCTGCACGGACTCACCGACCAGCGACTTGCCGGCGAAGTGCAGGACGGCGTCGACGCCCCGGTCGAGGGCCTCGCCGGGGTCGGCGACACTGCCCACGACGAGCTCGGCACCAGCCGGCACGGCGTCCGCATGGCCCGTGGACAGGTCGTCGAGCACGACGACGTCGTGACCGGCCTCGAGCAGCTGGGCGGCCACGACGCTGCCGATGTACCCCGCCCCTCCGGTGACCAGAAGTCTCATCGGTCAGTCCCTGCCGCGGGAGGTCAGCAGTGCCTCAGCCGAGCATCTCCGGCCGCTGCCACTCCTGACCGAGCACGTGGTGGCCGAGGAATGCGAACACCGTCTCGTACCAGACCTTGGCGTGGTTCGGCGTGAGCACCCAGTGGTTCTCGTCGGGGAAGTACAGGAACTTGTGCGGGCTGCGGCCCTCCGGGTCCTCGGAGCGGGACACCAGGTCCCACCACAGCCGCAGGCCCTCCCCGATCGGGACCCGGTAGTCCCTGTCGCCGTGGACGACGAGCACGGGGGTGGTGATCTGGTCGGCGAACCGGTGCGGGGAGTTGGCCAGGGCCATCTCCTCGGTCATCTCACGCTTCCAGTAGTACGCCGCGTCCGTGGTCGGCCCGAACTGGTCGAGGGCCCACAGCGACGCGTGCGTGACGATCGCGCGGAACCGGTCGGTGTGGCCGGCGACCCAGTTCGCCATGTAGCCGCCGAAGGAGCCACCCATCGCCGCGGTACGGGTCTCGTCGACGTCGTCGCGGGCCTCGGCGGCGTCGGTGACGGCGAGCAGGTCGGTGTACGGGGCGGCGCCCCAGGCGCCCCAGCCGCGGCGGACGAACTCGACGCCGTAGCCGGTGGACAGCGCCGGGTCGGGCAGCAGGACGGCGTAGCCGCGGGCGACCGCGAGCCACGGGTTCCACCGCCAGGACCACGCGTTCCACGACCCGAGCGGGCCGCCGTGGATCCACAGCAGCAGCGGGGCCGGCTCCGACGCCGACGCCCCGTCCGGCAGGGCGAGCCACGCCCGCAGCGGGGTGCCGTCCTCCGCGGTCGTGGTGACCTCCTCGACCCGCCCGGGCAGCGTGGGCGCCGGTGCCGGGCCGCGCAGCGCCTCCGGCTGCGCCGGCGCCGCGGAGCCGGCGTCCAGGGGGACCCGGACCGGCGCGGCCGGCGCGTCGACCGCGGAGCGCAGGGCGTACACCCACCGCCCGTCGGGGGAGACCCGCGGGTCGCTGTACGCGCCGTCGTCCGCGGTGAGCCGAGTGACCTCGCCGGTGGCGACGTCGACGCGGAACAGCGGGGCGCGGCCCTGGTCGTCGGCGACCGCGACGAGCGCGGAGCCGTCGGGCGTCCACTGCGCCGAGTGCGGCCAGCGGTCCCACTCCTGAGTCAGCGCCCGCACCTCGCCGCCAGCGAGCGGGACGACGGCGAGCCAGCTGTCGGGCGGCACGTCAGGTGTCGAGCGGCGGTGCGCGACCACCGCGACGTGCCGGCCGTCCGGGGACACCACGGGGTCGACGTACTCGACGTCCGGGTCGTCGCACAGCACCCGCCGCTGCCCGGTGGCCACGTCGAGAGCGACGACCGTGGACCTCTCCGAGCCACGCGCCTCGGGGACGGTCCACGTGCTGACGACGGTCGCGCCGTCCGGGGTGACGTCCCAGGACGCCTCGGCCTGCAGGGCGCGGCCGGCGTGACCGGTGAGGTCGCGCAGCTCGAGCCGCTCGTCACCGGTGGCAAGGTCCGCGGGCAGCTCCGCGGTGAACAACCGGGGCCGGTCGGGGCCGAGGTCGTGGTCCCAGTACCGCACCGGGTACTCCTCGTGCAGGACGGCGGAGACCTTCGCGTCCTTGCGGTTCTTGCGGGCCTTCTGCTCCGACTCGGCGTCGGTGGCCGACGGCAGCGTGGAGGAGGCCAGGACGACGGTGCCGGCCTCGCGGGCCACCCGGACGCCGCCGACCCCGCCGGGACGGGTCGCCACCACCCGGGCGTCACCGCCGCCGGCGGGCTGCAGCCACAGGGCCGGCACCTCGTCGTCCCCGTCGTCCTGCGGTTCGGCGTCCGGACGGGCGGAGACGAACAGCAGGTCCCCGGACGGCGTGAACGCCGCCCCGGACTCGCCCTTGGCGCTGCGGGTGAGCCGGCGGGCCGGCCGCTCGCCGTCCGGGTCGACCTCCCACAGCCCGGTGACGTACCGGGTCCGCTTGCGGTCGAGGGTGGCGACGCCGACGACGACGCGTCGCCCGTCCGGTGACAGCGCAAGGCCACTGACCCGAGGCAGGGCGACGTAGTCGTCGAGGCTGGCGAAGGGGTGCTCTGCGGGACTCACAGGGACTGCCTATCACGCTCCGTGTCGCGCTCGGTGTCGCGCTCGGCGAGACGGGCGAGCATGGCGTTGTACTCCCCGAGGTCCTGGTCGTGGTCGCGGTCGGCGGCACGGTCGCGGCGCCGGGCCTCGCGCTCGTCGCTGCGGGCCCACTGCACCGCGACGACCATGGCGAGCAGCAGTGTCGGCAGCTCGCCGATCCCCCACGCGATCGCACCGCCGTCCTGCTGGTCGGCCAGGGCGTCGATCCCCCACCCGGTCGAGGAGAACCAGTCGGCGGCCAGCAGGGTCTCGCCGGTGACGAGGGCGACGCCGAAGAACGCGTGGAAGCCCATCGTCGCGAACAGCAGCAGGATCCGCAGCGGGTAGCGCGGTCGCGACGGGCCGGGGTCGACACCGATGAGCGCGTTGGCGAACAGGTACCCGGCGAGCAGGAAGTGGATCATCATCAGCTCGTGCCCCACGTGGGTGGACAGCGCGAGCCCGAACAGCGGTGAGAAGTAGAAGGCGACGATGCTGCCGGCGAACACGACGGCGGCCACGACGGGGTGAGACACGAACCGGACCCAGCGGGACTCGACGACGGCCAGCAGCCACTCCCGCGGTCCGCGGGAGCCGTCGCGCCGCCGCGGCAGCGCACGCATGGCGAGGGTGACCGGGGCGCCGACGACGAGCAGCGGCGGCACGACCATGCTGAGCGCCATGTGCTGGACCATGTGGATGCTGAACAGGGTTCGGCCGTACACGGCGGGGGCTCCGCCGGTGACGTAGAGCAGCGCGAGCAGTCCGGTGAGCCAGAGCAGGGTGCGGTGCACCGGCCAGCGGTCCCCCCGGGCCCGCAGCCGCCGGACGCCGACCAGGTAGGCGACGGCGAGGGCGCCGGCGACCGTGACCCACAGGATGTCCGGGTTCCACTCGGTCAGCCAGTGCTGCGCGGTCAGCGGCGGGGGCAGCGGCGCGCCGGTGAGCAGCTCGGCCGGGGTGGGGTCGGTGGGCGGCGCCTGCGGCACCGGCGGCGCCGTCCGGGACAGCGCGACGCCGAGCCCGGCGGCGGCGGCCATGAGGACCACCTCGCCGGTGACGAGCCGCCAGAACGCTGACCGCGGCCCCGGCTGGTCGAGGCGTCCGAGCAGGGCGCGCCGGTGCCACCAGCCGGCGGCGCCGAGGGCGACCGTGGCGACCACCTTGGTGGCCAGCAGCAGCCCGTACGGGGTGGCCAGGTCGGCGAGGCCGTCGAGACGCAGCGAGCCGTTGGCGAGCCCGGAGACCGCGACGACGACGAACGCCCACCCGGCGACGGTCGAGTAGCGGCGGGCCGCCGCGGGCAGGTCGCGGCCGAGCGAGCCGGCGAGGGCCGCGAGGACGCCGAGCCCACCGGCCCAGGCCGACACGCCGAGCAGGTGCAGCCACCAGCCGCTGACCGCCGTCTCGTGGTCAGCGGCCCCTGCGGCGTGGCCGGTGAGGGCGATCGGCACGAGCGCGACCGCGACGCCGGCGAGCAGCCACGCCGAGCCGACCGGGCCGGAGACCGCCATCGCGGCGGTGGCGATGACCGCCGCCAGCACCGTGGCGAGCAGCAGCATCCGGCCGAGGTCGATCTCGGTGAGGTAGAAGCCGAGCTCGGAGCCGAACCCGGCGCCGCCGAGCGGCCGGCCCGCGACGTCGGCGTAGCCGAGGACGAGCGCCGCGACCGAGGCCAGCGTCCACGTCACCGCCGCGGCCCGGCCGACGGTGAGCGCCCGCGGCACTGCCGGGGAACGGGGCGGCAGGACGGCGGCCACGAGCAGGAACGCCCCGACGGTGGCGGCGAGCGCGAGGTCGGCGACGCCGCGGGCGGCGGGCAGCCCCCAACGGACGGCGGCGCCCGGGTCGGCGAGCAGCTGCTCGGCGGTGGCCCCGGTGAGGGCCATCGCGACGAACGCGGTGACGAGCAGGGCCGGCAGGGCGAGCAGGGGCCCCCGCAGACTGGTCACGTGGGCCCCCCAGGCTCCTCGGCGCGCTCACGGGAGGTGCGCCAGCCCCGCAGGGTCAGCAGCAGCACCGCGACCAGCCCGGCGACGACGGCGACGGCCGCGAGCGTCCACGGCGCCGTCCCACCGGCCTGTGCCGTCGCGCCGTCCGCGGCGACGGTGAACCCCACCGAGCCACTCACCTCGCCCTCCCCGGCGTCCGCGCCAGCAGCGACCACCGTGTAGGAGACGACGTAGTCCCCCTCGGCGGAGGTGGGCACCTCGACGACGAGCCGCGGCCCGTCGACCCTTGCCACGGCGTCCCGGTCGTCCTGGCCGGGCGGGGTGAGGGACGCCGAGGACCGGGCGGGGTCCAGGTCGGCGTCGAACGTCAGGGTCACCGCGCCCGGCGCATGGTCGAGGGTGGCGCCGTTTGCCGGCTCCACCTCGACCACCGTGGTGGAGGCAGCGGCCGCCGACGGCGTCAGCAGCAGGACGACGAGCGCGGCGGCTGCCGTGAGGACGGCGCGGTTCGGCACCTGCTCAGCGTAGGCGGCGGTCCTCGAGCACCGGGAAGGACCGGCGGGCCCGGGCGACGTCGGTGAGGTCGACGTCGACGTCGAGGACCTCCTCGGCGTCTCCGGCCTCGGCGAGCACCTCACCGCGGGGTCCGATGACGGCGCTGGCGCCACCCATCGGGGTGCCGGCGTGGGTGCCGGCGGTGTTGGCGGCGACGACGACGCACTGGTTCTCGATCGCCCGGGCCCGGGCCAGCACGGACCAGTGGCCGACCCGGGCGGCCGGCCACGCCGCGGGGACGGCGAGCACGGTGGCGCCGGCGTCGAGCAGCGCCCGGTACAGCTCGGGGAAGCGCAGGTCGTAGCAGGTGCTCAGGCCCAGGACGGCGTCCGGGCCGTGGCCGGGCAGCGGCACCGTCACGACGTCCTGGCCGGCCTCGAGCAGGTGCGGCTCGCCGGCCCCGAAGCCGAACCGGTGGATCTTGCGGTAGACGGCCAGCCGGCTGCCGTCCGGGCCGAGCAGCACCGAGGTGTTCCAGCGGCCGCGGCCCTCGGGGCCGGGTTCGTCGGCCTGCTCGATGATCGAGCCGGCGTGGACGACGGCGCCGATCTCCCGCGCCGCGTCCGCGACCGCGGTGACCGTCGGCCCGTCGAGGGGCTCGGCGCGCTCCGGCCACTCCCGGTAGGAGAACCCGCCGGGCGCCCACAGCTCGGGCAGCACGACGAGGTCGGCGCCGCGCTGCTGGCGGACCAGGTCAGCGACCCGCGCGCGGCGCTCGTCGACCGGCTCGTCGTCGGTGTAGGCCAGCTGGATCACGCGGATGCGCATGGCCTCGAGGCTACGACGTCGCGGCACGGCACCGTGAACGTCGCCGGCGCACTATCGTCCCCAGCGTGAGCGAGTACGACGACGTGGTCGCCGCCTGGGCCCAGGCCACGCAAGCACTGGTGGACCTCGGCCGCCGGTGCTCCGACGACGACTTCGCGCAAGCCACCGAGTGCCCCGGCTGGACCGTGAAGGACCAGCTGAGTCACGTCGTCGGCGTGGAGCGCTGGATGCAGGGGGAGCCCGAGCCGCACCACGAGGTGCCCGACCTGCCGCACGTGCACGGCGAGCTCGGACGGCGCGTGGAGGTGGCGGTGGACCTGCGCCGCGGCGTCCCGGGCCCCCAGGTGGTCGACGAGCTGGAGACCGTGCGCGCCGCGCGACTCGAGGCGCTGCACCGTCCGGACGTCGACCCGCGTGCCCCCACCGTCAGCCCGCTCGGCAGCACCATGGCGCTCGTCGACGTGCTGCGGATGCGGACCTTCGACGTGTGGACCCACGAGCAGGACGTCCGGCGGGCGCTCGACCGGCCCGGCGACCTCGACTCCGCGGCGGCCTCGGTCGCGGTGGAGTGGATCCGTCGCGGGCTGCCACGGGTCGTCGCGCGCGGTGCCCGGGTCGACCCGGGCCACGTGGTCGTCCTCGACGTCCAGGGTGCCGGCGGGTTCCGGGACGCCGTCACCGTCGCGGCGGGGGACGACGGCCGCCCGGCCGGAGTCGTGCTGGCGCAGGAGCCGCCGGCACCGGACGCGGTGCTGACCCTGACGACCGAGGCGTTCATGCGGCGCAGCTGCGGGCGGTGGCCCGCCGACGGCACGCCCGTCGATGTCGACGGTGACACCGCGCTCGCCAACCGGGTGCTCGAGGCGATGGCCGTGACCCCGTAACCCTCCCGGGGCTGCGACGTGGCGCCTCCCGCGTCGCGCCCACAGAATGCTGGATTTGGCCCGACGCGGCCGGCGTGTCGCGCCACCAACCCAGCATTCTGTGGGCGGGCGATGGGGCCTGGGGTGGCGGGACTGCATGATCACGAGTGGGTCGTGCGGGGTGGCGGGATTGCATGATCACCAACAGGGGCACAAGGTGAGCCCGGGGGTCAGCCCCAGACGAGGGCCTGGGCGGGGTCCTCCAGGACGGCGGCCGTGTCGGCGAGCACCCGGGAGCCCAGGTCGCCGTCCACGAGCCGGTGGTCGAAGGACAGCCCGAGCTGGGTCACCCACCGCGGCCGGACCTTGCCCTTGTGCACCCACGGCATCTGCCGGACCTGCCCGAAGCACAGGATCGCGGCCTCCCCGGCGTTGAGGATCGGCGTCCCGGTGTCGACGCCGAACACCCCGACGTTCGTGATGGAGATCGTCCCGTCGGCCATCTCGGCCGGCTGGGTGAGGCCCTCCCGGGCGCGCCGGGTCAGCTCGCCGAGCGCCTCGGCCAGCTCGCGCAGCGACATCCGGTCGGCGTCCTTGACGTTCGGGACGACGAGGCCGCGGGGGGTGGAGGCGGCGATGCCGAGGTTGACGTAGTGCTTCAGGACGATCTCCTGGGCGTCCTCGTCCCAGGAGGCGTTGATGTCCGGGTTGCGGCGGACGGCGATGAGCATCGCCTTGGCGACGACGAGCAGGGGGGACACCCGCACCCCGTCGAACTCGCGGTCGGCGCGCAGCCGGTCGACGAGCTTCATCGTCCGGGTGACGTCGACCTGGACGAACTCGGTGACGTGCGGGGCGGTGAACGCGCTGCGGGTGACGGCCTGGGCTGTCATCCGCCGCACGCCCTTGACCGGGATCCGGGTCTCCCGGCGTCCCCCGGCGGCCGGGGTACCGCCGGACGACGCCGGCGCGCCGCCGTCGGCGGCGGCCAGCACGTCGTCCCGAGTCACGATCCCGCCCGGGCCGGTGGGCCGGACGGCAGACAAGTCGATCCCGAGGTCCTTGGCGAGCTTGCGGACCGGGGGCTTGGCCAGCACCCGGGGGCCCCCGGACGGCGCCGGCTCGACCTGCTCGGCGGCGACCTGCTCGGAGAAGGGTGCTTCGCCGTCCGCCGGCCCAGTCGGCGCAGCGGGCGCAGTCGGCGCGGCAGGGACGGCCGCGACGTTGCGCGGGCGGCGCTTCGCCTCCGTCGTGCGCGGGCCGTAGCCGACGAGCACCGACTGCCGCCCCCCGGACACCGGCCCCCCGACCATGCCCGGCTCGACGGCCCCCTCGGCCGGCGGGGTCTCCACCTGGGACGGGGACGACGGGACGGTCTCGGCGGCCGCGGCCGGCATCCCGGCGGGGCTGTCGGCGGACGGGGCGCCGTCCGGGTCGACGTCGATCGCGATGATCGGCGTCCCGACCTCGACCGTCTGCCCCTCCTCGACGAGCAGGTCGGTGACCACTCCGGCGTACGGCGAGGGCAGCTCGACGAGGGACTTGGCGGTCTCGATCTCCACGACGGGGTGGTTGACCTTGATCGTGTCGCCGGGCCGGACGCGCCAGGAGACGATCTCGGCCTCGGTCAGGCCCTCCCCGACGTCGGGGAGGCGGAACTGCTTGATGTCGGGCACGGTCCCCCCTCTCTCAGAACGCCAGCGAGCGGTCGACGGCGTCGAGCACCCGGTCCAGGTCGGGCAGGTACTCCTCCTCGACCCGGCTGGGCGGGTACGGGATGTGGAACCCGCCGACGCGCAGCACCGGGGCCTCCAGGGAGTAGAAGCAGCGCTCGGTGACCCGGGCGGCGAGCTCGGCGCCGAGACCGAGGAACACCGGGGCCTCGTGCACGGTGACCAGCCGGCCGGTGCGCCGGACCGACTCCTCGACCGCGTCGACGTCCAGGGGGGACAGCGAGCGCAGGTCGATGACCTCGACGTCCTTGCCCTCCTGCGCGGCGGCCTCCGCGGCCTGCAGCGCGGTCTTCACCATCGGCCCGTAAGCGGCGACGGTGACCTGTGACCCCGGCCGGACGACGCGCGCCCGGTGCAGGGGGGCCCGGTCGGAGCCGCCGTCGACGTCGACGTCGCCCTTGTCCCAGTACCGCCGCTTGGGCTCGAAGAACATCACCGGGTCGTCGCTGGCGATGGCGTCCTGGATCATCCAGTACGCGTCGGCGGGGGTGGAGCACGTCACGACCCGCAGGCCCGCGGTGTGCGCGAAGTACGCCTCGGGCGACTCGCTGTGGTGCTCGACGGCGCCGATGCCGCCGCCGTAGGGCACCCGGATGACGACGGGCAGCCGCACCGAGCCGGCCGAGCGGTACCCCATCTTCGCGAGCTGGGAGACGATCTGGTCGTAGGCCGGGTAGATGAAGCCGTCGAACTGGATCTCGGCGACGGGGCGGAATCCGCGCAGCGCCAGGCCGATCGCCGTCCCGACGATGCCGGACTCGGCGAGCGGGGTGTCGATGACCCGGTCCTCCCCGAAGTCCTTCTGCAGGCCGTCGGTGACCCGGAAGACGCCGCCGAGCTTGCCGACGTCCTCACCCATGACGAGCACCTTCGGGTCGTCCTCCATCGCCCGGCGCAGTCCGCTGTTGACGGCCTTGGCGATCGTCATCTGGGTCACCGGGCCACCTCCTCACCGGCCGCGAACGAGGCGTGGTAGCCGCGGAACCACTCCCGCTCCTCCTCGAGCAGGGGGTGGGGGTCGGCGTAGACGTGGTCGAACATCGACTCGGGCTCCGGGTCGGGCAGCGCCAGGCAGCCGCTGCGCACGTGGGTGGCGATCTCGTCGCTCTCGGCGTCGACGGCGTCGAAGAACTCCGCGTCGGCGTGCCCGCCGCGGGACAGGTACGCCTTGAGCCGGGCGATCGGGTCCTTGAGCTTCCACTCCTCGACCTCGGCGGCGATCCGGTAGCGGGTCGGGTCGTCGGACGTCGTGTGGGCACCCATCCGGTAGGTGAACGCCTCGATGAACATCGGCCCGTCGCCGGAGCGGGCGCGGTCGAGCGCGGCCTTCGTCACCGCGTAGACGGCGAGCACGTCGTTGCCGTCGACCCGGACGCCGGGGAAGCCGAAGCCGCTGGCGCGCTGGTACAGCGGCACCCGGGTCTGGCGCTCGTTCGGCTCGGAGATCGCCCACTGGTTGTTCTGGCAGAAGAACACCACGGGCGCGTTGGTCACGGCGGCGAAGACGAACGCCTCGTTGACGTCGCCCTGGGAGGTCGCGCCGTCCCCGAAGTAGGCGATGACCGCGGTGTCGCGGTCCGGGTCGCCGGTGCCCACCGCGCCGTCGCGCTGGACCCCCATGGCGTAGCCGGTCGCGTGCAGGGTCTGCGCGCCGATGACGATCGTGTAGAGCTGGAAGTGGTTCTGGTGGGGGTCCCAGCCGCCGAGGTTCACCCCCCGGTACAGCCCGAGCAGGGTCACCGGGTCCACCCCGCGGCACCAGGCGACGCCGTGCTCGCGGTAGGTCGGGAACACGTAGTCCTGGGGGCGGGTCGCCCGGCCCGAGCCGATCTGGGCGGCCTCCTGGCCGAGAAGACTGGCCCACAGCCCGAGCTCACCCTGCCGCTGCAGCGCCGTCGCCTCGGCGTCCACCCGTCGGACCAGGACGAGGTCGCGGTAGAAACCGCGCAGGTCCTCGGGGCCGAGGTGGGCGGCGTAGTCGGAGTACTCCGGGTGCTCGACCCTCTCGCCCTCGGGAGTGAGGAGCTGCACGAGCTCCGGTCCGTCGTGGCGGACCGTCCTCGTGCCGACGACGCTGTCGGTCACGTGCTCTCCTTCGTCGGTGCCGGCCCCGGGGATCGCCCACCGGCCGGCGCTGCCGGTCGCCCCGTACCTGCGCCGGGTAGGCCGGACCGGGGCGTGGCGCCGCTCACAGGCGCCACACCCACCGTATCGGCCGGGAGGGGACGACGGAACGCCGGTGCGCCGTCACCCACCGGGACGGCGCCGGGCCGGGCGAGCGTGCACCGGTGGCGACGGCCTGGCCCGGCGTCAGCCGCGGCGGCCGCGCCCGTCCCGGTCGGAGTGGCCGCGGTCGGAGCGCTCGCGGTGCACCGACCAGGACCGGCCCCGGGTCTCGTGCTTGCCCGCGGACGCGCGGTGGGGGGCGGGCTGCTTCCATGCGCCGGAACCCTTGGCGTCCCAGCGCTTGTCGTCGTCGCGCCGGTCGTGCCAGCGCCTGCCGTCCCCGGGCCTGCCGCTCCCGCGCTTGCCGTCATCGGCGTCGGAGCCGGTGGCGGCGGTGGCGAGCCGCAGCTCGCCGGAGGGCGCCGGCGTCGACGTCCGCTCCTCACCGCTGGAGCCTCGCCCGCGGCGGTCGTCGTCCCGGCCCCGGTCCCGACTCCGGTCATCCCTACCCGCGGCTCGTTCGGCCGCTGCCGGCTCGGCGGCAGGGGGCTCAGCCGCTGCCGGCTCGGCGGCAGGGGGGTCAGCCGCTGCCGGCTCGGCGGCAGGGGGCGGGACGACCCGGGTGAGCAGCGCCGGCACGGCCCGCGCCACGGGTGGGGCCGCGGTGGGGTCGACCGCCTCGGGCGTCGCGGCGGCAGGGGCGGCCACGACCGGTGCGCTCGCCGACGCCGGTACCGAGGTGGCAGCCGGCACGGGGGCGGGGGCCGGCGCGAGGGCGGCGGGCGCCTCGGCCGGTGTGCGCCCGGCGGGGACGTCGTCGCGGTCGGGCGGCTCGAAGAGCAGGACGTCGCCGGGTGCGGCCAGCGCCTGGCTCCCGGTCCCGCCCGGCAGGTCCCCGCCGCCGACGGCCACGGCGCCCAGGAGGCCGAGCGCCACGACGCACCCCGAGGCGACAGCGGCGGCCAGCGTGGTCGGCAGGGCAGCGGAGCGCGTGGTGGCCGGGCGGGACGTCCTGGTCTCGTCGTCCACGATGACCTCCCCCTTGGCGCGCCGGAGTCCACTCGGATCCGTGTGCGTGGACCCGCTCCCCCTGCTCCTCGGCCGCTCACGGGCCGGACTTGAGCCCCACGTCGGCACCAATCGGGACGAGCCCGGCGGGACGTCGTCCGGCCCGCGGTGCTCGTCAGCGGGCGGGGCTCCTCAGCCGGCGGCGCAGCCTCGGGTGCGGCTCAGCGCTGCCGCCACCGTGCCGCCAGGGCGAGCAGCCGGTTGTTCGCCTCGGTCTCGCCGATCGAGCAGCGGCACCCCTCGCCGTCGAACGGTCGGACGGTCAGCCCCTCCTGCTCGCACATCGCGGCGAAGTCGACGGTCTGGTCGCCGAGCGCGAGCCAGACGAAGTTGCCCTGGGCGTCCGGGACGTCCCAGCCCTGCGCCCGCAGCCCCGCCAGCACCCGGTCCCGCTCCTCGACGAGGGCGTCGACCCGCTCGAGCAGCTCCTTCTCCGCTCGCAGCGAGGCGACGGCGGCCTCCTGGGCGACGCCGGGGACCCCGAAGGGCACGGCGGTCTTGCGCAGCGCCTCGGCGACCGGTGGGTGGGCGACCGCGTAGCCGACCCGCAGGCCGGCCAGGCCGTAGGCCTTGGAGAAGGTCCGCAGGACGGCGACGTTGGGCCGGTCCCGGTAGACCTCCAGCGCGTCGAGGGTCTGCGGGTCCCGGACGAACTCGGTGTAGGCCTCGTCGATGACGACGAGGACGTCGTCGGGCACCCGGGCGAGGAACCGCTCGATCTCGTCGGCGTGCACCGCCGGACCGGTCGGGTTGTTGGGCGAGCAGACGATGACCAGGCGGGTGCGGTCGGTGATCGCGTCCGCCATGGCGTCCAGGTCGTGCCGGGCGTCGACGGTCAGCGGCACCTGCACCGACGTCGCGCCGGAGATCCCGACGACGATCGGGTACGCCTCGAACGACCGCCACGCGTAGACGACCTCGTCGCCGTCGGTGCAGGTGGCCTGCAGGATCTGGCCCAGGACGCCGACGCTGCCGGTCCCGGTGGCCAGGTGGTCCACCGGGACGTCGAGGTGCTCGGCCAGGGCGTCGACGAGCCCGGTCGCGAACATGTCCGGGTACCGGTTCATCGAGCCGAGGGCCTTCTGCGCCACCTCGAGCACCGACGGCAGCGGTGGGTACGGGTTCTCGTTCGAGGAGATCTTGTAGCTCGTCAGCCCTTCCCGCGGCTGCGGCGGGCGCCCGGGCCGGTAGGCCGGCAGCGCGTCGAGGGCGGAGCGGATGCGGGGTCCCGGTCGGCTCATACGCCGGAGCCTACGACGGCCCACCGGCGCGGGACGTGCTCCCGGCGGCGGGGGGCGTCGTCCCCGGCGGCGGACGTCGTCCGGCCGACCTGCGCGGTCCGCCGTCCGGGGGGAGGATGCCCGGCACGGCGGCGACGGTGCCGTCGTCCGGTCACGGGGAGGCGCGATGAGCAGCCAGAGCACCCTGGAGAACAGGACGACGGCGAAGGTCGTCCTCGTCTCGGTGGTCGCGGCGATCGGGGGGTTCCTGTTCGGCTTCGACACCGCCGTCATCAACGGTGCGGTCGACGCCGTCCAGGCGGACTTCGGCCTGTCCAGCTTCCTCATCGGCTTCACCGTGTCCGTGGCGCTGCTCGGCTGCGCGGTCGGGGCGTGGTTCGCCGGACCCCTGGCGGACCGGTTCGGCCGGGTGCGAGTCATGGTCATCGCCTCCGCGCTGTTCACCGCGAGCGCGCTGGGCTCCGGGCTGGCGTTCGGCGTCGGGGACCTCATCGCCTGGCGGTTCGTCGGGGGCCTGGGCGTCGGTGCCGCCTCGGTCATCGCTCCGGCCTACATCGCGGAGGTGTCCCCGGCGCACGTGCGGGGCCGGCTGGGGTCGCTGCAGCAGCTCGCCATCGTCACCGGCATCTTCGTCGCCCTGCTGTCCGACGCCTTCCTGGCCAACTCCGCGGGCGGAGCCGCCGAGGAGCTGTGGCTCGGGCTGGAGGCGTGGCGGTGGATGTTCCTGGCCGAGCTCGTCCCGGCCGTCGCCTACGGTCTGCTCGCCCTCCAGGTGCCCGAGTCCCCCCGGTTCCTCGTCGCGACGGGTGAGCTGAGGCGTGCGGCGGAAGTGCTTCGCGACGTCCTGGGCGCCCGTAGCGTGGACGCCGTCCAGCAGAAGGTGACGGACATCCGCACCAGCCTGCGTCGCGAGGACAAGCCGTCCTTCCGGGACCTGCGCGGGCCTCGGCTCGGACTGGCGCCGATCGTCTGGACCGGGATCCTGCTGTCGGTGTTCCAGCAGTTCGTCGGCATCAACGTGATCTTCTACTACTCGACGTCGCTGTGGCGCTCGGTCGGGTTCGAGGAGTCCGACGCGCTGACCATCACGGTCATCACGAGCGTGACCAACGTCGTCGTCACCCTCGTGGCCATCTCCATCGTCGACAAGGTGGGCCGCAAGCCCATGCTCCTCGGCGGATCACTGGGGATGGCGCTCACCCTGGCGACGATGGCGGTCGCGTTCTCCCAGGCCACCGGCTCCGGGGACGACGTGTCGCTGCCCGACCCGTGGGGCGTGGTCGCCCTCGTCGCCGCCAACCTCTACGTCGTCGCCTTCGGCACGACGTGGGGCCCCGTCGTCTGGGTGCTGCTCGGTGAGATGTTCCCCAACCGGATCCGGGCCGCCGCGCTCGCCGTCGCCGCCGCCGCGCAGTGGCTGGCGAACTTCACCGTCAGCACGACGTTCCCCGCCCTTGCCGACATCGGGCTGACGTTCGCCTACGGCTTGTACGCGGTGATGGCCGCGGTCTCGTTCGTGTTCGTCACCAGAGCAGTTCGTGAGACGAAGGGGATGGAGCTCGAGGACATGCCAGGCTAGGAGCCCATGAGAAACTTTCTGATCAAGGTCGTCGTCAACGCGCTGGCGATCTGGGTGGCGACCCTCGTCGTCCCCGGCATCAGCGCAACCGGCCGCGGCACCGACCTGGGCAACCAGGTCCTGACGTTCCTCGTCATCGGGCTGATCTTCGGGCTGGTCAACGCGGTCGTGAAGCCGGTGGTCGCACTGCTGGCGCTGCCGCTCTACGTCCTGACCCTCGGGCTGTTCTCGTTCATCGTCAACGCGCTCATGCTCGAGCTCACGTCGTGGATCTCCCAGGCGACGCCGCTGACCTTCCACGTCGAGGACTTCTTCTGGAGCGCGGTGCTGGGGGCGGTCGTCGTCACCTTCGTCAGCATGGTACTCAACCTCATCCTCCCCGACCGCGACTGACCCGAGCCGATCCTCGGAGGGCGCCGCTCCTCGGAGGGCCCGGTGATCAGATGTGGCGGCGGGACTGGACGACGCGGAACCGGCCGCTGACGTAGTGGCCGTCGGTGAGGGTCGCATTAGCAGCCGGGTTCGCCCCGGTGCCGTGGAAGTCGCTGAACGCCGCCGACTGGTTGACGTACACCGCACCGGTGAGGTTCATCGACAGCGAGGCACCGGCGTCCAGGGCGGCCTGCTCCGCGGCCTGCAGCACGGACTCCTGAGTCGAGTACACCGATGCGGTCATCGCGCCGTGCTCGCGCGCGGTCTCGACGAACCGCTTGAGCGACTCCTGCGTCGAGTCGGTGGCGATGAGGAACGCGACCGGCCCGAAGCACTCCGACAGGTAGGCCTCGTCGGAGGCGTCCACGGCGACCAGAGCCGGGGTGCGCACCGTCGCCTCCGGGAAGTCGGGGTGGGTGACCGCCCGCGACTCCAGCACGGCCCGGCCCAGCGAGCCGGCACCGTCGGCGCGGGCGACCACGTCCCGGTTGGCGGCCGCGCCCAGCAGCTGGACGGCGCGGGCGTCGTCGCCGGTGAGCCTGCGGACGGCGTCCGCGATCGCCTCCGCGACCTCGTCGAAGGACAGGTGCCCGGTGTCGGTGTCGATCCCGTCGCGGGGGACGTAGACGTTCTGCGGGGCGGTGCACATCTGCCCGGAGTACAGGGTGAAGGAGAACGCCAGGTTCGCGGTCATCCCGGCCAGGTCGTCGGTGGAGTCCACGACGACCGTGTTGAGACCGGCCTTCTCGGTGTAGACGACGGCCTGCCGGGCGTTCTCCTCCAGCCAGGCCCCGAAGCGCGGGCCGCCGGTGTAGTCGACGACGCGCACGCTCGGGTGCAGGGCGAGCGGCTTGGCCAGGCCCTCCCCGTCGGTCTCGGCGGCGAGGACGACGAGGTTCGGGTCGAAGCCGGCCTCGGCGAGCACCTCCCGGGCGACGGCGACGCTGATCGCCAGCGCCAGCACCGCCCGCGGGTGCGGCTTGACGACGACCGCGTTGCCGGTGGCCAGGGACGCGAACAGGCCGGGGTAGGAGTTCCACGTCGGGAACGTGTTGCAGCCGATGACGAGCCCGACGCCGCGCGGGACGACGTGGAAGCGCTTGAGCATCCGCAGCGGCTGGTCCTTGCCCGGCTTCTCCCAGACGACCTCCTCGGGCACCCGCCGCTGCTCGAACAGTGCATAGGCGACGGCCTCGAGGGCGCGGTCCTGCGCGTGCGGCCCAGCGGCCTGGAACGCCATCACGAACGGCTGGCCGCTGGTGTGCATGACGGCGTGGGCCATCTCGAAGGAGCGCGCGTTGATCCGGTCGAGGACCTCCACGCAGACCGCTGCGCGGGCCAGGGGGCCGGCGTCGCGCCAGGCTGGGATCCCGGCCGATGCCGCAGCGAGCAGCTCGTCGAGCTGCGCCTCGCCGTAGTGCGGGTAGGTGATGCCCAGCTCGGGCCCGTACGGGGAGACCTCGTAACCGGCCCACGCGTCGTCCCGCCCGTCGAGCAGGGGCTGGTCCGCGAGGGCTGCGAACCGCTGACCGAGGTGGGCGCGGTAGGCGCGCTCACCGGCCGGACCGGCCTCCTGCCCGTAGACCCGCGGCGACGGGGACTCCGGGTAGCGGGACCAGTACTCCCGGGTTCCGATCGCGGTCAGGGCGCGGTCGAGCACCTCGCGGTGCTTGTCGATCAGGGACTCCACCGAGCTCGTCATCGTCGACACGGAACCACTGTAACCAAAACCGGCCGACCGTTCGGACGGGACGGACACCACCACAGAATGCTGGATCCGTCCCTCGTTCGTCGGCGTGTCGCGCCGCCGACCCAGCACTCTGCGGGATGTGCAGACGCTGGGTGGCAGGACTGGGTGGCAGGACTGGGCGACGGGGCTGGTGGCGGGACTGCATGATCACGAGGGGGTTGGGGGTGGCGGGACTGCATGATCACGCAGCGGGGTTCGGGGGATCAGGGGGAGTGAGCCGGCCTGTGCCAGGATCGGCGACCGTGACCGAGTACACGATTCCGGCGGGCGCGGCGGTCGGCGTTCTGGGTGCGGGCACGATGGGGGCCGGCATCGCGGAGGTCGCGGCCCGGGCGGGCCACCCGGTGACCGTCGTGGACGCCGCAGCGGGGGCGGCGGAGCGGGCCGTCGCGGACGTCGGACGCCGCCTGGCCCGCGACGTCGAGAGGGGCCGGCTGTCCCGGCAGGAGGCCGACGCCGTCGCCGCCCGGCTCACCCCCGGATCCTCGGTGGAGGACCTGGCGGGCTGCCGGGTCGTCGTCGAGGCGGTGGTGGAGCGGCTGGAGGTCAAGCGGGACCTTTTCGCCGCACTCGAGCGCCTCGTCGACCCGACCGCCGTCCTGGCGACGAACACCTCCTCGCTGTCGGTGACCGCCCTCGCGGCCGGACTGGCCCACCCCGAGCGGGTCGTCGGTCTGCACTTCTTCAACCCGGCGCAGCGGATGCGGCTGGTCGAGGTGGTCCGCGGTGACGCCTGCGCGCCGGACGTCGTCGAGGCCGCCGCCGAGATGGCCCGGGCCTGGGGCAAGACCCCGGTCGTGTGCACGTCCACCCCGGGGTTCATCGTCAACCGGGTGGCCCGCCCCTACTACGGCGAGGCGCAGCGGATGGTCGAGGAGGGGGTCGCCGACCCCGCCACCATCGACGCCGTGCTCCGGGAGGCCGGGGGCTTCCCGATGGGGCCGTTCGAGCTCACCGACCTGGTCGGCCAGGACGTCAACCTCGCCGTCTCCCGGTCGGTGTGGGAGCAGACGTTCGGCGACCCCCGTTACGCCCCGACCGTGTTCCAGCAGCGGCTCGTCGACGCCGGCCGGCTCGGCCGCAAGACCGGTCACGGCGTGTTCCGGTACGCCGACGACAGGGCGGTGGACGCCGAGCCCGCCACCGCGCCACAGCGCAGCGCTCCCGCCGTCCTGGAGCGGGTGGTGCACGGTGAGGACCGTGGCTTCTCGGTGATGGAGCCGTTCCTGGCCCGCGCGGTCGCCGCCGGCGTCGCCATCGAGGTCGTCGACGAGTCCGACGACGAGATCTCCGTCGACCCCGGCATCCGGCTGCCCGGCGGCGCGATGCTCCTGGAGCAGCAGGGCGAGTCCGCGACGACCACGTGGGGTGAGGGCGGCGCGGTCGTGCTGCTCGACTGGGCCCACGACCCGGCGACGTGCACCCGGGTGGCGCTCAGCCCCTCCCCCGACACCCCGCAGGAGTCCCTGGACGCCGCGATCGGGCTGTGCCAGGCGGCCGGTGCCGCGGTCAGCGTCGTCGGGGACTCCCCCGGCGGTGTCGTCGCGCGTACCGTCGCCATGCTCGTCAACGAGGCGGTGGAGCTCGTCGCCCGCGGGGAGGCCAGCGCGGAAGACGTCGACGTGGCGATGCTGCTCGGGACCGGCTACCCCTCCGGGCCGCTGGAGTGGGGTGACCGTCTCGGTCAGCTGACCGTGGCGACCATCATCGAGCGACTGCACGAGGCGTTCCCGACCGGCCGGTACCGGGCCGGGCTGGCGCTGACGCGGTCGGTGAGGGCTGGGGTGAACCTACGTGACCTCTGAGGACCGGGCCGGCTCGACCGGCCCCGACCCGGCGCACCCGGACGACGCCGAGCAGACCGCCCGCCGCAGCGCCGAGACGATGTGGGCCGCGGACGACGCCAGCCGGGCGCTGGGGATGGAGCTGCTCGACGTCGGCCCGGGCCGCGCCGTCCTGCGGATGACGGTGCGGGCCGACATGGTGCAGGGGCACCGCAGCTGCCACGGCGGCGTGCTGTTCGCCCTGTGCGACAGCGCGTTCGCGTTCGCGTGCAACTCCAGCGGGGTGGTCACCGTCGGGGCCAGCGCCGACATCACCTGGGTGACGCCCGCCTACGAGGGAGACGTGCTGCTCGCCGAGGCCGTCGAGGAGGTCCGGTTCGGCCGCAACGGGGTCACCCGGGTCCGGGTGACGCGAGAGTCCGACGGGGCGCTCGTGGCCTTGTTCACCGGACGCTCCCGATCCCTCGGGCGCCCGCTGGTCTGATCTGAGCAGGACCGGTCAGTCACGTGCCCGGCACCGGGGACGACGCCGCCGGCTGGGTCGAGGTGGCGGCCGGGGTGCTCGTACGCCGGCACGCCGGTCTCGACCTCAACGCCACCGTCGTCCTCGGGGACGACGCCTGCCTCGTCGTCGACACCCGCGCCACCCTGGCCCAGGGCCGCCGGCTCGCGGACGCCGTCCGCCGGCTCACCGCGGCGCCGTGGACGGTGGCCTGCACCCACGACCACTTCGACCACTGGTACGGCAACGCCGCGTTCGCCGGCCCCGGCGTCCGGGTGCTCGGTCACGAGGCCGGCCGGTTCGACGATGCCAGCCGGGCCGACGCGGTGGCGTACCTGCGCGACGACGGCGACCCGGTGGCGGCGGCGCAGGCCGCGAGCACCCCACTGGTCCCCCCGACCGAGCGGGTGGCGGCGCAGACCCGGCTCGAGCTCGGCGGCCGGCACGTGCTGCTCGTGCACCACGGCCGGGGCCACACCGACCACGACCTGCTCGTCGAGGTGCCCGACGCCGGCGTGCTCGTCGCCGGTGACCTCGTCGAGGTCGGCGCCGACCCGGCGATGGACGACGCGTACCCGCTGGAGTGGCCGGGCACGCTGGCGCGGGCGCTCGCGGGGGCGGCCGGCCGGCCGCCCCGCACGGTCGTGCCGGGGCACGGCGACGTGGTGGCCGCGGAGGTCGCGGACGACCAGCGCGCGGACCTGCAGCGGCTGGCCGAGCGCGCCGCCGAGCTGGCCGCCAAGCTGGCCGGAGCGGTGACCGTGCCGGACGACGTCCTGGACCGGGCCGCGGCAGGGCTGCCGTTCGACCCGGCCACCTGCCGGACGGCGCTGCGCCGAGTGCTGGCGGGGACGCCGGGCGCCGACCCGGGTCACGGCTGACGCTCCGCGACCCAGTCGCTCGCCGACGTCGCCGCGCCGGCCCGGTCGAGGAACGGCTCGACCTGCTCGGTCCAGGCCCGCACCGAGGGGTGGTCGGTCCGCTCGGCCATCTCGGCCGTCAGCACGTACGGGTCGGCGCCGTGCGCGGCCATCGGGTTCGTCGCGGCGGCCGCCCGGACGACGTCGTCGCCGCCAGCGGGGTAGAGGACCTCCCGGCGGACGGTCGTCCACGTCGGCACGTCCGAGTTCGGGGCGCCGTCCAGGACGGTGATGAGGTCCTCGGCGTGCTCGATGCTCAGCACCGCGACGTCCGCGGGGGCGGGGAAGGCGCCCACCGGGGAGCCGACGGTGAGCACGGCGGCCGGGGTGAACTCGGCACGGAAGTCGGGGTCGGTGGCCAGCGACATCGAGGTGAGCCCGCCCTGGCTGTACCCGACGAGCAGCAGCGGCTCGCCGCGGTCCACGCCGGCGGACCGCAGCGCCCCGACGACACCCTCGGCAGCCGCCGAGGGGATGCCGGCGACGGCGTCGAGGTTGCTCGTGGCGTCCATCGGGTTCGTGCCGTGTCCGAGGTCCCAGGTCTGGGTGGCCGGCACGTACACGATGGCGCGCCGGGTGCCGGCGTGCTCGACGCGCTGCACCCGGATCCGGCCGGGCTCGCCGGGCAGGGAGCCGTCCCGGGAGGGCGCCAGGGCCGCCGCGCCGCGGACCAGGTCGGCGAGCCCAGCCGGGGGTCGCACCGGCTGTGGCGGCGGCGTCCGGGCGGGTCGCACGGTGACCGGCCCGCGGCCGAGCAGCCCGGTGCCGTACCCGATGGCCGCGGCGAGCGCCGCCAGGTCGGGGACGTCCCGCGGCGGCAGCGCCCCCTGCGCCTCGGGCCGGGGCAGCGTCACCCGCGGATTGGTGCCGGAGCGGCGCAGCAGGAGGACCCCGGTCGCGAACGACGGGGCCGCGGCGACGAGGTGCTCGGCCGCCTCGGGGTGCCGGGCGAGCCAGCCGAGCGCGTCGGCGCCGGCCGCCGCGCCGTCGTCCTGCAGCTCCCGGACTCCGAGCGCCCCGAGGACCGCCAGCCGCGCCGGCAGCCCGCCGGGGCCGACCTCGTCCCGGACGACGTCCCCCACCAGGTCCACGGTGGCCGGGACCATGACGTCCGCGGTGCTGACGGCGACCGGCACCGCGACCGCGGCCCCGGCGACGACCACGGCCCCGAGCGGGAAGCGCAGCGCCAGCCGCGGCAGCTGCTCGCCGAGCGAGCCGGCGACCCTGTCCCGGGCCGCGGTGAGGGCCTCGGCGACGAGGCGGTCGGCCCGCTGGTAGCCGGTGGCAGCGGTCCGGACGGCGACGCCCAGCGCGCCGGCGCGCACGGCGAGGCGGGCCAGGTCCGCGGCGGCCGCGACGACCCGCTGCTCGGCCCGCGCCCAGCCGCCCGGGTCGAGCGCGATCGCCGCCGGGTCGAGGACCTGGCCGGCGACGACGGTGAGGCGCCCCCCGGCAGTGGCCAGCCGGCCGGCGCAGTCCCCGAGCACCGTTGCGGCCCGCAGCATGGCGTCGAGGTCCGCGGCGGTCCCGCCCGCGCCGCCGCTGACGACGATCCCGCCCCTGTCACGGGTCACCGGCGCTCACCGTCCTCGAGGGCCGCCAGCAGCGCGGCGGCCAGCCGGCGGCCCGGCAGGCCCGGCGGCTCCCCCGGGCAGAGGCCGGCCCAGCGGCGACGTCGGGACCGGACGTCGAGCCAGACGGGATCCGGCCCACCGGGGGCGTCGGCGAGGAGCCCGGTGATCTCCGGGACGACGCCGTCCACACCGGGCGCGGACACCTCGACGGCGTCGAGCAGGTCGCCGTCCCGGGTCGCCGAGGCCACGCACACCGCGACCGGGGGGCACAGGCCGGCGTCGACGCGCACCGTCGCGCCGCCACGGGCCACGGCGGCGGTGGCCGCGACCGGGGCGGTGCGGTGGACGGCGAGCAGACCGGCCAGCACCGGGTCGACCGCGAGACCAGCGTCACCGGAGCGGACGAGAAGGCGGCTGCGAACCAGCTCCCGGACGACGTCCGCCGGCAGGTGCCCGGGACCCCCGGGGCCGGCCGCACCGCAGCCGCCGCGGGCCTGCGCCGCGTGGTCATCGACGGCCGTGACGACCGCGGCGAAGGCCGCAGCGGACATCCGCACCCGCGGCACGGCGCTCACGGCCTCCGCCCCGGCCGGCCGGCGACCGCGAGGAGCTCCCGCGCCCGGTCCTCGACCGCGTCGGCGTGCGCCCTCAGCGCGCTGGAGGCGTCCTGGACGTCGCCGGCGGCCCGGCTCAGCGCGGCGGTGAGCCCGTCGACCTCGACGCGGAACGCCTCGGCCGCCACCGAGCGCCAGGGGATGTCCCGAAGGCCCCGGACCGCGGCCAGGCACGACCGGACCTCCTGCGCCGCCTCGTGGACCGACCGGGCGGCGGCGCCGTCCAGCCCGGCCAGCGCCCTGCGCGCGAGCCACTGCCCTGCCTCGGCCCCCACCCCGTCCAGGATCACCCCGTCCCCCACTGCCACCCCGTCCACCACTGCCGGCCCTCCCACTGGTCCGCCCTCCTCGTCGTCCGCGGCGACGCTAGGCACGTGGGCCCACGGGGACCGGGCGCCGCGGCCGCGGGTGTGGACCCGAGCCGGCGGGACCCGGGATGTGCAGGACAGGTGCGGTAGGCGAGCATGGGCCGGTGCCCGACCGCTACCGCGTGACGTTCGTCTGCACCGGCAACATCTGCCGCTCACCGATGGCCGAGACGGTGCTGCGCCGCCGCGCCGAGCGCGAGGGCCTCAGCGACGTCCTCGACGTCCGGTCCAGCGGGACGGGGGACTGGCACGTCGGCCAGCCCGCCGACCGGCGGGCCGTGGCCGCCCTCGCCGCCCGCGGGTACGACGCGTCGGGTCACCGGGCCAGGCAGGTCACCGAGTCCGACCTCGACGAGCACGACCTCGTCGTCCCCCTGGACCGCGGGCACCTGGCTGCGCTGCGGGCGATGGCCCGCACTCCCGAGCAGCGGGCCCGTATCCGGCTGCTGCGCTCCTTCGACCCCGACGCCGACGACGACGAGGTGGCAGACCCGTACTACGGCGACGACGAGCACTTCGACGAGGTGCTCGACCAGATCGAGTCCGCGGTGACGGGGATCCTGGACCACGTCCGGCGGGCAACGGGGGCGGGCGACCGGCCGGGGACGCCAAGCTGAGCGGGCGCACGTTCACCAAGCGCCGGGCGGACGCCCCGCCCGGGTTCTTCGCCGTCGAGGCGGCCGGCCTGCGCTGGCTCGCCGAGGCGGGCGGCGTCCCGGTCCCCAGGCCGGTCTCGGTCGGCCCCGACCACATCGAGCTGCCTTACCTGGACCCGGCGCCGCCGACGGCGACCGCTGCCGAGGCGTTGGGCCGGGGCCTGGCGCGCACGCACGCGGCCGGCGCCCCCGCGTTCGGCAGCCCACCGGCCGACTGGGCCGGCGACGGCTTCATCGGCCCGCTGCCCCTGGCACACCGGCCGTCCGCGTCGTGGGGCGCCTTCTACGCGGACCTGCGGGTCGAGCCGTTCGCCCGCCGAGCCCACACCCTCGGCTCGCTCACCGACCGTGCCCTGGACGCCGTCCTCGCGGTCTGCGACCGGCTGCGCTCCGGCGAGCTGGACGACGGCCGCCCGCCGGCCCGCCTGCACGGTGACCTGTGGTCCGGCAACGTCATCTGGACCGCGGACGGCGCCGTCCTGGTCGACCCGGCCGCCCACGGCGGGCACCCGGAGACGGACCTGGCGATGCTCCAGCTGTTCGGCCTGCCGCACCTGGACCGGGTGCTCGCCGCCTACGACGAGGCCGCCCCGCTGACCGACGGCTGGCGGGAGCGGGTCGGGCTGCACCAGCTCCACCCGCTGCTCGTGCACGCCGTGCTGTTCGGCCCCTCCTACGGGGCGGCAGCGGAGCGGGCCGCGCTCAGCGTCCCGTGACCTGCAGAGCCGCGGCGGGGCTCACAGCCCCTTGACGGCGGACAGCACCTTGGTCAGCGACTCCTTGGCGTCACCGAACAGCAGCGTGGTCTTGGGGTCGTAGAGCAGCTCGTTCTCGATGCCGGCGAACCCGGGCCGCATGGACCGCTTGAGGAACACCACCTGCTGGGCGTCGGCGACCTCGAGGATCGGCATCCCGTAGATCGGCGCCCCCGGGGTCGTCTTGGCCGCCGGGTTGACGACGTCGTTGGCGCCGACGACGAGGACGACGTCGGTCGTCTTGAACACCGGGTTGATCTCGTCCATCTCCTTGAGCGCCTCGTACGGCACGTTCGCCTCGGCGAGCAGCACGTTCATGTGCCCGGGCATCCGGCCGGCGACCGGGTGGATGCCGTAGAGCACCTCGATCCCCTTGGCCTCCAGGGTCTGCGCCAGCTCGGCCATCGTGTGCTGGGCCTGGGCCACCGCGAGCCCGTACCCGGGGACGACGACGACCCGGTGGGCGTAGGCGAGCAGGATCGCGACGTCCTCCGGCGAGGACGAGCGGACCGGCCGGTCGGACACCGCGGTCGACCCGGCCGTGGAGCCGCCGCGCAGGGCGCCGAAGAGGATGCCGGACACCGAGCGGCCCATCGCCGCGGCCATCGCCCGGGTGAGGATGGTGCCGCTGGCGCCGACGAGCGTGCCGCCGACGAGCAGCACGGTGTTGTCCAGGACGAGCCCGGACGCCGCGACGGCCAGGCCGGTCATCGCGTTGAGCAGGGAGATGACGATTGGCACGTCCGCGCCGCCCACCGGCAGGACGAGCAGGAGTCCCACGACGAGGCCGAGGGCGAGCAGGACCAGTGCTGCGGGGGTGGACCCGGTCGCGGCGAGCACACCGGCCAGGACGACGACCCCGAGGGCGGAGGCGACCATGAGCACCGGGGCGCCGGGCAGGACGACGGGCCGGGTCGTCATCACCTCCTGCAACTTGAGGAACGTCACGACCGAGCCGGAGAACGCGACCGCACCGACCGGGACGGTGAACGCCACCGCGAGCTGGCCGCCCCACGCCGTCATCGCCGGCAGCTCGAGCAGGGCGACCAGGGCAGCGGCCCCGCCGCCGACCCCGTTGAACAGGGCGACGAGCTGCGGCATCGACGTCATCGGCACCCGGCGGGCGGCGGGCACGGCGAGCGCCGTGCCGACCGCGATCGCGGCGAGGATGGGCAGGATGTTGTCCAGGTCCGAGGACAGGAACACGGTGACCAGCGCGAGCGCCGCGCCGGCCGCGCCGATGAGGTTGCCGCGGCGCGCGGTCCGCGGCGAGGACAGGCCCTTGAGGGCGAGGATGAACGCGACGGCAGCGGCGAGGTAGAGCAGCGCCGTCCAGGTCTCGGGCAGCAGGTTCACCGCTGCACCTCCCCGCCGCGGGCAGCGCCGTCTCGGGGGCGACCCCGGAACATCTCGAGCATCCGGTCGGTCACCACGAAGCCTCCGACGAGGTTGACCGTCGCCATCAGCACTGCGACGAGCGCGACGACGAGGGTGAGGGTGTCGTCCGCGTGCCCGGCGACGAGGATGGCGCCGACGAGGACGATGCCGTGGATGGCGTTCGCGCCGGACATCAGCGGGGTGTGCAGGGTGCTGGACACCTTCGACACCACCTCGAACCCGACGAACACCGACAGCACGAAGATGGTGAGCAGCGCGACGCCGTCCATCACTGGCCTCCCTCGAGCAGGATGCGGGTGGGCTCGTGCCGGACCTCGCCGGCGTGGGTGAGGCAGGCCCCGGCGACGACCTCGTCGTCGAAGTCGGGCACCACCTCGCCGTCGGTCGTCATGAGCAGCAACAGGTTCGCGACGTTCTTCGCGTACAGGCGGGAGGCGTCCACCGGCATCGTGCTGGCGGCGTCCCGCATCCCGACGACGACGACGTCGCCCCCGCCGGCCGTGGCCGGCACCGCGACGTCCTGCCCGGGCACGGACGCCTCGACGTTGCCGCCGGACTCCGCCGCCAGGTCGACGACGACGCTGCCGGGCTTCATGGCGGCCACCATCGGCGTCGTGACGAGCAGCGGGGCCGAGCGTCCCGGGACCGCGGCGGTAGTGATCACGACGTCCGCGTCGGCGACGTGCGGTGCCAGCGCCTCGCGCTGGGCGCGGGCCCGCTCCTCGGTCATCTCCCGGGCGTACCCGCCGCCGCCCTCCAGGGCGTCCAGGCCTAGGTCGACGAACGTCGCCCCCATCGAGCGCACCTCGTCCGCGGAGGAGGACCGCACGTCGTAGCCCGACACGACGGCGCCGAGCCGCCGGGCGGTGGCGATGGCCTGCAGCCCGGCGACACCGGCGCCCAGCACGAGCACCCGGGCGGGCGGCACCGTCCCGGCAGCGGTCATGAACAGCGGCAGGAACCGGGGCAGCCGGGTGGCCGCCTCCAGGACGCAGCGGTAACCCGCGACGAGGGCCTGCGAGGTCAGCGCGTCCATCGACTGGGCGCGGGAGATCCGCGGCACGAGCTCGAGCGCGAACGACGTCGTGCGCGCGTCCCGCAGAGCCGCCACGGTGGGCAGCTCGGTGGACGGAGAGCACAGGCCGATCGTGATGGCCCCCTCGCGCAGCCGCGGCGGGACCGCCGGGGGCAGCGGCCGCACGTGCAGCAGGACGTCGACGGCCGCGGCGTCCACGGCCTCGACGACGACGGCACCGGCGCCGGTGTACGCGTCGTCCGGGACGAACGCGTGCCGGCCTGCGCCACGCTGGACGACGACCTCCAGCCCGGCGCCGACGAGCTGGGCCACGGTTTCAGGGGTGACGGCTACCCGGCGCTCGCCGGGCAGCGTCTCGGCGGGGACAGCGACTCTCACTCTGCGCAACCTATGCGATGACGACGCCGGACGCCGGGGGTCCAAGGTCCCGGGCGTGCCGCGCCCGGCCCACCGCGCGTCCTGCGTCCCGGTCCGGCACCGTGCGCAGTCCCGGGTCTGGGACGATGCGGACCGTGCAGACCGAGCCCTCGCCGCCCTCGCCGCCCTCGCCGACACCGCCGACACCGCCGACACCGCTGGCGGACGCCGGCGTCCCGCTCGGGCCGCTGGACGGCCGCTACCGCCCGGTCGTGGCCCCGCTCGTCGAGCACCTGTCGGAGGCGGCGCTCAACCGCGAACGGCTGCGGGTGGAGGTGGAGTGGCTCATCCACCTCACCGAGCACCAGGTCGTCCCCGGTGCCCGGCGGCTCACCGAGGCCGAGACGGCCCGGCTGCGCGGCCTCGCCGCCGGCTTCGGTCCCGCTGACGTCGCCGAGGTCGCCGAGATCGAACGGGTCACCGTGCACGACGTCAAGGCGGTCGAGTACCTCCTCAAGCGCCGGATGGCCGGGACGACGCTGGAGGACCTCACCGAGCTCGTGCACTTCGGCTGCACCAGCGAGGACATCAACAACCTGGCGTACGCGCTCATGGTGCGCGGCGCCGTCCAGCAGGTCTGGCTGCCCGCCGCCCGCGCCGTCGTCCACTCCGTCACGGCGATGGCGCACGAGCTCGCCGACCTGCCGGTGCTGGCCCGCACCCACGGGCAGCCGGCCACGCCGACGACCCTCGGCAAGGAGCTCGCCGTGCTGGCGCACCGGCTCCGTCGCCAGCTGGGTCGGGTCGAGCGCGCCGAGTACCTCGGGAAGGTCAACGGCGCGACCGGCACCTGGTCGGCGCACGTCGTCGCCGTCCCGGCGGTGGACTGGGCCCAGGTGTCGCGCCGTTTCGTCGAGGGCCTGGGGCTCACGTGGAACCCGCTGACCACCCAGATCGAGTCGCACGACTGGCAGGCGGAGCTCTACGCGGACGTGGCCCGGTTCAACCGGGTGCTGCACAACCTCTGCACCGACGTGTGGACCTACATCTCCCTGGGCTACTTCGTCCAGGTACTCGATCAGCAGAGCCAGGGCTCCATCGGCTCCTCGACGATGCCGCACAAGGTCAACCCCATCCGGTTCGAGAACGCCGAGGCGAACCTCGAGGTGTCCACGGCCCTGCTCGACGTCCTGGCCTCGACCCTGGTCACCTCCCGGCTGCAGCGGGACCTCAGCGACTCCTCGATGCAGCGCAACATCGGCTCGGCCTTCGGGCACTCGCTGGTGGCCCTCGACAACGTCCGTCGCGGACTCGCCGGCCTGGACGCCGACCCGGCCGCCACGGCCCGCGACCTGGACGCGAACTGGGAGGTGCTCGGGGAGGCCGTGCAGTCGGTCATGCGCGCCGCCGGGATCGCCGGCACCCCCGGGATGGACGAGCCGTACGAGCGGGTCAAGGAGCTCACCCGGGGACGACGGGTCGACGGCGAGACGATGCGCCAGTTCGTCGCCGGCCTCGGGCTGCCCGACGCCGAGCGGGAGCGGCTGCTGGCGCTGACCCCCGCCGGCTACACCGGCCTGGCGGCCGAGCTCGTCGCCCGGTACCTGCCCCGGGACTGACCCGCCCCGGGGTGGCGGGATTGCATGATCACGGATGGGACGTGCAGGGTGGCGGGATTGCATGATCACGGATGGGACGTGCAGGGTGGCGGGATTGCATGATCACGGGAGGGTGGGGATGGGGCTGGGGGCGGGGTCTGGGGGCGGGCGGCGGCTCCCCGGGTACCGGGAGGTGTGTCCCAGGGTCCTCCCAGGTCGTCGGTGCACCGTGTCAGGTGTTGGTGGGCAACGGGTCCACCGCCTGGATCAGGGAGGTCGCAATGCGCAAGATGACGAGCGCCATCGCCGCCGCGGCAGTGATCGGCACGCTGGGGATCGGTGGGGTCGCGGTCGCCGCGGCACCGACGCCCGGGACGCCGCCGGCCGACGGCACCACGGTGCAGAACCAGGTGCAGGAGCAGCAGGCGCAGGGACGCGGGTACGGACCTGGCGCTGCCCAGGCCGCGCAGGGTCTGCGGATGGGCCCCAGCGGGACCGAGGCGCAGGCCGTCGCGGACGTGCTGGGGATGGACGCCGAGGACGTGCGCTCTGCCCTTCGTGCCGGCACCTCGCTCGCCGAGCTGGCCGACCAGCAGGGCGTCGAGCTGCAGACCGTCGTGGACGCCGTCGTCGACGCGGCCCTGGAGCGGGTGACCCAGCTGGAGGACTCCGGTGCCATCAGCACCGACCGGGCGGCCCAGCTCGAAGCGGTCCTGCCGGAGCGGATCGCGGAGCACCTGGAGTCCGGCGAGCCGATGCAGATGCGCACCGGCGCCAACGGTGACGGCCCGCAGGGCGTCGGTCCGCAGGGCGCGCGGGGCGTCGGTCCGCAGGGCGAGGGAGGTCCGGGTAGCTGCCAGGACGCCTGAGCTCCCACCCGACCGGCCCCTGACGCCTTCTGGGCGCAGGGGCCGGTGGGCTGCCCGGGGGGAGGCAGGTGGACGGGAATACCCATGGGGGGTATGTTGCTGGTGCCAGCACGACGACCAGGAGGTCACGATGGCGACGGCCCGACCCGGCTACCGGGGCACCAAGGACGACTACCTCAAGCGGCTGCGCCGCATCGAGGGCCAGGTCCGCGGCCTGCACCGGATGGTCGAGGAGGACACCTACTGCATCGACGTCCTCACCCAGGTCTCGGCGGTGACCAAGGCGCTCCAGGCGGTGAGCCTGGGTCTGCTCGAGGACCACATCGCGCACTGCGTCGTGGACGCCGCCCGCGCCGGGGACGCCGAGGCCGAGGAGAAGGTCCGTGAGGTGGCCGACGCCATCGCCCGCCTCGTCCGCTCCTGACCCCCCACCGCACCGCACCACAGACACCCACCGGAGGCTCGAGATGACCACCACCACCTACGACGTCAAGGGCATGACCTGCGACCACTGCGTCCACGCCGTCACCACGGAGCTCAAGGGGCTGGACGGGGTCACCGCCGTCGACGTCGACCTGGACGCCGGCGGGACGTCGAAGGTCACCGTGACCAGCGAGGCCCCGCTCGACGAGGACGCCGTCCGCGCAGCCGTCGACGAGGCCGGCTACGAGCTCGCCTGAGGCCAGTGGGGCCGCCCCGCGGGGCGGCCCCGGAGCACGCCACCGGCAGCAGCACCGGCACCACCTGAGGAGAGAACGTGAGCACACCCACTCGTGAGAACGCGGCCAGCCGTGAGAACACAGGCACCCGTGAGAACGCAGGCACCCGTGAGATCGAGATCGCCGTCGGTGGGATGACGTGCTCCTCCTGCGCCAACCGGGTGGAGAAGAAGCTCAACCGTCTCGACGGGGTGACTGCGACGGTCAACTACGCCACCGAGACGGCCCACGTCATCGTGCCGGCCGACGTGTCGAACGACCTGCTCGTGGCCACCGTCGAGGCCACCGGGTACACCGCCCGGATCCCGACGCCCGAGGACATCGACGACACCCTCGGCCAGGACTACAGCGGCGACGAGCTGCGCCGCCGGCTCATCGGCTCGGCCGTTCTCACCGTCCCGGTCGCCCTGCTGTCGATGGTCCCGGCGCTGCAGTTCGACTGGTGGAACTGGGTCGTGCTGGCCCTGGCCACCCCCGTCGTCACGTGGGGCGCCTGGCCGTTCCACCGGGCCGCCGTCGTCAACGCCCGCCACGGCGCCTCGACGATGGACACCCTGGTCTCGGTCGGCATCTCCGCCGCCTTCCTGTGGTCGCTGTGGGCGATGCTCCTCGGCGGCTCCGGAGACCCGGGGATGCGGATGGAGATGACCCTGCTGCCGGCGTCCGGCGCCGGCGAGGGCGGGATGCAGCACCCCGAGCTGTACTTCGAGGTCGCCGCGGCCGTCACGACGTTCCTGCTTGCCGGCCGGTACGCCGAGCACAAGGCCAAGCGCCGCTCCGGCGAGGCCCTCAAGGCGCTGCTCGACCTCGGCGCCAAGGACGTCGCGGTGCTGCGCGACGGCGTCGAGGAGCGGGTGCCGGTGTCCCAGCTGAAGGTCGGCGACGAGTTCGTCGTCCGGCCCGGGGAGAAGATCGCCACGGACGGCGAGGTGGTGTCCGGCCGCAGCGCCGTCGACGAGTCCCTGCTCACCGGTGAGCCGGTACCGGTCGAGGTCGGCGCCGGTGACACCGTCACCGGCGCGACCGTGAGCACCAGCGGACGCCTCGTCGTCCGGGCCACCCGGGTCGGCGCCCAGACACGGCTGGCCCAGATCGGCCGGCTCGTCACCCAGGCGCAGTCCGGCAAGGCCCCGGTGCAGCGGCTCGCCGACCGGGTCTCCGCGGTGTTCGTCCCGGTCGTCTTCGCCATCGCCCTGCTCACGCTGGTCGGCTGGCTGTGGCTGTCCGGCGACGTCCAGGCCGCATTCACCGCGGCCGTCGCCGTCCTCATCATCGCCTGCCCGTGCGCCCTCGGCCTGGCCACCCCGACGGCCCTGCTCGTCGGCACCGGCCGCGGCGCCCAGCTCGGTGTCCTCATCAAGGGCCCGGAGATCCTCGAGAGCACCCGCACCGTCGACACCGTCGTCCTGGACAAGACCGGCACCGTCACCGAGGGCCGGATGGCGCTCGTCGACGTCCTGCCCGCCGACGGCGAGGACCGCGACACGGTGCTCCGGCTCGCCGGAGCCGTCGAGTCCGCCAGCGAGCACCCGGTCGCCCGGGCGATCGCGGACGGCGCCGCCGCCGGCGGCGGCCAACTGCCCGAGGTCACCGACTTCACCAACCTCGCCGGCTCCGGCGTGCGCGGCACGGTCGAGGGCCGGGAGGTCCTCGTCGGACGCCGCAGCTGGCTGGTCGCCGAGGGCTTCGAGGTGCCGGCCGGCCTCGACGACGTGCTGGCGTCGCTCGAGGAGCGTGGCAGCACCGCGGTCCTGGTCGCCTGGGACGGCCGGGCCCGGGGCGTGCTCGGCGTGGCCGACACCGTCAAGGAGACCTCCGCCGAGGCGATCCGTGAGCTGCGCGCCCTCGGCCTGGACCCGGTGCTGCTGACCGGCGACAACGCCCGGGCGGCCCGGGCCGTCGCCGCCGCGGTCGGCATCGACCCCGACGACGAGCACGTCATCGCCGAGGTGCACCCGGAGGACAAGGTGTCCGTCGTCCGCCGGCTGCAGGAGGCCGGTCGGGTCGTCGCCATGGTCGGCGACGGGGTCAACGACGCCGCCGCCCTCGCCCAGGCCGACCTCGGCCTGGCCATGGGCGCCGGCACGGACGTCGCGATCGAGGCCAGCGACATCACCCTGGTGCGCGGGGACCTACGGGCCGCGGCGGACGCCGTCCGGCTCTCCCGCCGGACGCTGGCGACGATCAAGGGGAACCTGTTCTGGGCGTTCGCCTACAACGTCGCGGCCGTCCCGCTGGCGGCCGCCGGACTGCTCAACCCGCTGATCGCCGGCGCCGCGATGGCGTTCTCGTCGGTGTTCGTCGTGACGAACTCCCTGCGCCTGCGCCGCTTCACCCCCGGCCGGTGACCACCCCCGCCGCCCCGTGACCACCCCCGCCCCGTGACCACCCCCCGTGATCATGCAATCCCGCCACCCTCTGAGGTGGCGGGACTGCATGATCACGACCAGGGGCGGGGGCGAGGGCGGCTGCGGACGGAGGTGCTCATCGTCCTCGGCCTGTCGATCGGGCAGTCGGCGGTGTACGCCGTCGTCAGCCTCGTGGCCAAGCTCACCCGAGGGCCGCTGGGTCAGCAGACGGCGACCCTCAACCCCTCACGCAGCACCCGCGAGCTCCTCGACCTGACCTACCAGCTGCTCGGCATCGGGTTCGCCCTCGTGCCGGTCGCGCTGGCGCTGTGGCTGCTGTCCGAACCGGGTCGCTCCGCCGTCCGCCGGATCGGTCTGGACGCCGCGTCGCCGGGACGGGACCTGGCCGTCGGCGCCGCGCTGGCCGCCGTCATCGGCATCCCGGGACTGGCGCTCTACCTGGCCGGGCAGGCGCTTGGCATCACCGCGATCGTCGTCCCGAGTGCCCTGGGCACGTACTGGTGGTCCGTGCCGGTGCTCGTGCTCGCCGCGGCGCAGAACGCCCTGCTCGAGGAGGTGGTGGGCGTGGCGTACGTCGTCGAGCGGCTGCAGCGGCTGGGCTGGGGCGTCCCGGCGATCATCCTGGCCGGGGCGCTGCTGCGCGGCACGTACCACGCCTACCAGGGGTTCGGTGCGATGGCCGGCAACGCCGTCATGGGCGTCGTGTTCATGCTGGTGTACCTGCGGACCCGGCGGGTCATGCCGCTGGTCGTCGCCCACACCCTGCTCGACGTCGTCGCCTTCGCCGGGTACCACCTGCTCGGCGACGTCCTGGACCTGCCGGGCTGAAGGGCTGAGTGCTGAAGGGCTGAGAGCTGCGCTCAGACGGTGACGCGCCCCATCGGGGTCTCGAACGTCACCGAGAGCAGCCCCGGAGTACCGGCCGGGGCGACGAACGAGAACTCGATGTCCTGCGGCCGGTGCCCGGGGTCGAGGCCCAGCCAGGTCCGTACCCGCTCGGGGTCGCCGGCGATCTCCAGCGTCGTGATCCGGGCGGACCCGTCGGCGCCGACCCCCGGGTGCAGGTCGGGGGTGAGCCACTGGATGACGTATGGCAGCTGCGGGTCCGCGATCAAGCCGCGGATGCCGATCTGGCGCCACAGCAGCTCCACGCCGTCCGGGCGGTACCGGTTGCCGGGGACCGCCTCACGGCCGAGGTTGCGCTCGACCGGGGTGATGTCCTCGACGGCCACGACCCAGCCCATCCAGCCGCCGCCGGCTTCGGAGCGGGCCCGGACGGCCTGGCCGAACGGCGCCTTGTCGGACGCCGGGTGGTCCAGGACCTCGACGACCTCCAGGTACTGGGTGTTCGCCATCGGGAAGATGAGGTTGCGGGTCCCGAACCGCGGGTGCACGCCGCCGTCGACGAAGTCGACCCCGAGACGCGTCCGCAACCGCTCCGCGGTCGCGTGCATCCCGTCCTGCTCAGCGGCGTAGGAGACGTGGTCCAGGCGCATGCCGTGATGGTGGCACACGGCCGGTGACCGTCCGACCGCTGCCCCCGGGACGGCGTCCGGCTCAGCCCGCGACGTCCTGGCCCGGCGCCGGGACGACGAGGTCCCGCAGGCCGGCCGGGACGTCGGCACAGCCTGGGCCGCCTGCACCGAGCCACTCCGCCAAGGCCTCGGTGACCGGGTCGCCGGCCAACCGCGAGAACCACACCGGCCGGCCACCGCTGCGCCGTCCGAGCGGGCTGGGTCGCACGACGAGCACGTCCTCCTCGCACACGTCGAGGCACTCGACGGTGCTGAGCCGGGCGCAGCCGCGACGCTCCAGGTCCCACAGCCGGGCCAGCTGACCGCCCGGACGGTCGTCGGCGTCGCCGAGCGTGTCACCGGCGCACAGGATGCAAGCGGTCAGACCCGGCGGCTGCGAACGGTTTCGGTGGGTCATGGTGCCGAGCAGTCTGTCAGGCGGCAAAGGCACTGTCCGGGGCGCTGCTGGTCCGGCGCTGCCGGTCCGGCGCTGCCGCCAGCGGCCGGGTCCTCAGCGGCTGGGTCCTCAGCGGCCGGGTCCTCAGCGGCCGGTCGTCAGCGGCGCAGCCGCCGGGTCAGGCGCCCCGCCGCGTCCCGCAGGGCGAGCGCGGTCATCGTGGCCGGCGGCGCCGTCGACATGAGCGCCAGCTCGACCGGTGGCGACGTCACCCCGTCGAGAAAGCGCAGCACCCGCTGGGGTGGGTTCCGGTCGAACAGCCGGGTGAGGAACGCGGCGCCGTCGAGGCTGCCGTCGGCCAGGCCGCGCAGCACGAGGGCGTCGGTCCACGCGTGCCGACGCGGGTAGGGGCGGGGCGGCACGGGGTCGCGCCCGTCGAGCAGAGCGACCGCGACGGCGGCGGCCTGGCGCTGCATGGCCGCGAACGTGTACCCGGTGGACGGCCGGGTGGCCCCGCCCGCCGTCCCGATGCGCATGACTCGACGTCCGACGCGGCGCACGTACCCGCCGTCCGTCATCGGGATCGCGCCCTGCTCCGTGTGCAGGACCCGGTGCGGGACGTCGCCACCGAGGACGTGCGGCACGTAGGCCTCCAGCGCCCGGGCGTACCCGGCGTCGGACAGAACGGCCGGGGAAAACTCCGTGTACTCGACCAGGGCGGTACGGGCGTCGCTGGGCAGGCTGTAGCCGAAGGAGACGCCGGTGTTCGGTTGCGGTGTGGTGAAGTCCATCAGCACCGGCAGGTCTGGGTCGACGACATCGCGGTCGGCGCGGACGACGACACCACGGAAGTGCTGCAGCAGCGACGTGGCGCCCGGCCGGGCAGGCGGGGACGGCCTGGAGTCGAACACCCAGCGGGCCCGGAGCCGTCGTCCGCCGGCCGTCACCACCGCGGCGCTGGCGCCGTCCAGCACCTTGTCCGCCGGGTGAGGGACGTGGACGACGTCGAACCGGGACGCCGCCTGCGCGACGAGGGCGTAGAAGTCGCTGCTGTGCAGCATCGCGTACCGCATCGGGGAGAGGTGCAGCACCCGCCGGCGGTGGTCGGGGCCGACGACAACCACCCGGTCCCACGACCGGTGCAGGGCGGGGTCGACGTCGCTGCGCCCGTCGTCCCAGAAGCACCAGGTGCGGTCGTCAGGGCGGGTGGCGAGCCGGTCCACCGGGTCGATGAGGGCCACCCGGAGCCGCTCGGGGCCGCGCAGGGCGAGCTGGTGGAGGAGGCTGAGCCCGGCCCCGCCCGCGCCGACCAGCGCGACGTCGACGTCGACGCCGGGATCGGGGTCGGGGTCGGGATCGAGGTCGGGATCGAGGTCGGGATCGGGCCCCAGCGCGTCACCTGGACTGGCGCTCACCCCTCGGACCCTACGTCCCTCCCGCACTCGACGTCCCCTCGGTGATCACTCGACAACCGCATCGTGATCATGCAGTCCCGCCACCCCGCACGACCCACTCGTGATCATGCAGTCCCGCCACCAGCCCCCCACCGCCCGCTCGCAGAATGCTGGGTTGCTGGCGCGACACGCCGGCCTGGCCGTGCCGAGCGCAGCATTGAGTGCGCTCCATGACCGCGCCGCCTGTCACCGCCCCTCCGGACCGCGAGGGGTGGCGGGATTGCATGAACGCCTCATGGCCGCTCACGGCCACCTCGACAGATGAAAACAGGCCTTGGTGGCCGTGGCAGCCCTCGTCGGGCCAGGCGCGTCGACCACAGAATGCTGCGCTCGGCCCAGTTTGGCCGGCGTGTCCCGCCAGCAACCCAGCATTCTGTGAGCCGGACGGCGCGGCCGAAGGGTGGCGGGACTGCATGATCACGAGTGGGTCGTGCGGGGTGGCGGGACTGCATGATCACCGAGGGGGTCACTGGGTGAGGAGGTGCTCGAGGACCTGGGCCACGCCGTCCTCCTCGCACGGTGGGGCGACGGCGTCCGCTGCGGCCAGGACGTCGGGGTGTCCGTCGGCCATCGCGTAGCCGGTGCCGGCCCACTGGAGCATCGCCAGGTCGTTGGGCATGTCTCCGAAGGCCACGACGTCGGCGGGGCAGACACCGCGACGAGCAGCGAGCTCGGCCAGGGTCGCCGCCTTGCTCACCCCGGGTGCGGACACCTCGAGCAGCGCGTCGGCCGCGTTGGAGTGGGTCGCCTCGACCAGACCGGCGAGCACCTCGCGACCGACCGCCAGCATCGCGTCGCTCGTGCTGCCCTCCCACCGAGCGAGCAGCTTGACCACCCGCGGGTCGTCGGCGAGCAGGTCCGGCAGGTCCCCGACGACGCGGTGGGCCAGCGCGTCCCAGCGTGGCCGGTAGGCCGGCGTGCTCCGGAACCCCGCCAGCGTCTCGACAGCGAAGGCGACGCCCGGCATCGCCGCGGTGAGCCGCTGCGCCGCCTCCAGGACGACGTCCGCCCGGATCTCCTTGGCGTCCAGCGCCCGTTCGGTCGCCAGGTCGTAGACGACCGCCCCGTTGGCCAGGACGGCGGTGCCGGCGTGGCCGGTGGCCTCGACGACGGGGCCCATCCACCGCGGCGGGCGCCCGGTGACGAACACGACGTCGATCCCGGCGTCCAGGCAGGCCCGGACGGCGGCGACCGTGCGCGCCGACATCGTCTGGTCCCGCCGGACGACGGTGCCGTCCAGGTCGGTGGCGACCATCCGGGGCCGCGTCACGGCCCGACCGCGGCTCACCCTGCCATCGTCTCGCGTTCGAGCAGGCTCTCCAGCACCTCGGCCACGCCGTCCTCGGCGACCGTGCCGGTGACCTCCCCCGCCGCCTCCTTGACCTCGTCGGGGGCCTGTCCCATCGCCACCGACCGGGCCGCCCAGCGCAGCATCTCGACGTCGTTGCGGCCGTCCCCGACCGCGACGGTGCGGTGCGCCGGCACGCCGACCCAGCCACGGATCTGCTCCAGGGCACTGGCCTTCGACACGCCCTCGGGCGCGAGGTCCAGCCACGCCGTCCAGCCGACGGCGTAGTTGACGCCCTTGAGACCGATCCGGTCGACGAGCTCGAGGAAGTCGTCGGGGCTGTGGTCCGTGCTGCGCACGACGACGCGGGTCGCCGGCTCGTGGAGCAGCTCCTCGAACGGGACGACGCTGATGTCGCCGACGAGCTCGTCGGCCGGGAACGGCCCGGACAGCCGGAAGCCGGTGCCGAGCTCCTCGACGGCGAAGGCGGCGGTCGGCAGCTCGCTGCGCAGCAGCTCCAGCGCCGGCGTCGGGTCGAACGTCACGACGTCGACGACCTCGTAGCCCCGCTCGGCGTCAGGGTCGAGCCGGACCGTCACGGAGCCGTTGCTGACCACGGCGTACCCGGTGGTCAGCCCCAGCCGGTCCAGGACCGGCAGGGTGGCCACCAGCGAGCGCCCGGTCGCCACGACGACCTCGTGCCCGGCGTCGACGACCGCCCGCACGGCGTCACGGACCCGGTCGGAGAGGCGTTCGTCGAGGTCGACGAGGGTGCCGTCGACGTCGAGGGCGACGAGCAGCCGGCCCGGCCCCGTCACGGGGTCAGCACCTCGAGGCCGCCCAGGTAGGGCCGCAGCGCCTCGGGCACCCGCACCGACCCGTCGGCGCGCTGGTGGTTCTCCAGGATGGCGACGAGCCAGCGGGTCGTGGCCAGGGTGCCGTTGAGCGTCGCCACCGGTGCGGTCTGCCCCTCGCCCGCGCGCTGCCGGATCCCGAGCCGCCGGGTCTGGAACGTCGTGCAGTTGGACGTCGAGGTGAGCTCCCGGTAGCGCTGCTGGCTCGGCACCCACGCCTCGCAGTCGAGCTTGCGGGCCGCGGAGGAGCCCAGGTCGCCGGCCGCGACGTCGATGACCCGGTAGGGGACCTCGACCGCACCCAGCATCCGCTTCTCCCAGCCGAGCATCTGCTCGTGCTCCGCCTCGGCGTCCTCCGGCCGGCAGTACACGAACATCTCGACCTTGTGGAACTGGTGCACGCGGATGATCCCCCGGGTGTCCCGGCCGTGCGAGCCGGCCTCCCTGCGGTAGCAGGCGGACCAGCCCGCGTAGCGCAGCGGCCCGTCCGACAGGTCGAGGATCTCGTCGGCGTGGTAGCCGGCCAGCGGCACCTCCGAGGTGCCGACGAGGTAGAGGTCGTCGGCCTCCAGCCGGTACACCTCGTCGGCGTGCGCCCCGAGGAACCCGGTGCCCCGCATGATCTCCGGCCGCACCAGCGTCGGGGTGATCATCGGGGTGAAGCCGGCGTCGACGGCGGTGTCCATCGCCAGCTGGAGCAGGGCGAGCTCCAGCCGCGCCCCCACCCCGGTGAGGAAGTAGAAGCGGGACCCGGAGACCTTCGCGCCGCGCTCGGTGTCGATGGCACCGAGCAGCTCGCCCAGCTCGAGGTGGTCGCGCGGGGCGAAGCCCTCGGCGGCGAAGTCCCGCGGCTCGCCGTGGGTCTCCAGGACGACGTAGTCGTCCTCCCCGCCGGCCGGGACTCCCGGCAGGACGACGTTGGACAGCGCGAGCTGCAGGCGCTCCACCTCGGCGGCGGCGTCGTCCGCGTCCGCCTGGGCGGCCTTCACCTGGTCGGCCAGGTCGCGCACCTGCGCCAGGAGCCGCTGCTTGTCCTCGCCGGTGGCCTGGGCGACGGTGCGACCGAAGGCCTTCTGCTCGGCCCGCAGCGACTCGAACCGGGCCAGCGCCGCGCGCCGACGCGCGTCGGCGTCGAGCAACGCGTCGACGAGGGACTCGTCCTCGCCGCGGGCGCGCTGGCTGGCGCGGACCGTCTCGGGGTCGGTGCGCAGGAGTCGCAGGTCGATCACGCCACGAGGGTACGGTCCCGCGCTGCCCGGCACCGGAGGCGGCACTACCGTTCGCCCATGACCCCGACCGTGCCGGCGAGCCGGCCACCGCACCGGCCCGGCTTGCGCCGGTGAGCGCGGACACCACCCTCGTCGTCGGCGTCCTGCTCGCGGTGGTCCTGCTCGCCGGGCTGTTCGCGGTGCTGACGACCCGCGGCCGGCGCTGGGCCGACCGGGCCGCCGCCGCGCCCGCGACCGAGCCGTTCGCCGAGGACCCGGGGGAGCGCCCGCTCGCCGCGGTGGTCGTCAACCCGACGAAGTTCGACGGCGGCACGGACGGCGTGCGCGCCCAGGTGGAGGTGGCGTGCACCGCCGCCGGGTGGGCGCCGCCGCTGTGGCTGGAGACGACGGTCGAGGACCCCGGCGTGGGCCAGACCCGGGAGGCGCTCGAGCGGGGAGCCGCCGTCGTCATCGCCTGCGGCGGCGACGGCACCGTCCGCACGGTCGGGGAGACCCTGGCCGGCACCGGCGTCCCGATGGGACTGCTGCCCGCCGGCACCGGCAACCTGCTGGCCCACAACCTCGACGTCAGCGCCACCGACGTGCCCGGCTCGGTGCGGATCGCGCTGACCGGCCGCAACCGGCCGGTCGACGTGGGGTGGATCACCGTCGTGGGGCCGGGAGGCGTGGAGCACAGCCGCCCCGAGGAGCAGGCGTTCCTCGTCATGGCCGGGATGGGCTTCGACGCGGCGGTCATGGCCAACGCCCCCGAGGCCCTCAAGGCGAGGGTCGGCCCCCTGGCCTACGCGATCTCGGGGCTGCGCCAGCTGCGCGGCCAGCAGGCGCGGGTGCACCTGCGCGTCGACGGCGAGGCGCCGGTGACCCGCCGGGTGCGCACCGTCGTCGTCGGGAACTGCGGGGAGCTGCTCGGTGGGCTCGTGCTCATGCCGGACGCCGAGGTCGACGACGGCTGGCTGGACATGGTGACCATCTCCCCGCGCGGCGTCGTCGGCTGGGCCGCCGTCGCCGCCCGGGTGATCAGCCGGCGCCGCCGGGGGCACGGCCGGGTCGAGCACTGGCGCGCCCGGGACATCGTCATCACCAGCGACACCCCGCAGCCGGCGCAGCTGGACGGCGACCCCGTCGGGGAGGCGGTCGAGCTGCGGATGCGGGTCGAGCCGCAGGCGCTGCTGGTGCGGGTCCCGGCCGGGAGCCGTGACCAGGGAGTCCCCCGCCGGCCGGACGGCGACTGAGACGTCGTGGTCGACCAGACCAGCCCCGTCGCCGGCGGGCTCACCTCCCTGGAGCCGGACCGCTCGGTCGCACTGTGGTTCCGCGAGCAGGTCGTGTCGAACGAGGCACTCGTTGCCGCCGGCGAGATCGGCGCGGTCGCCCTGCACCCGTGGACGTTCCGCGTGCTGGTCGCCGTCGGGTGCGTCCTCGCCTGGCGTGCCGGGCGTCGCCGGGCGGCCGTCGTGGCCGCGGTGGTGATGGCCGGTGGGGGGCTGCTCGGGTTCGCCGTCAAGCTCGCCGTGGCGCGTCCCCGACCGGCCTGGGGCGAGCCGGTGGCCGCCGAGTCGGGATACGCCTTCCCCAGCCTGCACGCGCTGAACGCGGCACTCGGCACCGGCCTGCTGCTCGTCGTCCTGGCCGCGCCCTGGCTGCACCACCGGTCCCGCGCGGCCGTCGCCGCCGTCACCGGCGCCGGCGTCCTGGTCGTCGTAGTCACCGCGCTGGACCGGCTCGTGCTCGGCGTGCACTACCTGTCCGACGTGGCCGCCGGCGTCCTGCTCGGCGTGGTGCTCACCGCACTGGCGGCCAGGATGTCCCGATCACCCCGAGGAGCCCGGTGAGCAGCGTCCGCCCGGTCCCGGAGACCGTGGGCCTGCCCGGCGAGGAGCTGGACCTCCACGACGCCGGAGAGGTCCTCCATGACCACGCGGGGTGGCCGCTGCTGCGGGAGTCGTTCACCCGGTTCCGTTTCGGCGACGGGTTCAGCCACGCTCGTGGGTTCGGCTTCCAGCTTGCCCTGGCCACCGTCCCGATGGTGATCGCGATGACCGGGCTCGCGGCTGCCATCGGCGCCGAGCACGTCTCGGAGGTAGTGGCGCGCACCGCGGTGGCACTGAGCCCGGCGGGCAGTGACGAGGTGGTGGAGCAGATCGTCCAAGGGGCTCAGGAGCAGGCCGGCGCAGGCGACGAGGCGCCTCGCGAGGAGGCCGGCGAGCTCGCCCTGGTCCTCGGTCTGCTGGTCTCCTTCGCGGCCATGACGACGGCCTTCGCCCAGCTCGAACGAGGCGCGAACCGGATCTACGGCACCGAGCGGGATCGGCCGTCGCTGGTGAAGTACGTGCGGGCAGGCGTCCTGACCGTCGTTGCGGGCACCCCCATGACGACCGGGCTGCTGCTCATCGTCGCCGGACGCCCGTTCCAGGACGCCGTCGAGCAGGTGTACGGCTGGCCCGACACCGTGCACCTGGTGTTCACGGTCGGCCGCTGGCCGGTAGGGCTGCTGCTCCTGCTGCTGGCCGTCACCGTGCTCTTCCGGTTCGCCCCCCGCCGCCGCCAGCCCGGGGTCTCCTGGCTCGTGCTCGGGGCAAGCGTCACCGTGCTGGGCTGGCTGGCGGCCTCGGGCCTGCTCGCCGTGTACGTCGCAGCCGACTCCTTCGACGGCACCTACGGCCCGCTGACTGCGGTGATGGCGCTGCTCATCTGGGCCTACCTCACCGGGATCGCCCTGCTCGGCGGGGTCGCCGTGACCGCACAGGCCGAGGCCCGGCGCGCCGGACAGCGCGACCCCCGCCAACCGGACTCCGACGGCGACGGCGTCCTGGACGGCGCCGGGGCGCGGCAGGTCAGCTCCGGCCCTCCCGGAGCCGGCTGACCCAGGCCCGGGCGGCGGTGAACGCGCCGTCGGTCGTCGACGTCGTCACCTCGGTCGGCCGGCCGTCCGCTCGGGGGTAGGAGCCCAGGTAGCGCACGAAGGGGCTGGTCCGGTGCAGCCCGATGAGGGCCTCGGCGACCCGCTCGTCGTCGACGTGCCCCTCGCAGTCGATGGAGAACGCGTACTGGCCCAGGGCGTCCCCGCGCGGCCGGGACTCGATCCGGGTGAGGTTGACCCCACGGGTGGCGAACTGCTCCAGCAGCTCCAGCAGCGCCCCGGCGTGGTCGTCGGCCAGGTGCACGAGCAGGGTCGTCTTGTCCGCCCCGGTGCGCGGCGGCGGCGGGGCCGGGCGGCCGACGAGCACGAACCGGGTCACCGCCCCGGGGTTGTCCTCGACGTGCTCGGCGAGCACCTCCAGGCCGTAGCGGTGCGCGGCGATCGGCGCGCACAGGGCGGCGTCGTAACCGAGGGCGCCGTCGTGCCCGGGGGGCGCGGTGAGCCCTGCGGCGGCCGCGGCGGTGGACAGCGCCGGCAGGTACGTCGCGTGCGGCAGGTTCTCGGACAGCCAGCCCCGGCACTGGGCCTGGGCGTGGGCGTGGCTGGAGACCACCCGGACGCCGTCCAGCCCGGTCCCGGGCCGTGCCGCCAGGACGAAGGTGATCGGGACGAGGACCTCCCGGACGACGACGAGCGGGTCCCCGGCGGACAGCGCGTCGAGGGTGGCACTCACCCCGCCCTCGACGGAGTTCTCGATGGGGACCATGGCGGCGGCGACGTCGCCCGCGCGCACGAGGTCGAGCGCCGCCCCCACCGTCGCGCAGGGGACGTGGTCGCCGTGCTCGGCGGCCGGGACCTGGCGCAGCGCCGCCTCGGTGAACGTGCCCTCAGGTCCGAGGAAGGCGTAGCGGGCAGGGGGGACGCCGGGCATGGCGTCAGCCTAGGGCTGGGTGCGGGGCGGCTAGCCTCGCCCCGTCATGGACCTCACCGTCGCACTCACCGCGCTCGCCGTCATCCTGCCGGTCGAGCTGCCGGACAAGACGTTCGTGGCGACCCTGGTGCTCGCCACCAGGTTCCGGCCGCTGCAGGTGTGGGTCGGGGTCGCGCTGGCGTTCGCCGTGCAGACCGCGATCGCTGTGACCGTCGGCGGTCTCATCGCCCAGCTGCCGCGCACGCCCGTGCTCGTCCTCGTCGCGCTGCTGTTCGCGGTCGGCGCGGTCCTGCTGTGGCGCTCCGCCGCCGGCGCCGACGCCGAGGAGGCACAGACCGAGGCCGAGGTCACCGCCAAGGTCGGCGCCGGGGCGCAGACCGGCCGGGGGCACGCACTGAAGGCGGTGGGGACGAGCTTCGTCGTGCTGTTCCTCGCCGAGTGGGGAGACCTGTCCCAGCTGTTCACCGCGGGTCTGGCGGCGCAGACCGGGGACCCCGTCTCGGTGTTCGCCGGGGCCTGGCTGGCGCTGCTGCTCGTCTCGGGGGCCGGTGCACTGCTGGGCCGGGCACTGCTGGCCCGGCTGAGGCTGGCGACCGTGCGCCGGATCGGCGCCGCCGTGTGCGCCGTGCTCGCCGTGGTGAGCGCCGCCGGAGTGCTCGGCACGTAGCCTGGTCTCGTGCCGGCCACGCGACGTCCTCGACTGCTCGTCGCCCTGCTGGCGCTGTGCACCCTGCTCGGCGCGCTCACCGTCCCGGCCGCCCCGCCGGCGCGTGCCGCCCTGGGCCCGGACGCCGTCCCCGGACCCGTCGTCCTGGTAGGCGTCCCGGGACTGCGCTGGGACGACGTCGATCCCGAGCGCACCCCGGCGCTGTGGTCCCTGCTCGAGGACGGTGCCGCCGGCGTGCTGGCCGCCCGCAGCGTCCGCAGCCGCGCCTGCCCCGTCGACGGCTGGCTCGCCGTCTCGGCCGGACGCCGCGCCGGGGACGCCGCGCGTGAGCCCGGTGAGCCGCTGTGCCGGGTCCCGCAGGATCCCGTCGACGGCGTCGTCCCGCGGTGGGACGTGTACGCGGCAGAAGCGGCCGCCAGAAGCTTCGACGCCGAGCCGGGACTGCTCGGGGAGCACCTGCGCGCCGCCGACGTGCGGGCCGCGGCCGTCGGGCCGGGGGCCGCCGTCGCGCTCGCCGATGCCGACGGCGCCGTCGTCGGCGCCTACCGGCGCGGGGCCACGGACCCGGCGGCGCTCGCCGCGGACGTCCAGGCGGTTGCCGACCGCGACCTCGTCGTCGTCGACGCCGGGGCGCTGCGGGACCCGGACGACCTGCCTCCGTCGGACCCCAAGGCCTTCGGCCCCGACCGGCTGGCTCAGGCCGCCGCCCTGGACGCCCGGGTCGGCGCCGTCCTGGACGCCGTCCCCGACGGCGCCACGGTCCTCGTGGCCGCCCTTGCGGACGCGGGGCTGACCGCGCGGCTGCAGCTCGCAGCCGCCACCGGCCCGGCGCCCGGCGGCACCGCCTACGCCGAGGCGCTGCTCGCCAGCAGCTCCACCCGCCAGGACGGGATCGTCCAGGTCACCGACCTCACCCCGACGCTGCTCGCGCTGCTCGACCTCGACGCCCCGGCCTCCCTCGTCGGGGCACCGGTCGTGCCGCTGGCCGGCTCGTCCCCGGCCGCCGCCGAGCGGCTCGAGCGGCTGCTCGACGTCGACGCCGCCTCCCGGGCCGTCCAGCCGCTCGTCCCGTGGTTCTTCAACCTCCTGGTCGCCGCGCAGCTCGCCCTGTACGGGGCCGCCGCGCTGGCGCTGCGCAACCGCTGGCGGGGCCCGGAGGGGCGCCGTCGGGTGCTCGCCGGGCTGCGCCGGGTGTCGGTGCTGTTCGCCGCCGTCCCGGTGTCGACGTTCCTCGCGAACCTCGTGCCGTGGTGGCGGGCGGGCAACGACTTCGTCGCCGTCGTCGCCGCGGTCGCGGTGTTCGCGGTCCTCGTCGCGGTCGTCGCGCAGCGCGGTCCGTGGGGACGTCGTCCGCTCGGCCCGCTCGGCGTCGTCTCCGGGATCACCGCGCTCGTGCTGGCCGCGGACGTCGTCGCCGGCACCCGGCTCATCACCTCGAGCCTGATGGGCCTGCAACCGGTTGTCGCCGGGCGGTTCTACGGGCTCGGCAACGTGCAGTACGCGCTGTTCGCGACCGGCGCCCTGCTCGCCGCGACCGCGCTGGCCGACCACCTGCTGCGCCGCGGCCGGCGGAGCGCCGCGGTGGCCGCGATCGCGGGCATCGGGGTCGTCGCGGTCGTCGTGGACGGCGCCCCCGGGCTGGGCAGCGACTTCGGCGGCCCGCCGTCGATGATCCCCGCGTTCGCCCTGCTGGCCCTCGTGGTCGGCGGGGTGCGGATCTCCTGGCGCTCGCTGCTGCTGATCGGGCTCGGCACGCTCGCCGCCGTGGCCTCGCTGTCCGTCGTGGACTGGCTGCGGCCCGCCGACGACCGCACCCACCTGGGCCGGTTCGTCCAGACCGTCCTGGACGGCGGGGCCTGGACAGTGGTCGAGCGCAAGCTCGCCCAGAACGTCGAGATCCTCTTCGGCAGCTGGCTGTCGGTGCTGGTGCCGGTCGGCGCGCTGTTCATCGGCCTCATCCTGATGCGGCCGGTCGCCTGGGGTGCCCCGGCGCTCCAGCGCACCTACGAGTACTGCCCGGCGCTGCGTCCCGGCCTCACCGCGCTCATCGTCATGCTCGCCATCGGCTTCGCCATCAACGACTCCGGCACGGTGGTGCCCGCCGTCGGCGCGACCCTGGCGATCCCGCTGCTCATCGCGGCCAGCGTCCGGGTGCTGGAGATCGAGGACGACAGCCGGTCGGGTCCACCGCCCGGTGACGGCTCAGCGGCGCAGCCGGCACAGGGAGCCGAGCAAGCGCAGCAGACCCAGCGGCGCTGAGGTCTGCACAGAGATCTGCACTGAGCTCTGACCCTGATTTTGCAGCCGGCGATGACTTGACGCCCGTGTCGTGACGCGAAAGTGCCCTTGCTGCAAGGGAAGATCGTGGTTGTCGAAGCCGCGATCACCGAGCAGGAAGGGCACCTTCGAGGTGAACGATACCGGGCTGTTGTTCGAGGTCGAGGATGTCGTGCTGGCGCGTCCGGCGCGGCCGGTGCCGGTGCCCGTGGTGAGCGCCTCGGAGGCGGATCTGACGCCGGTGGCGGGGGTGGCGTTGTGGGGTCCGGTGCTGGACCGGCTGAATCTCGTGCCGAGGCCGACCGCGCGCGAGCTGCGCCCGATCGGCCCGGCGGCTACACCGGGGGTGAATGTTACCGGGCGCTGGTGAGATGCTGCTGGCCGGCGGGGACTTCCTGTCCGACCGGTACCTGCTGGCCGACCCGCGACCGCCGCGCTGCGCGGCGCGAACGCGCTGCCGAGCGTCGCCACCTCGTGGCGGTTCCTGGCCGGGGCGGACCTGGGCCGGGTCGTCAAGGCCGCGGCGGTCAACCGGGCGATGCTGCGCCGGGCGTGGCCTGCGGCGCCGCCCCCGACGGGAACCGGACTGACGATCGACCCGGACGCCACGAGGGTGGCGGTCTACGGGCCGGGCAAGGAAGGCAGCGCGTTCTCCCGGACCGGGCAGACGGCGCTGTCCCCGCTGGTCGGGGTGTGCGGGAGACCGGGGACGTGCTGGCGCTGCGGGCCCGCGGCGGCGCCGCCAACGACGGCCGCGCGATGGGCAGCTTCATCGACGAGTGCGTCGGCGCCATCCCAACGGGCTGCCGGGGCTCCTATCGACTGTGGATCCGGGTGGACTCCGCCGCTACCAGGACCAGGTGATCGCGGCCGCCGAACGCCACGACGCGGACTACTCGGTCACCGCCCGCGACTACCCGAACGTCGCCGCCGCGGTGCACGCGCTGGCCAGCGACGACGCCACGGTCTGGGCGCCGGCACTCGGCAACGAGACCGGCAAGGGCAGCCAGGTCGCCGAGACCAGCACGACGTTGCTCGGGCGCACCGTGCGGTTGATCGTGCGCCGCCAACCCAAGGCCGACGGCGAGCAGCTGGCGATCGACGACCTGGACGGCTGGCGGCTGCACGCCATCATCACCAACGTGCCGGGCGAGCGGATGACCGCAGCCGAGGTGGAGGCCCACCACCGGCTGCGCGGCGGGATCCCCGAGGACACCATCCGGGCGCTCAAGAACGACTTCGGGATGATCCACGCACCCGTCCAGTCGTTCTTCGGGAACTGGCTGTACTGGCAGGCCGCCGCGCTGGCCCACAACGTCGCCCTGTGGCTGCGGACCTTGGCCCTGCCCCGGGCGTACCGCCGCGCCCGCGGCAAACGACTGCGGCTGGCGTTCCTGAACGTCGCCGCCCGCCTCGTGCGCTCCGGGCGGCGCCTGCACCTGCGGTTCGCCGCCGCCTACCCCCACGTCGAAGCGTTCACCGACGCGCTCAAACGGATACGGGCCCTGCCCGCCTTCGGCTGACCACCACCGAACCACAAGATCACCGAGCACCCAATGCGATGACACGCGCCCTGATCACCCCCGGACGCCCTCATCAGCAGCAGACAGCAACCCAACGGAGTCAGCGACCGAGCCGACGCCTCAACCGCTGACCCCAACGGGCCCGGAATCGTCGAATCCGATCAAGACAAACCGGGCAGGGCGAACCCGGCTGAAAAATCAGGGTCTGAGGCCGACGACCCGGCCTCAACCGCCCCAGGGTCGCACGCCGCGCGCGAGCAGGGCGCGGGCGACGTCGCGGTACTGCCGGGCGCGGTGCAGCTGCGCTCGCCAGTCCGTCCCGGTCACCCGGTGGTGCAGGTCGCACGGCACCTCGTGGACCCGGAACCCCTGACGCAGCAGGTCGATGGTCAGCCCGGTCTCGACGCCCCACCCCGCGGCCAGCGGCAAGGCCGCGTTGAACGCCTCGCGGGTCAGGCACCGCATCCCCGACAACGGCTGGGTGGCGGTCCACCCGGTGGCCCGCCGAATCCCGTTGCGGGACAGGTTGACGACGAGGCCGTGCCCGCCGCCGGCGGTGCGTTGCGGCGGCAGCACGGCAATCGTCATGTCGGCCTGGTCGGCCAGCACCGGGACGGTGAGCGGTGCGGTACTCGCGGCGGTCTCCCCCAGGTCAGCGTCGACGAACAGCAGGGCCCGGGCGGCCGTGCCGTCGAGGGCGTCGCGACGGGCGACGGCGAGCGCGCCGGTCGTCATTGCCGCCCCCTTGCCGCGGTTTCGCAGGTGCCGGACGACGTGCGCGCCGGCCTCGCGGGCGGCCCGCTGGGTGTCGTCGGTGCTGCCGTCGTCCACGACGACGACGAGGTCGACGCCGGGGATGGTCAGCGCGCTGCGGACGGTCGCCGCGACCCGGTCCGCCTCGTTCTTGGCGGGCACGACGACGGCCGCGCGTGTCGGCGGGGTGCTCACCGCTGGAGCCTACTGAGGCGCTGAGCCTGAGCTGGGTCCCACCGAGGCGCTGGACCAGCTGAGCTCGGCTCCGCCCCGCCCACCACCACCCCCTTCGTGATCATGCAGTCCCGCCACCCCGCACGCCTTGCCACCCGCTCCTTCTCGGTGATCATGCAATCCCGCCACCCCCGCCCCCGCCTGCTCGCACAGTGCTGGCACGCAGCGGACGTCCGACGCCTTCAGGGCCGGTCGATACCCTCGCGCCCATGTCGAGCGAGCAGTCCCCGGCGGTGACCGGGCGTGGTGTCACGAGCGAGGTCGGGCGGCTGCGGTCCGTCGTCCTGCACCGGCCCGGCGCCGAGCTGCAGCGGCTCACGCCCCGCAACAACGACCGGCTGCTCTTCGACGGCATCCCGTGGGTGACCCGGGCGCAGGAGGAGCACGACGCCTTCGCCGGCGTCCTGCGGGACCGGGGTGTCGAGGTGCTCTACCTCGGCGACCTCGTCCGCGAGGCACTCGAGGTACCCGCCGCCCGGGCGGAGGCGATCGCCGCGGTGCTCGCGGAGCCGCGCCTGGGAGTGTCGTTAGCCCGCCGGGTCCGCGCCTACCTCGAGGAGCTGGAGCCGGCCCAGCTGGCCGGCGTCCTCGTCGCCGGCCTGCGGGTGGACGAGCTCAACGCCCGCCGGCCGGTGAGCGAGCCGGGGCTCGTCACCACGCTCGCGGCGCCTGACGACTTCGTCGTCGACCCGCTGCCGAACCTGCTGTTCACCCGGGACTCCTCGGCGTGGGTCGGCGACCGGGTGGCGGTCGCCTCGCTGGCGATGCCGGCCCGGCAGCGCGAGACGTCCCTGACCGAGGTGGTCTACACCCACCACCCCCGGTTCGCCGGCACCCCGATGGTCTACAACCCGAACCTGGAGCACCTCGAGGGCGGCGATGTCCTCGTCCTGTCCGACGGCGTCCTCGCGGTCGGCACCGGCGAGCGGACGACGCCCGCCGGGGTCGAGCGGCTCGCCCGGCAGGTGTTCGAGGCCGGAGTCGCCCGCAGCGTGCTGGCGGTGCCGATCGCCCAGGACCGCGCGACGATGCACCTCGACACGGTGTGCACGATGGTCGACGCGGACGCCGTCGTCATGTACCCGAACATCGCCCACACCCTCGAGGCGTACACGCTGACCCCCCGGGACGGCGACGTGCACGTCGAAGGACCCCGCCCGTTCCTCGACGCGGCGGCGGCGGCGATGCGGATCGAGCGGTTGCGGGTCATCGACACCGGCCTCGATCCGGTCACCGCCGAGCGTGAGCAGTGGGACGACGGGAACAACACCCTCGCCGTCGCCCCGGGCGTCGTCGTCGCCTACGAGCGCAACACCGAGACGAACGCGCGGCTGGAGCACGCCGGCATCGAGGTGATCCGGCTGTCCGCCGCCGAGCTCGGTTCTGGCCGCGGCGGCCCGCGGTGCATGAGCTGCCCCGTGTGGCGGGACCCGGTCAGCCCTCGTCGAGCGGACTGACCTCGGCGACGTCCGCGACGGTCGTCGAGGTGTCCGGGCCGACCGAGGCGACGGGCCGGGACCCCTCGGCCGGCACGCTGCTCGCCGGAGCCTGACGCCGTGGGGCCGGACGCCGTGGAGCCGGGCGCGCGGCGGCCTTCTTCGCCGTCCGGCCCGGGGTCGCCTTCTTGGCGGCCCTCCTCGCGGGCTGGTCCGGCCGCTCCGGCTCGGGCTGCTCGGCGCGCTCCTCGGCGACCGCCAGCCGGCCCTCCAGGACGGCGACCCGGTGGCGCAGGTCCGCGACCTCGGCGGGGCTGACGCCCCCCAGCTGCCCGATCGAGCGCTGGACCTCCGAGCGGACCATGTCCCGCATCCGCTGCACGCCGCCGAGCGCCTCCTCGCCGGAGCCCTCGGTGAGGGTCTTGGCGACCTGCCGCAGGCCGGCCCCGGCGATCTCCGCCGCGCTGGTGGCGACGCTCAGCAGCCCGCGGATCGACGTCCCCATCATTGGTGTTCCTTCCTCCGGTGTGCCTGTGCCGCCACCGTAGGCGGCAGCGACGTTCAGCGCAGCGTCAGCTGGCGGGACACGACGCCGGCGCGGGCCCGGCGCTCCTCCGCGGTGAGCGGGGCGTCCTCGGCGAGCGCTGCCTCCAGCCGCCCGGCGAAGGCCGCAGCCGGCTCCTCCGCGCCGTCCACCGACGTGCCGGCCGGCAGGTCCCAGACCGGCACGAGCAGACCGTGGGCCCGGAAGGCGCCGACGTACCGGGACCCTTCGCCCAGAGCGGACTCGCCGCGGGCGTGCAGGCGGGCGAGCGCGTCAAGCAACGCCTCCTCGTCGTGGGGCAGGACCCAGCGCAGGTGCTCCCGGTCCCCGATCCGGGCCCAGTAGGCGGCTTGCACCCCGCTGAGCCGCTCGGTCGGCACGACGGCGGCGTTGGCGCGCTCGAGGGACGCCTCGACGTCCGGGGTGCGTTCCTGACCGCCCTCGAGCCAGAAGTCGAAGCCGGAGTGGACCTGGACGTCGAAGGGGACGTCGGGGTCGAGCAGGTCCTGCAGGCGGGGGCCGGGGCCGGGTAGGCCGACCGCCTCGACCGGGGTGCCCGGCTCGGACTGCGCGGCCTGCAGCAGTGCGGCGGCGGCGTCCCGGCTGGCATCGCCACTGCTGCCCTGAACCTGCAGCCCGAGGAACAGCCGCCCGTCCTGACGGTGCATGGCCGCCCACGCCATCGGCAGCACGCTGGCGACGGTCACCTCGGAGCCGCCGTGCTCGACGGTGAGCCGGGCCGTCGCGGTCGCTGCCGGCACGATCTCGCGCAGCGCGACCCAGTCGCACTCGCCGGTCAGGCCCTCGAACGGGCGGCGGACCAGCGTGACGGCCTGGCTCTGGGCGCGGCGGCCGTGGCACTGCTTGTACCGCTTGCCGGAGCCGCACGGGCAGGGCTCACGGGGTCCGACGACGGGGACGTCCTGCTCAGCGGGGGCGGCGGGAGCGGCGCGGCGGCGCGACGACGAGGCCATGGGCGGGGAGCGTACCGAGCGGCCGGGCGGGGCCGGGTCAGGCGCTTGACGCGGAGTGGGCAGCGGTGCCGCCGAGGGACGCCCACACGGTGCGGCGGCCGTCGGGACTCTCACGCACGCCCCAGTCCCGGGCCAGGCTGCCGACGATGCGCAGCCCCCGGCCGTGGCTGGAGAACGCTGTGGGACGAGCGGGCCGCACCCGGGTCGGGGCCCCGCCGTCGGTGATCTCGACGACGACGACGTCGCCACGCACCCGCCAGCGCAGCAGGATGCCGCCCTCGGGCAGTGCCCGGGCGTGCCGGACGGCGTTGCCGAGGAGCTCGGAGACTACGACGGCGGCCCCGGCCACGACGTCCTCGACGGTCTCGGCGCGCTCGCCGGCACCGGGCCGGTGGCGGCGGGCCAGGCTCAACCGGTCGGTGACGTCCTCGACGAACTCGCGGCGGGCCGCCGGGACCGCCTGCGGCCGGTGTGGGAGGCGTAGCCCGCGGGCGTCCCCGGGCACGGGCACGTCCACGAGGGGCTCGTCGAGCGTCGCGGTCGCCACAGGCGAGTCCTCTCGGTCTCAGACACCGTCTTCTCGCACACGGTCTTCTCGGACACGTTCAGCTCGGACACGGTCAACTGACCGGCCACTAAGTTCGTGGGCGGGTGTACCCCGGGTCCGCTCAGGGCAAACCTGAGCCCGGGCTCACCGGTTCCCCACGCCGGACGCCGGCGGCGACCAGCTGGGCGAGCACGGCGTCCGGCCGGTTCGTGATGATGGCCTCGACGCCGGCCGCCAGGCACCGGCGGACGTCGTCCGGCTCGTCCACCGTCCACACGTGCACGGGGTGGCCGCGGCGGCCCAGGGCGTCGACGAGCCCCGGGTCGCGGCGCAGCAGCTCGACACTGATCCCGGCGGTACCGACCCCGCGGGGCAGCCGGCCGTCCCGCATCCGCACCGGCACGTGGTCGAGCAGCTGGACGAGCGGCAGCGTCGGCGACAGCGCCCGCACCCGCTGCAGGGCCAGGGTGGAGAAGCTCATCACCCGCACCGGGGAGGGACGCCCGGGCCGGGGACGGGCCCAGCCGAAGTAGTCCAGGACGTCGTAGAGCTCCTGCTCGACCTGGCCGGCGTACCGGGTCGGGTGCTTGGTCTCCACCGCGACCTCAACCGGGCGGCCGCTGTCCGCGACGACGGACAGCAGCCGGCGCAGGGTCAGCAGGCGGCCGGCGTCCCGGTCGGGGAGCTCGGCGACCGTTGACAGGTCCCGGCCCGCCTTCCACGACGACCAGTCCAGGCCCTCGAGCTGGGCCAGCTCCAGGGTGGACACCTTGCCCCGACCGGAGGAGGTGCGGTCGACCCGGCGGTCGTGGACGCAGACGAGGTGACCGTCGGCGGTGAGCCGGACGTCGCACTCCAGGGCGTCCGCGCCGGCTTCGATGGCGCGCAGGTAGGCGCCGAGGGTGTGCTCGGGGTGGTCGTGGCTGGCACCCCGGTGCGCCACGACCTGCGGACCCTGGCGGTGTCCGGTGTCGCTCACGCGGTGTCCGGTGTCGCTCACACCGACCATGGTGGCAACGGACCCTCACACGTGTCGGGGTCCTAGCGTTGAACTCCTCGTGACGATCCTGCCGCCGTTCCAGCAGCTCGTCGACGCCCACTGGCGCGACGTGGCGCGGCTGGCGCACGCTCTCGCCGGCCCGGTCGACGGCGACGACGTGGCCCAGCAGGCGTGGACGCAGGCGCTGGCCGCGTACCCGTCGCTGAGCAGCGGTCGGAACCTGCGCGGTTGGCTGATGACCATCACCGCCCGGTGCGCCACGGACTCCTACCGGGCCCGGTCCCGGCGCCCCGTGCCGGTCGCCACGCTGCTCGACGCGCCGACCACGGCCGGCGCCGACGAGGTGGCCGGCGAGCGAATCCTCGACGGCGTGCTGTGGGCCCGGGTCCGAACGCTGCCCGAGCGGCAGCGCACCGCGCTCGCGCTGCGGTACGTCGCCGACCTCGACCACGCCGCCATCGCCCGGGTGCTCGGCACCACCCCCACCGCCACCCGCCGGCTCGTCTCGGACGCGCTGGCCGCCCTGCGCCGCACGGAAGGAGCACCGTGACCCCCAGCCACCGGCGGCCGCAGCCGCCGACAACACCCCCGACGGACCTGGAGGCCCGGCTGGCGGGCTTCGACCCGCCCGTGACGCCGCCGGACCTGGACGGCGAGGACGTCGCCTACACGGTCGAGGACACCGCCGTCGGCCGGATGCTGCTCGCGGTGCGGGTCGACGGCCCGGTGGTGGCCTGCGCGTTCGTGCCCCGCGGCGGTGACGAGGACCTCGTGCTCGCCCGGCTGGCCGCCCGGGTGTCCCCGCGGGTGCTGCGCCGGCCCGGTCCGACCGACGTCCTGCGCCGCCAGCTCGAGGAGTACCTGGCGGGCCGGCGGCGGCGCTTCGAGGTCGGGGTGGACCTGGCCGTGGCCAGCGGGTTCCAGCGGGAGGTGCTGTCCCGCCTGGCGGCGTCCGTGCCCTACGGCTCCCGGACGACGTACGGCCGGCTGGCCGCGGACGTGGGCCGGCCCTCGGCGTCCCGGGCGGTCGGTGCGGCACTCGGTGCCAACCCGCTGTGCATCGTCCTGCCCTGCCACCGAGTCGTCGCGGCGTCCGGGTCGCTGACCGGGTACGCCGGGGGGCTGGCCGCCAAGGAGCGGCTGCTGGCCCTCGAGGCCGCCGCGCTGCGTGGTGACGCCCGGGGTGTGTGAGTGACGTCCCGGGGCCCCCGAGCCGTCAGTCGCCGTGGCTGCGCAGGTAACGGCCGAAGTGGGGCACGGTGAAGGCGATCTGGCCGCGCTCGCCGCTGTAGACCAGCCCCTTCTTCAGCAGCGAGTCCCGCGCCGGGGACAGCGACTGCGGCGTGCGGCCGAGCTCGCGGGCGACCGCGGAGGTCGGCACGACGCCGTCGCCGCTGTCCCGGCCCAGGTCGGCCATCGCCCGCATGTACTCCCGCTCTGCCGGGGTGGCCCGCTCGTAGCGGGAGCCGAAGAAGCCGACGGCGAGCTCGGCCTCGGCCTGCGGCGCGGCGACGGCGACGTCCTCGGCGGTGATCGGTGAGGCAGGCGCGACGTCCCACACCGCCTTGCCGTAGGCCTGGACGAAGTACGGGTAGCCGTCGGTCGCGGCGTACAGCGCGCCGAGCGCGTCGTCGGTGAAGTCGGCGCCCTCCTCGGTGGCCGGGGCACGCAGCGCCCGGTCGGCCTGCTCGCGCTCGAGCCGGTCGATGCGCAGGTACCGGAACAGCCGCTCGCTGTATGACTTGGACGCCGACAGCACCGCCGGCAGGTGCGGCAGGCCGGCGCCGACGACGATGAGCGGAAGGCCCTGCTGGCTCAGCTCGTGCGCCGCGGCGCACAGGGCGGAGACGTCGTCCGGCATGAGGTCCTGCATCTCGTCGACGCAGACGGCGACCCCCTTGCCGGCCGCGGCGGCCAGGCCGGCGACGTCGGTGAGCAGCTCGACGAGGTCGATCTCGATGTCCCCGGAGTCGGCGCGCCCGGTGGCGGCGGGGACGTCGATGCCCGGCTGCCAGCGCTCGCGCAGCTTGCTGCCGGCGTCGCTCGCGCGCAGCGCGAACGCCTTGACGACGCCGAGCACCTCGTCGGCCTCCTCGCGGTTGCGGCCGGACAGCTCGCGGACGGCCAGGTGCAGCGCAGCGGCCAGCGGACGGCGCAGCGGCGTGTCCGGCCGGGCCTCGAGCTTGCCGGTGCCCCACCCGCGGCGGACCGCCGCCGAGCGCAGCGCGTTGAGCAGCACGGTCTTGCCGACTCCCCGCAGCCCGGTGAGCACCAGGGAGCGCTCCGGCCGGCCCCGCGCCACCCGCTCGAGCACGACCTCGAACGCCTCGAGCTCGCGGTCGCGGCCGGCCAGCTCCGGCGGGCGCTGGCCCGCGCCGGGCGCGTACGGGTTGCGTACCGGGTCCACGATCGGACCGTATCGCCGGGTCTAGCGTCAGCCCGAGAGACACGCAGAAGCGGCGAGAGCCGGACGGCGCTTCCGGTGTCTCGGGGTGTCTAGCGTGGATCCGAGACAGCGCTCGACGAGGGCAGCGTCAGCCGAACAGAGCGGCCACCTTGGAGATCGTCTCGCTGACGCCGTACGCGAGCGCGCCGGCCACCACGACCCACAGCACGGTCGCCGCCGTCCGCTCCGACGCGGAGGCACGCTCCTCGATTAGGACGGGCTTGTCGTCATCGGCGCGCATCGCTGGTCTCCCTCGCCACGGTGACGGGTGTCCGGTCCGGCTCGTGGAAGCGGCTGCTGACCGGTCGAACGAGAGGTTCGCCAGGAAGCCGACGACGAGCACGCCCACCGTGATCAGCAAGGAGAGCCGGTAGAGATCGGCACCCTCGGCGCCGCGGCCGGTCTGGAAGTCCAGGGTCGCGCCGACCAGCAGTGGTCCGGCGACTCCGGCGGCGGACCACGCCGTCAGCAACCGCCCGTGGATGGCGCCGACCTCGTACCCGCCGAACAGGTCCTTGAGGTAGGCCGGCACCGTCGCGAACCCCCCGCCGTAGAAACTGAGGATGACCGCGGTGAGCAGCACGAACACGCCGACCGACGCAGTGCCGACGACCGCGACGAGGAGGTACAGCAGGGCGCCCGCGCCGAGGTAGACCATGTAGGTCGGCTTGCGGCCGATGACGTCGGAGGTCGAGGACCAGACGATGCGACCGAGCATGTTGGCCAGGCTGAGCAGGCCCACGTAGCCGGCGGCCTCCGCGGGCCCCACCGAGCCGAAGAAGTCCTGGACCATCGGGGACGCCTGGGCCAGGATGCCGATCCCCGCGGTGACGTTGCAGAACAGCACGGTCCACAGGAGCCAGAACTGCGGCGTCCTGATCGCGTTGGCGGCGCTGACGTTCGCGTTCGGCCACTCCAAGGACCATCGGGATGAGCTGCCGCAAGTGGTGATCGGGATGGCGGCGACCCACAAGGGGGTGCCGATCCGCTGCTGGACCTTCCCCGGCAACACCGCGGACATCGCGATCATCAGACTGGAACCTGCACCGGCTGGTCTGGGTGGCCGACCGGCGGTTTGCCTCGGCCGCCAACCGCGGCTACCTGACCCGCGGCGGCGGGCACTACATCCACGCCAAGAAGCTGCGCGCCACCAACTCCGAGGCCGCCGCGGCGCTGGCCCGGCCCGGCCGCTACCGCGCCGTGGCCGGGAACCTGCGGGGCAAGGAAGTCACCGTCGAGCCCGGCGGAGCCCTCGGGCCGGCCGCCGACGGGTGCGCGCCGAGCGGTTCGTGATCTGCCACGACCCCGAACAGGCCGACCGCGACGAGCTGGTCCGGGACCGGGCTGATGCGGACCTGATCGAGCTGATCGACGGCTCCGACGCCTGGACCAAGACCCGTCGGGATGATGAGGAGGGCCCTGTAGTAACACGACCGCCCGCGCCCTCACAGCGTTTGCGCTGGTCAACAAGCAGATCCAGGCGCTCGTGTGCTCACGATCTTCGGAAGTCCGGACTATGCGTGGCGCTGAATCCACGACGCCGTCCCGAGAGCGATGGGCACTGCCAATACGGCAATGGACAGGATGTAGGCGTGTGCTGCCACAAGTATCGTCGGCCAAGAGGCGGGGCGAGTATTCCTGGTGTCGCCGGCCTCCGCGACGGTGGTCCCAAGGCGCATGAGCCGACGGAGACGGCGCGTTGTGGCCGCGTCGGGATCCCCTTCATGACGCTCGCCAGGTAAGTCCATCGGACTGCGGTGGAGCGGGCTGAGCGAGTAGAGGGCGTCCATTAGCGGCCGGTTCCCGGCTACTCGGCGGGCGGCATCGTCGGCCAACATCTCAACGAGCAACTGAACAGCGCGTAAGGCGGCTCGCGTGGAAGGAAGCGGGAATGCTCGGTGCAATGCGGCGAAGAAGCCAACCATCAGGTGGTGGCGGCCTCGTAGGTGCGCCCATTCGTGGGAGACGACAGCCACGCGTTGCTCGCTGGTAAGTGTCCGCAGCGCTCCCGTGCTCATCACTATCCGCGGCGAGCGCCCTGGAATGCAGTATACGAACCGACCTTGGCCGCCGACGACCAGGACGGGTGCGACCCCCGGTCGGGCGTGGTTGAGTGGCGGCCCGGCTGGCTGCTCATGGAGCAGTGCGGCCAGATGGCGTTGCCGACGCCGAACTCGCCGCGATCGCACCGTCAGGGCGACCACCGTCGCGAAGAAGTGGATCGCTGCCGCGAACGCAATCAGGCAGAGCAGTGCTCCGGCCCCCGCTAGCCAGGGCCAGGGCAGTGCCGCAGGATGGACGAGGAGCGCGTCGATCGCCGCTACGCCGATCACCATCAGGCCGGCAAGGATGGCCAGAGCGACGGTATGCCACAGAGCAAGGGCGGCTCTGGGAACCGTCTGCGGCCAGGTCGCCCGCGCCAACACCGCTGGCACCGGGCCGACCAGGAGCCAGGAGAACAGCAGAGCCACCGCGGCCGTCATTCGTTCTCACGTCGACGGCGCCGCGGCTTGCGAACGTGACTTCGAGTTCTGGAGAGAGCGGCCCGCATCACGGAGCTGTCTGCGTCGTTCATCCTGGACGCGAAGTGCAGCAGTGCTCCTTCTCGAGCCGTTTCGCCGTTCAACTCACCCAGGGCCTGCAACATCATTTCGGCCGCCAGTTGCTCGCGCGTGGCGGTAGGACTGTACCGGTGCGCCTTCTCGCCCCGGGCCTGAGCAGCCAACCCCTTACGGGCCAGGCGCTGCAGGACCGTCATCACCGTCGTGTAGGCGACCTGGCGATGCTCAGAGAGCTCCGCGTGCACCTCGCGGACGGTGAGGGGGCCCTGCGCGGCCCACAGGCAAGACATGATCTCTCGTTCCAGAGGGCCAAGCGCCATGCGGACATGCTAGTCAGCGGGGCGGCCTCATAGACTGGCGTACTACAACCTGTCGTAGGGTGGGCGATCCGGTTAGCGGCACGGTCAGCGAATGATCGAGTGAATCGTGGGAGAGAGGCGTCCAGCATGGCTCCAGCAGAGCGCGACCGTCTGTCGAGCAGACGATCTGGAAGCGGTCGACGTGAGCGTGGCATGAACCAGGTGTCCACGCTCGGGTCGTTCCTGCTCCTGACTCGTGCCGATTTAGTGTGTCGGCCACTTGACACCTACAGCGTCGATGATCGTGCGGGCGGTGTCGGTGAGGGGGTCGCTGGCGGGATGTTCGTGTCCGGCGATGTTGACGGTGATCTGCTGCAGCGGGCGTAACGCCTGGATGATCTTCTTGAGGCTCATCCCGGTCGTGTTCTGCAGGTGACGGGCGACGGCGAGGGCGGCCATGACGACAGTGAGGTGGGCCTCGATCGCGTCGCGGTCGTGGTGGAACACCGGACGGGCCCGTAGGTCGCTCTTGCTCATGCGGAACGAGGCCTCGACCTGCCACAACGAGTGGTAGGAGTCGATGACCTCACTGGCCGCCATGAGCGTGGCGGGCACGTTGGTGATGTAGCCCTTCAACCCGACGAGCCGGCGGGCGCGGTCCAGGGCCGCCTGGTCGAGACTGACTGCGCCGTTCGCCGTCGTGACGAACCGGGGTGTGCGGGCGGCCTTCTCCCCGGAGACCACTGCCCTGGCCCTGTTCTCCTGCGCGGTGAGGGTCCTGCCGTCGCGGGCGGCTCGCTTGCTGGAGTACGACCACACTGCCCGCCACGACCGCTCGTGCGCGGCCGGGTCCCACACGGGTTCGGCGCGCTTGGTGGTGTCGTTGCTGCTGCGGGCGGTGCCGGTGGACAAGCGTGGGGTGATCGTGTCGATGACCTGCCCATCGGTGAACGCGTCCCCGTGCCAGCGGAAGTGGGAGGCCAGGTCGACCGGCGCCTTGGTGACCCGCGAGCCGACGATGAACCGCAGGTTCGCCTCGTCCAGTTCCCGCAGGTTCGCCGCCGACAGCATCCCCGCGTCGGCGACGACGACCATGTCCGCGACCTGGTGGCGGGCCTGGAACTGCTGGATGATCGGCAGGATCGTGGTCGTCTCGGCCTTGTTGCCCTGAAAGCAGCCGACCTCGAGCGGGAACCCGGCCCGGTCCACGAGCAGCCCAACGACGATCTGCGGGTCCACGCGGCGTTCCTTGGAGTACCCGACCCGCCGCAGGTCGTCCTCCTTCTCAGCCTCGAAGTACAAGGTGGTGACGTCGTACAGCACCAGCGACAGATCACCGTGGACACTGGCGTGCTCGAAGCACGCCCTGGCGATCTGGTCCCGGTACCCACGCTCCTGGCAGCGGGCCAGCGACCGGAACATCGTGCGCAGCGAGGCGTGAGCGACCCCCAGCTCGTCCAGGACACGCACAGAGTCGGCCTTGCTGGTCGGCTCGACCAGCCGGGCCAGCACCAGCTGCTTGAACGCCTCGTCCCCGAGCGCGTCGAACCCCAACCGCGCGTACGTGCTGACCAGGACGTGCCACAGCAGGGCACTGGACCGGCTGGTGATGACCGCCTGACCAGCGGGCACCGACCCACCGCTGAGGTCCAGTTCGCCCTGACCCGGGCGGATCTTGCGGCGGGCGACCTCCAGCAGCGCCGTCAGCTCCTGCGCCGTGCGCGCCGACCCCACGTGCTCCAGCACCCGGTCACGCCCGCCCGCCCGCTCAGCGATCTGCACCGCCGTCGCCCCCGACCCCGTCCGCACCTTCCGAACGAACACCACCCGGCGACACTACCCACCGATTAGTGTGTCGCAGCCCCCCTACTCAACCCTCTGACCAGCAGCGATCCCCCCGCACCCACCAGATCCCGGAGAAGTGGCACGAGTCAGGCTGCAGGACCGTCATCACCGTCGTGTAGGCGACCTGGCGATGCTCAGAGAGCTCCGCGTGCACCTCGCGGACGGTGAGGGGGCCCTGCGCGGCCCACAGGCAAGACATGATCTCTCGTTCCAGAGGGCCAAGCGCCATGCGGACATGCTAGTCAGCGGGGCGGCCTCATAGACTGGCGTACTACAACCTGTCGTAGGGTGGGCGATCCGGTTAGCGGCACGGTCAGCGAATGATCGAGTGAATCGTGGGAGAGAGGCGTCCAGCATGGCTCCAGCAGAGCGCGACCGTCTGTCGAGCAGACGATCTGGAAGCGGTCGACGTGAGCGTGGCATGAACCAGGTGTCCACGCTCGGGTCGTTCCTGCTCGGCGCCTCGATGCTGCCGTTCTTCTGGAACGTGTACAAGACCTGGCGGTACGCGCCGCAGGTCACCGTCGACACCCGTGGGGTCATGGCCGCTCGCTGGAGTGGGCCACGAGCTGCCCGCTGCCGCGACACAACTTCACCTCGATCCCCCGGATCCGCTCGTAGTCCCCGGCGTTCGACCTGTGCCACCCCGAGGTCGGCGCGCAGAACGTGGCGCAGCCCGACTCCACGCTCGTCAACGCCGGCGGCCCGGGTCACCTCGGAGGCAAGCAGTGACGCCCTGGCCTGGCAGCCGCGACGCGTCACGCGGCCGTAAGTCAGAAGGGGGCGTGCCGCGGCCGCTCATCGCAGCAGTGGCTCCGGCCGACCTGGCGCGGGGCTCGAAACCCCAGACGAAGCAAACTTCGTGGAAGGACGACCGATGGGCCTAGGCCACTCGCACGCCCCCACGCATGCCACCGCTTCGGCCGCGCACCGCGGCCGGCTCGTCATCGCTCTGGCGTTGACGTCGACGGTCATGCTGGTGGAGGTCGTGGGCGGACTGCTGTCTGGATCGTTGGCGCTGCTGGCCGACGCCGGGCACATGGCCACGGATGCTGCAGGCATGGCCATGGCCCTGATCGCGGTGACCCTGGCGCAGCGCCCACCGACGACCCGGCGGACCTTCGGCCTGCAGCGAGTTGAGATCTTGGCTGCTGCGGTGAACGCGCTAGTGCTGTTCGGTCTCGCGATCTACATCCTCATCGAGGCGTACCGACGTTTCACCGAACCGCCGGAGATCGCGTCCGGGCTCATGCTCGGCGTCGCCGTCGTGGGTCTGCTCGTGAACACGGTGTCGCTGCTGCTGTTGCGCCGGGGCCAGCGTCAGTCGCTCAACCTCAGGGGTGCCTACCTGGAGGTGCTGGGCGACCTGCTGGGGTCCGTGGCCGTGATCATCGCCGCAGTGGTGATCGCGGTGACCGGGCTCACGGCGGCGGACCCCGTCGCCTCCGTCGTGGTTGCCTTGATGATCCTTCCCCGCGCCTGGGCCCTGCTCAGGGAGGCCGGAGCGATCCTCCTGGAGGCCACACCCAAGGACGTCGATCTGGAGGAGGTGCGGGCGCACATCCTGGAGATGCCAGGAGTGATCGACGTCCACGACATGCACGCCTGGACCATCACCTCCGGCATGCCGGTCCTCTCGGCGCACGTCGTGGTCGTGGACGAACTGGCCGAGGGGGACCACGCCCCGGTGCTCGACGGCCTGGCAGACTGCCTGTCTGACCATTTCGACGTGGAGCACTGCACCTTTCAAGTCGAGCCGTCCCGGCACCGGGACCACGAGAGCACGCTGCACCCGTGAAGCCGTCGCCAACGCATGGGAGCCGTCGGTGCGGGAGTTTCGCCCACACCGGTCGGCGACGGTTGCTGTGGGTGGCCGGAGCCGGTCTGGCGATGGCACTTGCATGGCCCCGTGTCGCGTTAGCGCATGCCGAGCTCACCAGCTCGGACCCGGAGGCTGGCGCATCGCTCGACAAGCCGCCTTCGACCATCAGCCTGACGTACACGGACGACATCGCCCCTGAATTCGTCATGGTGACCCTGTCTGTGGCGGGAGGCCCGCCCTCCCAGTTGGCTACTTCCGTGGAAGGCCCGACCGTGATCGCCGCACTACCCGATGGCCGGCCAGGGCAGTGGCGCGTCGCCTTCCGCGTCGTATCAGGCGACGGACACCCCATCACGGGCGACGTACCGTTCACAGTCGGGCGGCCTGACTCGCCGCCGCCCGTCACGCCCGGCGAAGCCGGGTCCGCGGTCGCGGTCCCGACACGGACCCCGCCTCACTCGTCCGATCGTGATGATCCGCATGCCACGACACCGGAAAGCGACAAGCCAGGTCTGGCCACCGCCGCGGTTGCCGGCGCAGCGGTTCTGGTCGCCGGACTGTGGCTGTGGCGTCGCGGAAGACGGGGGGAGTGAACGTGGTGGGAAGGGCGGCGCCGGTCGGACTGCTCGCCCTGATCCTGGGGACGCCGGCTGTGGCGATCGCTGCGCTGGCGGCCACCACGGGGACACCGGCGCCTCTTCCCGGACTACCGGACGCGGGTTCCGTGACGACCTGGGGTCTGCCGGCGGCCCGGGCGGTGCGCGACGTTGCCGCGGCCGTCACGGTCGGCCTTCTCGTGCTGTCCGCCACTGTGCTGCCCTCCGCCGCCGGATCCGACCCCGACCTGCTGGCCGGTGCCCGCCGAACTGCGGCGCGGTTCGCGGCCATCGGAGCTACGGTCTGGGCTTGGGCGGCTGCGGCGGTCATCGCCTTCACCTACTCCGAGGCCGCGGGACTCCCGTTGAGCGCCCCCGGCACGGGGTCGGCGCTGTGGCGCTTCGTCGTGGACTTCGAGCTGGGTCGGTGGCTCGCCGTCAGTGTCGCCCTCGTTGGCGTCACAGCGACGGGGGCGTGGCTGGCGACGCGGACGACCTCGGCCGGGCTGCTGACCTTGACAGCGATCGCTTCGTTGCTGCCGCTGGCGTTGTCAGGCCACGCCGGCAGCGCCGGCAACCACGAGACGGCTGTCGACACCCAAGCCGTACACCTGGTCGCCGCCAGCACCTGGGTCGGTGGCCTGACCGGCCTGGCACTGCTCCGTCGTCACCTCTCGGCGGCGCACTTCGCGGTGGCGGTAGGGCGGTTCTCCACGCTCGCGACGTGGTGCTTCGCCCTGGTGGGCATCTCCGGGGTGATCGGCGCCGCCGTCAGGGTCGACAGCCTGTCGGGACTGCGCACGAGCTACGGGTCGCTTCTTGCGGCAAAGACGGCCGCCCTGGTCCTCCTCGGTGGCCTCGGCTGGCTGCATCGCCGCAGAGTGGTCGCAGCCCTCGGCGATCCTGCGGGTAGGGGCCGCTGGTTCGCCCGACTGGCAGTGGTCGAGGTAGTAGTCATGGCTGTGGCCGTCGGCCTAGCCGTCGCGCTGGGGCGCACGTCACCGGTCCGACCGGGTCTCCCGCAGGAAGCGCTCACCCTGACCGAGTCGCTCCTGGGCTATCCGATGCCTCCGCCGCTGGGGTTCGAGCAGTGGTTCTCGCAGTGGCGGATCGACCCGCTGTTCACGCCCCTCGCCGTCGCGGCCGCCGCCTGGTACCTGTCCGCAGTCCTGCGACTCCGCCGCCGCGGGGACGCTTGGCCCACCGGCCGGGCCACCGCCTGGATAGTCGGATGCGCGGTGCTGGTCTGGGCGACCAGCGCTGGCCCGGCCGTCTACGGGCGAGTCCTGTTCAGCATGCACATGGTGCAGCACATGACGATCGGCACCCTCGTGCCCATCATGCTCGTCCTGGGCGCGCCCGTCACTCTGGCGCTGCGGACCCTGAGGCGCCGCACGGACGGAAGCCGCGGGCCTCGAGAGTGGATTCTCCTCGCCGTCCACTCCAGACTGCTCCGCGCGGTCGGTCACCCGGTCGTCGCGCCGGTGCTCTTTATCGGCAGTCTGCTGGCGTTCTACTACACCCCGGCACTCGACCTGTCCATGCGCACCCACAGTGGGCACGTCCTGATGACTGCGCACTTCATCGTGGTCGGCTACCTGTTCGCATGGGTGATCTGTGGCCCCGATCCTGGGCCCACGCGACCAGCGTATCCCTTACGCCTGGTGATTCTCATCGCCACGATGGCGTTCCACGCGTTCGTCGGGATTTCGATGATGGGCTCGACGGAGGTGCTGGCCGAGGAGTGGTTCTCCGCCCTGGACCGGCCGTGGGGGCCCACCCTCGCCGAGGATCAGTACACCGGGGGTGCGCTGTTCTGGGCTCTGGGCGACTATCCAGTCGCCATCCTAGCGGTGGCGATGGCTGTGGCTTGGCACCGCGAGGACGCTCGGGAGGCGCGCCGCTACGACCGCCGAGCCGCCCGCGACGGGGACGCCGAGCTGGCCGCCTACAACGCCTGGCTGCAAGAGCGAGCCGCGGGGGACCAGGCGTCATGAACTGCTTCGGACGACCCCTCTCTTGGCGCTCTGCTCCACAGGAGCGCCGGTGACAGATGCGGACGGCACGAGAGCAAGGCTGCCGGCCTCGTGGCCCGGAACACGGCCTGTACCCGGAACATCGACATGACATGGCTCAGGGTGCTACGGAGAAGCGCACGCCGGGGACCTGAACCCCTACCCATCACCTGACTCGGTCGGACAGCAAGGAAGAAGGGACCATGGGCAATCGCAGCAAGGAAGCACAGGCGCGGCAGGCGCGGGTTGCCGCGATGCGGCAAGCACAAGAGCGGCGGGAGAGACAGCGCAGCATCCTCGTCGTCGGTGCCGCCGTGCTGGTGTGCGTCGGCCTGGTGGCGACCGTCGTCTTCGTCATCGTCCGCGAGCGTGACCGTCAGGCTCGCCTGGAGGCAGAAGCGAACGCGCCCATCGAGGGCGTCGCCGAGTTCCCGGACCTGCCCCGCGAGCACGTCACCGAACCAGTGGCGTACGAGCAGGACCCCCCGGTCGGGGGCCAACACGCTCCGGTGTGGACGAACTGTGGTGTGTACAGCCAGCCCGTGAGCAGTGAGCAGTCGGTCCACTCCCTGGAGCACGGTGCCGTCTGGATCACCTACCGTCCCGACCTTTCCGCCGAGCAGGTGCAGCGACTCAACGACCTCGTCGCCGGCGAAGACTACGCCCTGCTCAGTCCCTACCCCGGGCTGGCGACTCCCGTCGCCGCCAGCGCCTGGGGAGTGCAGCTGCTAGCGGACGACGCCTCGGACCCGCGCCTGGAACGCTTCCTGACCCGGTATCTGCAAGGCGAGCAGACTCCGGAACCGGGTGCGGCATGCACCGGCGGAAGCGGTGGCATGTGATGCGACCTGCCGGCCCCGAGTCCATGCGGCGGACCTGGCGCTGGGCCGCCGTGGTTCTGATCGTCGGCGTGTCGACGGCAGCCGGAATGCTCGCCGGGTCGCGGCTCGCCGCCGCGCCGACGAGTCCCCCGGCAGACGACTCCGTCGAGGCCGGCTTCGCCCGCGACATGTCAACTCACCACGCTCAAGCCGTGCAGATGTCCGTGCTGGTCCGCGAGCGCACTCAGGACCCTGAGGTCGCGACTCTGGCCCTGGACATCCTGTTGACCCAACAGCAGCAGATCGGCCAGATGTACGCCTGGCTCGACCGGTGGAACCTTCCGCGGGCGTCGTCCCGGCCTGCAATGGCGTGGATGGAGGATTCCCCGGCGATGACCAGCATGGACGGATCGATGCCGACAGGGCAGTCGACGATGCCGGGCATGGCCAGCAACGAAGGACTGGACCGATTGCGCGCCGCAGCCGGCGAAGAGGCGGACAGGCTCTTCCTCCAGCTGATGATCCCGCATCACCAGGCTGGGGTGGCCATGGCAGAGGTCGCTGCAGCGCAAGCGGCCGACGACGACGTCCGGCGCCTCGCTCAGACCATCGTGGACTCCCAGAGCGCAGAGATCGGTCTCCTCCGCGACATGCTGGATGCCCACGGTGGCCCTCTACCAGGCAGGTGACGATGGAGCTCTACGCCCTGACGTCACTGGCGCTCGTCGCCGGTGTCGTGTCGTTCACGTCGCCGTGCTGTCTGCCGCTCCTGCCTGGCTACGTCTCCTACGTGTCCGGGCTGCGCGAGCCGATGCCGGCGCCGGGAGGGGACGTCGCCACCCTGGTACGCAGCAACCGCCGGGTGATGACCGGCGCCGTCCTGTTCGTGCTCGGCTTCACCATCGTCTTCGTGGCGTTGGGGGTCACCGCCTCGGCTCTAGGCCTGCTGCTGGTGCAGAACAGATCGGTGATCAACGTCGTCGGCGGGGCCTTCGTTGTCCTCGTGGGCCTCACCATGGTGGGCGTCGTTCGGGTGCCGCTGCTTCAGCGGCGGCTGGCGGTGGATGCGTCCAGGTTCAGCCGCGGTCCGGCCAGCGCGCTCCCGCTGGGAGCCGCGTTCGCCTTTGGGTGGACGCCGTGCGTGGGTCCGGTCCTGACCGCGATCCTCGCGACGGCCGCGAGCACTGCGACGCTGTGGCGGGGTGGACTGCTCCTGGCCGCCTACAGCGTGGGCCTCGGTATCCCCTTCCTTCTCCTCGCTGCCGGTCTCGCGCGTGGCAAGCGGCGACCGGAGTGGCTGGCACGCAACTCCCGGCGGATCGAGGTGGCCGGCGGGGTACTGCTGGTGGCGACGGGCCTGGCACTGGCCACGGGCAGCTGGAACGAACTGATGAGCCGGTTCCTGGCCTACTACGCCCGCTTCGGCTGGCCGCCGATCTGAGCGCATCCCGAGGTGCGCTGCTCCACGTCGGTCAACCGCCGGGCGCGCGCTGCACCGGACCGTTGACCATCTCGCCCGGGGACTTGCCGGCCAGCACCTGGTCCAGAGTGCTCGCAAGCAGGGGGAAGGTCGAGGCGCCGGTGATCTTGGCGACAATCGTCCCGTCGCGGTCGATCACGAACGTCTCGGGAACCCCGTAGACGCCGAATTCGAGCCCGCCCCTCGAGCCGGAGTCCACGACGTACTGGTAGCGCTCGCCCCGGCCCAGCTCGTCCAGGAAGGCCACCGCGGTGGCCTTCTGGTCCTGATAGTTGACCCCGACGAAGGTGACGCCGGCGTCCGCGTAGGCGTTGGCAGCGGCAACGAGCTCCGGGTGCTCCTGGCGGCACGGGACGCACCAGGAGGCCCAGAAGTTGACGACCACCACCTGGCCTCGTAGGTCCGCCAGGCGCACGGCCCCCTCCTTCTCCAGGTAGGGCCACTGGACGTCGGGGGCCGGCTTTCCGATGAGGGGGGAGTCCACGAGCGTGGGGTCGGTCCCGAGCCGGGCACCCAGCACGGCGCCCAGGCCCACCACCGCGACGAGCACCAGGGCGCCGAACCACCACAGGGCCCGTGCTCGCGGGCGGGTCTGGGTGCCTGCGGTGCTCAGGGCAGAGACGGCCCCCTGCGGCGGGACGTGGCCGTCCTGGTCCGGCTCCGGTGTGCGCTGCTCCCCGGACGAGGGTGCGGCCGGGATCCCGGCGGCCCGGCGCGCCCTCAACCGCCGCCTCCGGCTGCCGCGCTGGCCCGTGCCTCCTGCAGCAGCGTCGCCACCTGCCCCTGCACCTCCGGCTCCAGCGGCAGCTCCTGCATCCGGCGCAGCGCCTCCACGGCGCCGCTCGGGTCGTCCTGGCCGTAGAGCCGGACGTTGGCCCGCACCCACCAGGCCAGGGGCAAGGCAGGATCGCGCTGGAGTGCCTCGTCGGCGAAGCGCGCTGCCTCCGCGGCGTCGTCCAGCTGCAGCAGGATCCAGCCCAGCGACGCAAGGGCTTCTGCGTTGTCCGGCTGGCGCTCGAGCACCTCGCGGTAGTGCGGGACGGCCTTGTCGAACTCGCCCTGGTCGCGGTAGCGCTCGGCCAGCGCCAGGCGCATTCCCACCACGTCGGGGTTCGCCTCGACCACGCGCTCCATCTCCGCGTCGGTGACCTTCGACAGGTCACGCCCGGTCGGGGGGGCGGAGGGGGCTGGCGCGGGTGAGCCTTGCGAGACCTCGTTGCCGGTGACGAAGCCGCCCACGGGCCGGTCTTGCAGGGTAGGCGGGAGGACGACCCCAAGTGCCACGACCGCGGCGAGCGCGCCCGCACCGTAGACCACGGCGCGCCACGTCACGACGCGGCGCTGTCGGCTGGAACCTGCCTCCTCGGCCGGTTCGCTGCCGTCCAGCAGCGCCAGGGCCTCCGCCGCCGCTCGTTCGTAGCGGCGTCTCAGCTCGGCGGCCGGGCGCGGTGGCACGTCGCCGGTACGAACCTGCTGCTCCAGCTCGAGCAGGTCACGCAGGGCCTGGTCCCGCTGCCGTTCCAACTGGGCACGGCTGGGAGACGACTGGCGGGCGGCCATCATCACGGCTCCTCGTCGTCGGGGGTGACCGGACGCATCCCGGCGACCTCGCGGCGGACGCGCTCGCGCTCCTCCTCCGGCAGCGGCGGAACCTGCCGCCGCGGCAGCGTCGCGAGAACGGCAAGGGCGACCCCGGCCGCCCCGACCGGCAGCAGCCACACGAGCAGCGTCACCCCGCGCGCCGGTGGGTCGAGCACCACCCAGTCGCCGTAACGGGCGCGGAAGTAGTCGAACACCTCCTCGTCGCTGCGGCCGGCGGCCACCTGTTGCTCGACCTCCTGCCGCATCGCGGCAGCCGTCTGAGATGGCGAGTCGGCGATCGAGACGCTCTGGCAAGTCGGGCAGCGCAGGCGCTGCTCGAGCGCGTAAGCTCTGTCCTCTGCGGGGTTCGGGCCGGCCAGCAGGCCCCAGGCCACGATCCCGAGGGCCACCAGCAGGAGGGCGGGTAGGGCGGTCCGCCGGGCCGTCTCACGCACCGGCGGGCACCTTCTCGGACGGCGGAGTGGGCCCGGGGAGCCGGTCACCAGCCCGCGACGTCAGGCGCCGTCCGCTCAGTGCCCACGCCCCGCCCACCATGACGAGGGCACCGGCCGCCCACAGCAACCACATCAGCGGGTGCGTGGACAGGTTGACCGTGATCGACCCGGGCTCCAGCCGCGTGAGCGCGACGTACACGTCGCCGGTGGGTCTGGTCCAGACCGCCGGCGTCCCGACAGCCTGTGGCTGGTTCCGGAACGTCGTCAGGGCGGGCTCCATCGTCCGCGGTGCCTCGCCATCGCGGCTGACCTCCAGGCGGGCGGCACGCAGGGTGCGGTCCGGCAGCTCACGCTCGACGTCGTCCACGTACGTGACTGTGTAGCCGGCGAAGCGGACACTGTCGCCGAGCTCGAGGTCGGCGGAGTCCCGCTGGCCCAGCGCGCCGGAGGCCGCGATGGAAACCGCAACGAGGGCAACGCCGATGTGGGACAGCTGGCCTCCCCAATAGCCCCGTCGGCCCCGGGCCAGGCGCCATATCCCCTGCAGTGAGCGCTGCGGCGCGGTGACGATCAGCTCGCGAGCGCTGGCCGCGGCGATGGTTACCGCCAGCAGGACCACGACCACCACCGTCGGGGCGGTGACGCCGGCCAGCACAAGGCCGGCCGCGGACAGGCTGCCCAGCAGCACCGGCCATGCCAGCCGCCGCCAGAACGCGCGGCCGCTCGCCCGGCGGTAGGGCAGGAAGGGCCCCACGCCCATGGCGAGCAGCAGGGCGAAGGACAGCGGCACCGCCATCCGGTCGAAGAAGGGGCGGCCGACGGAGACCTGCTGACCGGTCACCGCCTCGACGAGCACCGGGTAGAGCGTGCCGAGGAGCACCACGAACGCGTACAGCGACAGCAGCACGTTGTTGACGAGGAAGGCGCCCTCCCGGCTGAGCAGGGACTCCGGGCGACCGCCGCCCACCAGCGCCGAGCCCCGCCAGGCGACCAGGGCGAAGGAGGCCACCGTCACGAGCAGGAAGAAGGCCAGCAGCACCGGCCCGACCGCCGACTGGGTGAAGGCGTGGACCGAGGCGATCACCGAGGACCGGGTCAGGAACGTGCCGAGCAGCGTGAGGGCGAACGTCGAGACCACCAGGATGAGGTTCCAGAGCTGGAGCATGCCCCGCTTGAGCTGCACGACGGCGGAGTGGATGAACGCGGTCGCGACCAGCCACGGGATCAGCGCCGCGTTCTCCACCGGGTCCCACGCCCAGTAGCCGCCCCAGCCCAGGACCTCGTAGGACCACCACGCACCAAGGACCAGGCCGCCGGTCAGCCCGGTCCAGGCGACGAGGTTGGCCCGCCGGGTGCGCCGCAGCCACTCCACGCCGCCCTGCCGCAGCAGCAGCGCCGAGATCGCGAAGGCGAACGGGACGGTGAAGCCGACGTACCCCAGGTACAGCAGCGGTGGGTGGAACGCCACCATGATGTGGTTCTGCAGCAGCGGGTTCGGCCCGGGTCCGTCCGGCGGGGGGTCGGCCATCACCTGGAACGGGTTGGTCACCGTCGTGACCAGCCCGAAGAAGAAGACGGCCACGAGCGCCATCACGCCGAGGGCTCCGGTCCCCAGCCGGTCGGCCGTGCTGGGCACCCCTCGGGCCACCGCGGCGGTGAAGCCCGCCAGCACCAGCACCCACAGGACGGCGCTGCCGTCGAGCGCCGACCACGCCGCCGTCATCTTGAACAGCAGCGGCGTGGCCCGTGAGCCGGTCTCGGCCACGTAGGACACCTCGAAGCTGTCGGTGACCAATGCCGCGACGAGGGCCACCTGGGCGACCACGGCGCCCACGAGGACGCCGGCGGCGGCCAGGCGCAGCTGCCCGATCCGTACCGTCTCGGGTCGGCGCTGCGCGCGCAGCGCCCACCACGCCAGCACGACGGAGCTGGCCAGGCCGAGCATGGCGCCCGCCCAGCCGCCGGCGGCCCAGATCACGGCGCCTCCCCGTCCGTCTCGGTCGCGGGAGCGCGGTACTCCTCGTCATGCTTGACGATCATGGTGTCGGAGGTGAACACGTCTCCACGCCACTGCCCTTCGACGACCACCCCGATGCCTTCGCGGAAGAGCTGGTTGGGGGAGCCGGTGTGCAGGACCTCCACCCGGCTGCCGCCGGAGGCGTCGACCACGGCGAACCGGACCCCGTCAGGCGTGCCCACGACGCTGCCGGTCTCCACGAGGCCGCCGAGGCGGAACCGTTCTCCGGCCGGGGCGTCCGCCCGCCCGGCAACTGCCTCCTGCGGCGTGAGGTAGTAGACGAGGCTGTCGTTGAGGTTGCCGAACGTCAGCACCCCGGCCAGCACGGCGGCCAGTCCGATGCCCGGCACGGCGAACGCGCGGGTGATCACCGCAGCTCCTCGATCTGGCGGCGCGCCCGGGCGCCACGGGCCCGAAGAACGAGCAGGTATCCGGCGATCGAGCCGTACGCGGTCCCGAATCCAAGAGCCACCCAGCCCCAGTCAGCCATGACGCGCCTCCGGACCGTGCACGGCCGCGGCGGGAGCGGCGACGGCGGCCCCGGCTACCGGCCGTCCCGGTGCCATGGTGGCGGCCGCCAGCTCGGCCTCGTCCGCGGCCAGCCGCATGCGCAACCGCAGGGCGGCCACGAAGACGGCGGTGAACGCGAGGAGGTTCACGAGCAGGGCGGCGAGCATGACATGGTCGATCGTGGGGTCGCCGGGGCGGAGGACGGTCGGTGGCTGGTGCAGGCCGCGCCACCACAGCACCGAGAAGTGCACGACCGGCACCTGGACGAAGGCCACCACCCCGAACACGGCGCTACGGCGGGCGCGCTGGCCGGCGTCCGCGATGGCCCGACGCAGCGCCAGGTACGCCAGGTAGACGAAGAAGAGCACCGCAGTCGTCACCAGCCGCGGGTCCCAGGTCCACCAGACTCCCCAGACCGGTTTGCCCCAGATCGCACCGAGGAGGATGGCGAGCCCGGTGAAGAAGACGCCGACCTCCGCGCTCGAGGCGGCGAGGCGGTCCCACCGCTCACCGCGTCGCCACAGCCAGGCGACGCTGCCGAGGAGGGTCAGGCCGAACGCCAGGTACGCCAGCCAGGCGGCGGGCACGTGGACGTACATCAGCCGCTGCAGGTCTCCCTGGAGCCGGTCTGGCGGTGCCGTGAGGGCCGCCGCCAAGCCGACGAGGACGAGACCGCCAGCGGCCACCGCCAGGGACCGGTCGGCCCGCGTCATTCAGCCTCCTCGAGCACTGGTGCGGTCAGCACGGTGGCCAGCAGCGCGAGTAGGTCCGCCAACCCCGTCAAGAGGAGCCACGGCCACGGCGTCCGAGCGTACCAGGCGGCCTCGATGACCTGGGTGGCCCCCAGCAGCAGCGGCACGGTCAGCGGGACGACGAGCAGGGGACCCAGCGTCGCGCGACCGAGGGCGCCGGCGGACACCGCCCCGGCGAGGGCACCCAGCGCAGCCAGCCCGACGGCCACGAGCGGGAGGACGAGGAGCAGCCACGGCCAGCCGGGGACCTGCGGGTCGTACAGCGCCACCGCGACCGGAGCCAGGACCACCTGGAAGGCCAGCAGGAGAACCGCGTCCGCGACGACGCGGGCGAGGGCCCGCGTGGCCGGGTCGACCCCGCACTGTGCGAGCAGCGCCTGTGGCCCGGGCCCATCCTCTGCGCTGTGCCGGACCGTCAGCATGACGCCGAAAAGGAGGACGACAAGCCAGTAGAAGCCCGGCCCCACCTGCCGCAGGAGGGGGATGTCGGTGCCCACGGCCATCGGCAGCAGCAGCAGTGCCACCGTGCCGAACGGCGCGACTACAAGCAGCGCCTCACCGGTGCGTCGCTCGAGCGCCAGCTGCAGCCGCACCAGCGCCCGCAGCTGCTCGCCCACGCTCACCGTGCCGTTCACCGCGCGGCCACCGGTCGCGGGACCGCTGCGCCGTCCACGAGCTCGACGATCCGGTCGGCCAGCGGTCGCATCCGGTCCCGTTCGTGCGACACCAGCACGCAGGCACCTGATCGGGCCCGCACCCGCTCGGTGAGCACCTGGACCAGGTGGAGGCTGTCGCGGTCGAGGCCGGCGTGGGCCTCGTCCAGCAGCAGCAACCGGGGCTCGGTGAGGAAGGCGCGGGCGAGGTCCGCGCGGCGCAGCATGCCATGGGAGCAGTGGTCGGCCCGCCGGTGCGCCGCCGCCGCCAGCCCGACCGTCTCCAGCGCGCTGGCCGCGTCGGCCTCGGCTCGACCGGTGAGCCGCGCGACGAGGCGAAGGTTCTCCCCGAGTCCGAGCTGGGGGTACAGCGCGGGCTGGTGTCCGACTAGGACGACGGAGGTTCGGATCCCGGCGCGGGCGGCCCGACCGGCGGCCCCGCCGGCCCGCAGGTCCGCCCCTAGGACCTGCCCCTGGCCGCCGACCGGGGCGAGCAGCCCTGCGAGGACCCTGAGCAAGGTGGTCTTGCCGGAGCCGTTCGGGCCGAGCAGCCCGATCACCTCGCCGGCCTCCAGCCGCAGATCCAGTTCGCGCAGCACCGGGGTGCCGGCGATGTCGACGTCGATGGATTCCAGGAACGCCACTGGGTCCGGCTTGGGGACTTGACGCACCCTCCCACCGTCACGGCCCTGGGCCACCGTGGGTGAAGCGTCCTGCGACGGGGCATCGGGCCGTCCCGGGGCGGTACTCATACCGCTCCGGTGCTGTCGGGCTGAAAAAGCAGCGGGTACGCCGACCTCACCCCTCTTCGGCTCCAGCATCGGTTGCTCCGTCGGGACCGTGACCCAAAGGGCGGGGCGGCGATCCTCCTGTGCTGCATGGTAGACGGCATCGGGAGAGGGGTAGCCAGCCACGGCCAGGCGCAGACCCTTCACGAGGCGGCAGGGGTGTCGGTGACGGTCAGCTCCGGGTGGCCGGCCAGGCCGGTGAGGGCATCGGCGAGCGCCAGCGGGGACCACGGTCGGGTGGCCTCCGGCAGTGACCGAAGCGCTGGTCCGTAGCGGGCGAACGCCGGGAAGTCGGCGGGAAAGGCGGTCGGGTTTACGCCGAGCAGCCGTCCCCGGCGCTGGGCCCGGCGGGCCAGCTGCTCCCAGTGCGCGGCGTCGACCTGCCCGCGGGAGGGGACCCCGTTGCTGAACAGGAGAACGTCGATCTCCTCGTAGGAGGCGCGGTCGAGGTAGGCGGTAAGGCAGTCCGCGGCCCGGCGCACCGGGAAGAAGGTCCAGAACGGCACGGACGCGGTGGTGATGGTCCGCCAGGGGTCGTGGACGATGAAGGAGCTGACCAGCAGCCGCTGTCCCGGCTCTCCCCGTGCCCGCACCCAGGTGCGGATCGTGTCGGCCACGGCCGGTGCCGGGTCCTGGGGATGCTCGTAGCGGACGTCGATGACGGGGTGGCCCCGCGACCTCGCCCAGGCATGCACGTCGGGGAGCAGCGCGTCGGCGAAGCCCCACTCCGCCTCCGCGGCCTCGTCGTCCGCTGCTGGCGCACCCGGTTCCGCGGCGTACTCCTCCGCGCTCATGCCGCCCTGCGCGCCGTACTGAAAGACATGCCGGTCGGAGATCCGGGTGACCGGCCATGTGGAGGCGTCGCGCACCACGATCACCGGGGCGCCGGGTTCCAGACAGTCGGTGAGGAAGCGCTCGTACGCCCGGGGCAGCGCCCGCCACTTGACCCGGAAGTAGGACATCTCGGATGCGCTCAGCGCGTCCTGGTTGGCGTCGTGCATGTGGTGCAGCTCGACGCCGGGGTTGCCGGCGAGCAGGGCCGGAGCGTGCCGCAGGCCGAACTCCATCGCGGCACGGGCGTCGCGTGGGTCGGCGCCGGGACGGCGTACTGGCAGCAGCAAGGTCTGCGGCAGCCACGGCAGTCCGCAGGCGGCCGCGAGATGAGCCAGCGCCCCGTTCGAGGAGCCGAGCAGCACAGCCGGGTAGCTCCGGGACGGGTAGTGGCCGGCGACCCAGGCAGCGACGGCCGCCAGATCGACGTCTCCCAGCCGGTGCGGCGGCACGCCCTCCCGCCCGCTGGCGATCGCGTAGGCGCGTCGGCGCAAGCGGAGTGGGAGCAGCGCGCTGGCCCGCACCAGCGGGGCCTTGAGCGGCGACTGGCCGAGGTGGGGGAAGTCCCGGCCCTGCAGGGCGCGCGCCAGGGCGCTCAGGAATGCCGAGGCGGAGTCGAAGGCGGCCACACACCGTTCAGGGGGCAGGGCACCGGAGCGGCTGGTGGTCATGACTGGCCCCTGACGCCCGCGAGGTGCAAGACCTCCACGAAGGTCTCCGGGCGGCTGTACGGCCACGCGCGCCCGGCCTGCGGCACGACAAGCAGCCGTGCGGACAGGAGAGCGGCTAGCTCGGCGGCCCAGGCGTGCCGGCAGATCGGGTCCGCCTGGCCGCGGACGACGGTGGCGGCGACCTGCAGATGGGCTGCGACGTCCTCGGGCCGGTCTTCCAGCGCCGCCTGGATTCCGGCGGCGATGCGGCGAGCGCCGGCGCGCCACCAGTCGGGCAGCTGCTCGAGCCCGAGTCGGCGGGACTCGCGTGGCATGTCCCGCAGCCACGCGGCGAGCAGTACCGGCAGCCGCCGCTGGGCGGGATCGACGGTGGGACCGATGAGCACCAGCCGGGTCACCACGTCCGGCAGCTGCGCCGCCAAGTGCAGCGCGACCTGGCAGCCGAAGGAGTGCCCGACCAGCGTCACCGGCGCACGCTGGTGGCGCAGGTCGGGGGCCAGCGCGGTCGCGACTGCGGCTAGGCTCCCCGGTGGAACTTCCGGGGCTGCGATCGGCGGCAGGACCTGCACGGCCACTCCGGCGGCGGCCAGGGCCGCGGCGGGGCCGGTGAAGTACCGCCGCACGGCCAGGCCGGGCACTACCGCGACGTGCTCGCGAACCTGCGGCGGGCTGTGCGTCCCGGGAGCGTGATGCCGGAGGTCGGGGCCGGGAGCACTGGGAGTGGTCATGGGGGTGTTCAGCTTCACCGCGGTCCTGCCTCGCCGCCGTGGTAGGGCTCGCCGGTGTCTCCGCCGGGCGCGGCTGCGCGGATCTGCTGCTTCGGGGCGCGCAGTCCGGTGGCCAGCACCTCGGCCAGCGCGTGGCGGCGCCGCACCAGCAAGATCGAGGCGAGGGCCAGGTAGACGGCGGCGACCACGATCCGGGTGACCCCGGCTAGGCCAGGAGGGGTGGTCCAGGCCGCGATGAACTGGACGGTGAACAAGACGAGCAGCGACCACGCCCCGGCGCGGGTCAGCCGACCGCCGACGATCAGGGCGACTGCGAACACCGACTGTGCCGCGGTCAGCAGCAGCTCCTCGCGCTGCACCGCGTCCACCGGCAGTCCGCCCCACGACCCGGCGGAGACCGCGAACACCAGCGGCAGGACCCCGACCAGAAGGGTCCACTGGTTGATCTTTGAGGAGATCAGCGCGCCGAGCGCGGCGGCGGACTGCAGCTTCCAGGCGAGCAGCAGCACCGCGATGAACTCCGGTGTTTCCGAGGCCAGCGGCGCGACCCACTGAACGAGCAGGAACTCGCTGACGTTGAGCTGCTCGCCGGTGGCCACCAGGCTCTCCGCGAACGGCTCGGCAACAACAAGGATGATCCCGGCGGCGACCATCAGCATGATGGCGGTGATCACCCGGCGGGTGCGAGCGGACAGTCTCGCCACCCGCGCCGCCGGACCGAACAGCTCCGATTCCTCGTCCTCCGCATCGTCGCCGTCGAGCTCGTCCTCGACCGCCCGGACTCGCCACAGGTAGGCGCCGAAGATCGAGAACAGCACCACGGTGTCCACGATCGTCAGCGACGAGCGGAACGGGAAGGACAGCGCGTACGCGCTGGCCACGGCGAGGAAGGCGAGTTCGACGACCTGCACTCGCTGTAGCTCGACCGCTGCGGGACGCCGGCCGTCGCTGGCTTCGCGAGTGCCGCGGCCGCTGCGCGAGGAGGCCCGCCGCATCGCCGCGATCGCGGCCAGGGCGACGACCGACCAGCCCACGCCGATCAGCAGCCGGTTGGCGCCGGTCATGTTCGCCAGCGCCAGCGGCGCGTAGGTGGCTGGGTCCTGCCCGGCCTTCCAGGCGAAGACGACGTCCACCGCGTACTCGGGCAGCACCGCGATCAGCGCCAGCAGTGCCAGCGCCAGGCCCTGCCCGATGTCCATCTCGGCGAGCTCGGTGCCCCAGGTGAGCAGGAACGCGGCACCGACCACGGCGGCAGCGAACGCCAGCGCGGCCACGACGGGCGGCACCTGCCAGCCGGCCAGGCGCAGCACGAGGCCGGGCAGGCTGGCGACCACTGGCAGGGCCAGCCCCCCAGCCAGGCGAGTCATTCCACGTTCATTCATGACCAGCTCGCTGCCCTTCTTGGCGAATGCCGTTCCCGGGGGCCGCCCCGCCGGGGTCGTCGGCTGCGCGTAGCCCGGCCAGCACGAGGAGGGCGGCTCCGGTGACGATCGCGGTGTCGGCCAGGTTGAAGGTGGGCCACCAGCCGGTGTGCAGATAGTCGGTAACCACACCATCGGCGGCCCGGTCTGCGACGTTGGCCACGGCGCCGCCGAGGATGGCGGCCAGTGCCGCGGCTCGCCACCTGGACCCGGTGGCGGCGGTGCGCCAGGCCAGGACGGCCATCACAGCGGTGATCAGTCCCGTGACCACGAGCACCGCGGCGCTGGGCGCCTCGGCGGCGAGCGAGAACGCCACCCCGGGGTTGTAGGCCAGCCGCAGGTCCACCGGCCCGGCCTCGATGCCTCCGGCCGGTAGCGCCCGCTGTGCCCAGGCCTTGGCGGCCAGGTCGATGCCGGCGACCATTGCGGCGGCGACGAACAGCCCGGTGCGCCGGCGGGATTCCTGACGCCGACCGTCGGGGACAGGGTCGGCAGCACCGGCGGACGGCCCGACCGGGATCGGTGTCACCGGGAGGCGCCGACGGTCTGGGTCTTCGGCGCGGCGGGCTCGACGGCCTGAGCGGGGGGCAGCGACGTGGTACGGCCGGCGCGGACGCCGTTGGCGATCACGACGACCTCGGCGACCTCGTGGACCAGGACGACCGCGGCCAGGCCGAGGACGCCGAACAGCGCCAGCGGCATCAGCACGGTCACGATGGCCAGCGACAGGGCGACGTTCTGCAGCATGATCCGCCGGGCACGGCGGGCATGGGTGAACGCTTGCGGCAGGTGCCGCAGGTCCTCTCCCATCAGGGCGACGTCGGCGGTCTCGATCGCGACGTCGGTGCCCATCGCGCCCATCGCGATGCCCAGGTCGGCGGTGGCCAGGGCGGGTGCGTCGTTGACGCCGTCACCGACCATCGCGGTGGCGTGCTGTTCGCGCAGCCGGGCGACCAGGGCGGCCTTGTCCTCCGGGCGCAGCTCGGCGTGCACGGCGTCGATGCCGGCCTGAGCGGCCAGCGCGGTCGCGGTGGCGGTGTTGTCGCCGGTGAGCATCGCGACGTGGTACCCGTCCCGGCGCATCCGGGCGACCACCTCGGGAGCCTCCGGGCGCAACTCGTCGCGGACGGAGACCGCGCCGATCACCGCCCCGTTCTCTTCGATGAGGACGGCGGTCGCCCCGGCGTGCTGCATCCGCTCCACATCCGCGGCGAGCGGGCCGGGCTCAAGCCAGCCGGGGCGGCCGAGGCGGACCGGCCGGCCGTCGATGTGGCCGGTCAGGCCAGCGCCGGGGACCGCCTGCACGTCGGTGGCCGGGGCGGGGTCGTCGACGGCGGCCAGGATGGCGCGGGCGAGCGGGTGCTCGCTGCGGGCCTCCAGCGCGGCGGCCACCGCCAGCACGTGTTCGCGTGAGGCGGAGGCGGTGGCGGCGACGTCGACCACGGTGGGTCGGTTGCGGGTCAGGGTTCCGGTCTTGTCCAGCGCCACGGCGCGGATCTTGCCGAGGGCTTCCAGGGCGGCGCCGCCCTTGACCAGGGCGCCCTGCTTGCTGGCGGCGCCGATCGCGGCGACCACGGTGACCGGCACGGAGATCGCCAGCGCGCACGGCGAGGCCGCGACCAGGACGACCAGGGCCCGCTCGATCCACGTGGCCGGGTCACCGAAGACGCTGCCGAGGGCGGCGATCAGCGCCGCGGCCACCATCACCCCCGGGACCAGCGGCCGGGCGATCCGGTCGGCCAGGCGCTGGGCCTGGCCCTTGCGGGACTGCTCGGCCTCCACGATCCGCACGATCCGGGCCAGTGAGTTGTCCTCGGCGGTGGTGGTCACCTCGACCTCGAGGACGCCGATGCCGTTGATCGAGCCGGCGAACACCTCATCACCGGGACCGGCCTCGACCGGCACCGACTCCCCGGTGATCGCCGAGACGTCCAGCGCGGTCCTACCGGAGATGATCAGGCCATCGGTGGCGATCCGCTCACCCGGCTTGACCACCATCGTGTCGCCGACGCGCAGCTCGGCCGGCGCGACGACCTGCTCGACGCCGCCGCGACGCACCGTGGCCTGCTCGGGCACCAGGGACAGCAGCGCGCGCAGCCCGCGTCGGGTCCGGGCCAGTGAGTACTCCTCCAGGCCCTCGCTGATCGAGAACAGCATCGCCAACGCGGCAGCCTCGCCGACCTCGCCGAGCAGCACCGCACCCACCGCGGCGATCGTCATCAGCGTGCCGACGCCGATCTTGCCCCGCCCGAGGCGCCGCAGCGTGGAGGGGACGAACGTAGTCGCCCCCACCAGCAGGGCCGCGGCGTCGAAGGTCAGCGGCAGCCAGGACGGGCCGTCGGCACGGTTGGCGATAAACGCCGCGAGCAGCAGCAGCGCGGCCAGCGCGGCCGCCTGCAGCTCGCGGACCTGCCAGAACCGCTCCGGCTCGTGCTCCTCGCCCTCCTGCCCGGCCGGGGTCGTCGGGTCCTCGTGACTGCAGCCGCAGGCGTCGCTCATCGAGTGCCCTCCTTTACTGGGGTGCCGGCGGGGGCGTCGGTTCCGTACACGGGGCACAGCGCTACCGCGTTGCCGGTGGCGGCCAGCAGCGTCTCGGCCGCGGCGAGCAGGTCCATCAGCTCCGGTCGGGTCAGCGAGTAGAAGATCTGCCGGCCCTGCGGCCGGCCGACCACCAGCCCGCAGTCCCGCAGGCACGCCACGTGCGCCGACACCGTGGACTGCGCCAGTCCGAGCTCGGACATCAGGTCCACGACCCGGGCTTCCCCGTGAGCGGCGAGTCGCCGCACGATCGACAACCGGGTGGGGTCTGAAAGGCTGTGGAACAGCGCCACCGCCGACCCCAGGTCCTGCGCCGTCGCTTGCGGGCCAGAGGTCATGTCTTCAATCGTCATGCGGCGATGCTAGCGCCACGATGCGCTGGCACCCAACCCAGGCGCTTACTATCGTAAGCGGCTACGACGTCCGCGTTCAGGACCTGCGGGGTCGGTCGGCACCGGATGCGGATCCTGCCCACCAGGCGGTTCGTCATCCGCGCGCGGCGCACCAACCATTGATAGCCTGATCAGATGAGCGCTAGATCAGCTCCCGGGGCCAGTGCTTCGGCGCATCCCTGCTCGTCGCCGTCCGGCGCAGGTCGGGTGGCTGCTCTGGAACGGTCGCTGCCGCCGGCGCCATTGGTCGAGGACCTGGCGGCGGTCTTCGCGCTGCTCAGCGATCCCGGCCGGGTCCGCCTGCTGATCACCTTGCTCGAGGGCGGCGAGGTCTGCGTGCACGACCTGGCGGCGGTCACCGGCCAGAGTGAGTCCGGAGTCAGCCACGCGCTGCGCCTGCTGCGGGCGCACCGGGTGGTGGCGGCCCGCCGCAGTGGTCGGCTGGTGTTCTACCGGCTGGCCGACGGGCATGTGCGAATGCTTCTGGACGTCGCCCTGACGCACCTGGGGCATGCCCCCGCGGCCAGAGTCGTAGCACCCGACGAGTCTTGAGTACCACCGTCCTCCCACGGAAAGGCACCGCGATGACCGAGACACAGCAGACCTTGACCTGCCCCAAGTGCGGCGCGGACATGCGTGCCTACGAGCGCAACGGGATCACCATCGACCAGTGCACCGCTTGCCGCGGCATCTTCCTGGACCGCGGGGAGCTTGAGCGCCTCGTCGACGCAGAGAGCGCGTTCTACGGTCGGCCGGGCCCACAGCAACCTCCTGCGTATGGCGACGACCGGGGACATCACGGTGGGTACGGCAGTGGGCACGGTGGACACGGGCAGGGTCAGCGTCGCCGGGGTTTCCTTGGTGATCTGTTTGGCTGAGGTCAGCGTGACGATCCGCGACGATGCGTACCAGCAAGGCTGCGGGAGGTCTTGACGTGGGGGAAGGACACGCACACACCTCCGCGGTAACGGCCGCTGGACGGCACCGCAAACCGCTGTTCATCGCGTTCGGGCTGACCGCCAGCTACATGGTGGTGGAGTTCATCGGCGGGTTTCTCTTCGACTCCCTTGCCCTCCTCTCGGATGCGGCACACATGGGCACCGACGTCCTGGGACTCGGAATGGCCCTGGCGGCGATCACACTCGCCCAGCGCCCTTCGCCCTCCCAGCGCACCTACGGCGCCTACCGGCTGGAGGTGCTCGCAGCGCTGGCCAACGGGGTGCTGCTGTTCGGCGTGGCCGGCTATGTCCTGTACGAGGCCTACCGCCGCCTGTTCGAACCCCCTGAGGTGCCCGGCGTCCCCCTGATGGCCGTCGCCGTGGTCGGGCTGGTCGTGAACCTCATCAGCTTCCGGCTGCTCAGCGCGGGATCGAAGGTCAGCCTCAACATCCGCGGCGCCCATCTGGAGGTGCTGGGCGACCTGCTCGGATCGGTCGGCGTGATCGTGGCCGGCGTCATCATCTACACCACCGGATGGCCGTACGCAGACCCGCTGATCGGCGCTGGGATCGGCCTGTTCATCCTGCCCCGCACATGGAAGCTGACCAGCCAAGCGCTGCGCGTCCTCATGGAGGTCGCTCCTCCCGGCTTGGACGTCGAGGAGGTCCGGGGACGCATCCTCGCGCTCCCCGGCGTGGTCGACGTCCACGATCTGCACATTTGGACCTTGACGTCGGGCCTGGAGAACGCAACAGGACATGTCGTGGTCGCCGACGACGTGGACTACCACGATGTCCTGGACCGGGTGTCGTCGATGCTCGCGGAGGACTACCACGTCCTCCACGCCACCATCCAGTGCGAACCTGTGCACCACGACGAACACGTCACGCCCATTTGACCTGACCCGACGGAAGGTCCTCATGACGATGAGACGCAGCACCGCGGTCTGGCCGCTACCTCCAGAAGTGCCGCGCCCATCTCCGCCCGGCACACCGGACGAGCCGCCGCCCCCTCGACGTCCTACGGGGCCGTCCCTGCCGACGTGGGAGGAGCCGGACCTGACGGCCCGTGACCGGGACCTCGCCGACCGGCTGCTGGAGCAGCGCTTCGTCGTGGCCAGCGGGCACCTCGACGACGCCCTGGCCCACCGCATCACCTCCCAGCTGCTCCAGCTCGGTCGCCGGGAGAGCGACCCACTCGAGCTGCACCTGTCCTGTCCGACATCGGAACTGGGCCCGTGCTGGCGCTCGCCGATGCCGTGGACCTGCTCCACGCCCCTGTGCATGTTGAAGCGTTCGGGGCACCTCGGTGGGCCGGCGGTCGCCGTGCTGTGCGCGGCCCAGGAGCCGCGCGGCGCATCGGCATGCCGTGGTCATCCTGTCCGTGCCGCGAATGAGCGCCGAAGGTGACGCCGAGCAGCTGCGGGTTGCCGTCGACCAGCACGAGCTGCTGGTTCGCCAGCTGCAGGACCGGCTCGTTCGGCGGGCAGGCCGACCGGCTCCGGAGGTGGAGGCGGACCTGCGGCACGGGCGGGTGCTCTCTGTGGAGCAGGCGCGCGAGTACGGCCTGCTCGACGAGCTGCTGTAGCGGTCACGGGTCGCCGCTCAGGTCGCGAACTCGGCGCGGACGCCGAGCAGCCGCACCGGTCTCCCTGGCGGGAACGACTCGAGGGCCACGAGCGCGGCGCTCTCCAGGGCCTCGGCGTCGGACGTCGGAGCCGGCAGCGCCTGCCCGTGCGTCTGCGTGGTAAACGGCGCGTACCGCACCTTGACGACGACCCGCGCCGCCGGCAGGTCCTCGGCGGCCACGTCGTCCGCCACGCGCCGGGCCAGCTCGGCGACCTCCCGGCGGACCTGGTCCCAGTCGGCCAGGTCCTGCTGGAACGTGATTTCCCGGCTGCGCGAGCGGGCCACCCAGGGCGTGCCGACGGTCGCGGAGTCCCTGCCCTGCGCGAGGCGCACGAGCCATGGCCCGGTCATCGGGCCGAACCGGCGAGCAAGCTGCTCCGGGTCGGCGGCCGCGAGCTGAGAGACCGTCGAGATGCCCTCTTGCCCAAGCTTCTTGGCGGTCTTGCTGCCGATTCCCCACAGCGCGTCCACGGGTTTGTCCCCGAGCACCTCGAACCATGTGGCGCCGGTGATCCGGAAGATCCCGGGCTTGCCGAAGCCGGTGGCGAGCTTGGCTTGCAAGCGGTTCCGGCCGATGCCGACGGTGCAGTCCGGGGCGGTCGCCTGCCGCACCGCCTGCTGCACCTGGCGCGCTACGGCCTCCGGGTCCTCGGCGTCCACGCCGAGGAACGCCTCGTCCCACCCCAGCACCTCCACCTGGGGCACCAGCGACCGCAACACCGCCATGACACGTTCGGAGGCCTCTTCATAGAGCTCACGGCGCACCGGCAGGAACATGGCGTCCGGGCACCGGCGGGCCGCTGTTCACAGCAACTGGCCGGACGTCACCCGAAGGCCCGTGCCTCGTACGAGGCGGTGCTGAGGTTCCCCCCGCAGCGTAGAGGCATCAGCTATAAGGGGTAGCGATGTCTGAGCTTGCGATTAAACCTTGACCATCACTTGCGAGATGTCTCCTGCAAGATCAGTTTGGTGGCTTTGGCTGCCACTTCGCGCATCTGCTTGATCAGGGCGCGTAGCTGCCGGTCGTTGCCGATCCATTCTTGGTAGAGCTCGGCTTCGGCCGGGCTGAGGCGGCGGGTCACGGTCTTGCCATCGATCTTGGCGGTCCACTGGTAGTACGGCCCGAGCAGTACCGGCGGGTCGGCGTGGCAGTGGCAGTTCGGTTTGCCGCATCGGTTGTGCCGGTAGCTGATGCTGCCGGAGGCGATGAACCCGACGTCGGCGACGCGTTCGGCCAGCTGCCGATAGCGGCGCTGGTAGGCCGCCAACCGGTCCGCGGTGGTTCTCGCCATGTCCGTGTTTCCCCTGGTTTGCGGCCACTGCGGTGTGTCGCACCCGATTCTGCCAGCCCCTGTCCGACAGTCGATCCACTCGCGGACAGGAGGGAACGCCATGTTCACGCCGACCCATCCAGCGGTCCTCATCCAGGGCGTCGTTCAACACCGAGGAGCTCGTGTTCTGCCACCCGGAGTGTTCCACACGGGCTGAACGTCCGGGTTGGGGTTCTCCGAGACCCGGAAGTAGTAGTGCACCTGGTCCCCGTCGGGGTCCGTCGCCGACGCCGACAGCGGCGGCTCCACCTTCTGCTCGATCGCGCCGTTCGCCGGCGCCTGCAGCGTCGCCACCGACGCGTTCCGGTTCAGCGTCAGCCACAGCTCGCCGTTGACCGTCTTGTAGGTCCACGCCGACGCCGACTGGGTGCCGCGAAGCATGAACCAGATGCTGCTGTCACCCCGGTTGACCGCGTCCCGCACGGACGTCGTCAGCCGACCGTCGCGCATGTACGCGTCGCTGGCGAACCCGGCGGTGGCAGCTCGGTGCCGATCCCGTTGTAGCCGAACTGTGTGGCATGGTTCAAGTACAGCGACCGCGTGGTGGTGTCCCCGCTGGACCGCTGGAAGGTGGCCTCCACGTCCACCACCTGGACGTCCCAGCCGACGGCGTTCGCGTACACGAAGTGGGTCACCGACCGCCACGACGTGCCGTCCCCGATGCTGCCCACCCGCATCGGGCCACCGCGGACCACGGTGCCGTCCGACTTGTAGTTGTACGCGTCGTCGTAGCCGGCCCGCTCGTACTGGAAGGTCGGGTCGACCAGCACCGGCCACACCCGCGCCGGATCGTCCAGCCACGCCGTCGGCACCTGCACGGTCCCCTTCCACCGCGCGCCGACCCGTTCCAGGCGTAGCTGCCGTTGGTGTCCGCCGGCTCCCGCATCCCCTCCACGCCGGAGGAGTCGGTGATGTACGGGATCGGCATCGACATCACAGGCGTGCCGTCCGTCGCGGTGACCGCGATCCCGCCCTCGTCGTCCAGCGCCAGTGCGCCGGCGTCCGCATCGATCCAGAACGACCACGCGCCGTCCCCGGCGGCGACCCGGTCGGCGACGACGATCGTCTCCTTGACCGCCGACCCGGTCACCTCGTACTCCACGTCCGAGCCCTCGGCAGCCGCGGGGAACCGCACTCCGGGCGGCCCACCGAGCCGGTCCGCCGGCGCCGGCCTGTCCGGCTGGTCGGCCTGCACCCGCAGGCTCACCCCACCGGTGGATACCGCCAGCAGGCCCCCGGTGCCGTCTGCGCCCAGTACCGGCGCCAACGGATGGCGCCTGGCCTTCGTCCCCGCCCTGAGGGCCGTCCCCCTGCGCGCGGCGGCCGGCAGATCCCCTCGGTGGCCTCCACCAGCGCCGGGTCGGCCGGCTCGAACCGCCCGGGCGCCACCTCCACGTTGATCGGCTCGGCGGCCACCCGGACCGTCCGGGACCCGTCCGGGTTCGCGTACGTGTCGGTGGTAGCGTCCCGCCCCACCAGCTTCGACTTCCCCGGCTCATACGACTTCGGCAGCCGCTCCAGCTTCGGCACCTCCGGGGCCAGCGGAGCATCGAACGGCACGTTCTCGAACGCACCCCACCTCGCCGCGTCATCGACCACCGCCGCGCCATCGGTGCCCGACGCCGCACCGGCCGGCAGCGGCGCCGGTTCCACCCGCGACGAAGCCTGCGCAGAGGGAGCTGCGGCCACCGCGGTGTTCACCGGCCCGGTCACCACCGAGGTCCCAACACCGCCGCCCCGGCCACCACCCCGGTCCACCGCCACACCGACGCCGACCACCGCATCGCCAGCACCCCCGAGGCGCCGATGCCGCCCCACGGGCGACGACTGCCCGATTCCTACCGCTCCGTAGCGGTCACATGGCAGTGCGTCGGGCCAGGTCATCCGAACGGAGCAACAGCCGTGCACTCGCGTGTCAGATCACCCGAGGCTCGCGGTCTCCCTCGGCGACGATCGGGCGCCCGGCCTCGACCCACGCGGCCATCCCGCCGGCGACGTTGACCGCGTCGAAGCCGACGTCGTTGAGCCACTCGGCGACGCGTGCGGACCGCCCACCGGTCCGGCAGATGACGTGGACCTCGGTGTCGGCGGGCACCTCGCCGTAGCGGGCCATCAGCTCGGTTGCGGGCAGGTGGATGGCGCCGGGTGCGTGGCCGGCGTCCCACTCGTCCCGCTCACGGACGTCGAGCAGCACCGTGCCCGGACCCACCTCGTCGACCCGGGCGGTGGGGATCTCGGACATCGACGACACTCCCCTCGAAGCACGAATGGGAACCGACCCACCCATTCTCGCCGTCCCAGCCACGACCGCACCCGGCGAGACCCTGGAGCCCCGATGCGCGCCGCCCTGGTCACCGCGACACTGGCCGTGACGCTGCTGCTGACCGCCTGCGCTGGAGGGGACGACACCGTGACTGTCGAACCGGCAGAGCCGCCCGGCAGCACCGCCGGCGGCACCGAGCTCACCATCAGGCTGGACGAGTCCGGGGCGGGGGACGCCGTCCGCACCTTCACGCTCACCTGCGACCCGCCCGGCGGCGACCACCCGGACCCCGAGGCCGCGTGCCGGGCCCTCGCGGACACCGGCGGCGCGGCGGCGTTCGACCCGGTGCCCGACGACATGATGTGCACCGAGATCTACGGCGGTCCGCAGCGGGCCACCGTCACCGGCACCGTGGACGGGACCGCCGTCGACGCGGAGTTCTCGCGCACCGACGGCTGCGAGATCGCCCGGTGGGACGCGCTCGCGCCACTGCTCGGCAGCAAGGGCGGCGCCGAGGGCGCGTGAACGGGCGCGCTTCGGGAATCAGTCGAGGTCTTCGCGGTGGCGGTGTACGTACCCGGCCATCCCGGGAACGGTGTAGGCCACCTGGCCATGCTCGGGGGCGTACACAAGGCCCTTGGCGATGAGGTTGGCCCGGTAGGGCCCCAGGCTGGTGGGCTTGAGGCCCATGCGCCGCGCCACGTCGCTGGACGACGAAGGTCCGGCCCCATCTTCGGCCATGGCCACGAGCATCCTCCGCTCGGAGGGAGTGGCTCGGTCCCACCGCGAACGGAAGAAGCCGGCGTCGAGGCGCTCGAGCCCGATGATGGCGGCAGTGCGCGCATCGTCCACGGTGATGACCGGTCCGGGCGAGACCTCCCAGGCGGCGCGGCCGTACTCCTGCAGGAAGTAGGGATACCCCTCCGAGTGCTCGAGAAGCAGATCCAGGGCATCGGGGGCGATGGTGGCTCCCTGTCGCTCGATCGGCTCGACGAGCGCGGCTCGGGCGTCGGAGGCGCGGAGGCGGGAGATCGTGCGGTAGTCGAACAGCCGCTCGGCGTAGGACCGTACGTCTGCCAGGACGCCGGGGAGGTGGGGAAGGCCTGCCCCGATCAGGTAGAAGGGCCAGCCCCGCTGGCCGGCTTGGTGCTGCGTCATGAGTAGCGCCCTCAGGAGCAATGGATCGAGGTCGTGCACTTCGTCGATGAAGAGGCCGAAGGCACTGCCCTCCTCCTTCAAGGCAGCGCAGAGATCCTGCACGAGCTCTGGCAGATCGATCTCGATGTCTCCCGAATCGGCGCGGCCCGGCACGATCTCTACGCCGAGGTCGATGCCTGAGCTGCCGACCTTCACATTGAACGCCGCCACCGACTGAAGCGCCGCCTTGACGCGATCACTGACCCTTCGCCGCCGCATGAGCTGCCTGGCCTGAGTAGTGATCTCCCGGGCGAGGATCCGACGCACGCTCGAGGCCCCCGCGTTGTCAGGACGCGCTTCCAGATTAACCGCGAACCATCCGGCGGCTTCCGCACGGAAGCGCATCTCGTTGAGGAGCACGGTCTTTCCCACCCCCCGCAACCCGCTAAGCACGATCCCTCGACTGTCGAGGCCGTTGCGGGCGCGCTCGACCATGACCTCGAGAGCCGCAAGCTCCTGCTCCCGCCCCACCAAAGCGGGAGGCCGCAGGCCGGAGCCGGGGTTGAAGGGATTGGTCGCGGCATGCATGTAGCGAAGAATAGCGCCTAATTAGAAGAACCCAATAATCGACTATCAGGTCGTATCAGCACTACTTGAGGAACCGCGACGTCCGGCGGTCCGCGAGCGGCTTGCCGCCGGTCTGGCAGGTCGGGCAGTACTGCAGCGACCGGTCCGCGAACGACACCTCCCGCACGACGTCCCCGCACACCGGGCACGCCTGCCCGGTCCGCCCGTGCACCCGCATCCCGGCCCGCTTGGCGTCCTTGAGCTCAGCGGCGGGCCGGCCGGCGGCCGCCGCGACGGCCGTGGTGAGCACGTCGCGCAGCGCGGCGAACAGCCGGTCGACCTGCTCGTCGTCCAGGGAGCCGGCGAGCGCGAACGGCGAGATCCGGGCGGCGTGCAGCACCTCGTCGCTGTAGGCGTTACCGACCCCGGCGAGCACGGACTGGTCCCGCAGCAGGCCCTTGACCTGGTGGCGCGAGCCCCGCAGCAGGTCGGCGAGCGCGGCGCGGTCGAACCCCGGGTCCAGCGGGTCCGGGCCAAGGGTGGCGATCCCGCGGACCTCGGCCGGGTCCCGGACGACGTACACGGCCAGGCCCTTGCGGGTCCCGGCCTCGGTGAGGTCGAAACCGGAGCCGTCGTCCAGGCGCACCCGCAGGGCCTGCGGCGAGCGCCCGCCCGGTCGCAGTGGGCGGGCGGGCACCTCGTCGTACCAGCGCAGCCACCCGGCCCGGGCCAGGTGCAGGACGAGGTGCAGCCCGTCGACGTCCAGGTCGAGGAACTTGCCGTGCCGAATAGCGTCGAGGACCTCGAGCCCTTGCAGCGACGTCACCGGAGGGTCGAAGGTCTTGAGCACCGCGACCGACCCCACCTCGACGGCGGCGACGACGCGGCCGACGGCCCGCTCGCGGAGGAACGCGGCGAGCGCCTCGACCTCGGGCAGCTCGGGCACGGAGCCAAGCCTGGCACGCTCGGTATGGTGCCCGCGTGACGCCGAGGTGGAGCCGCTCGCTGCTCGCCCAGGGCCGGGACCCCGACCCGCGGTTCACGATGGCCAACGAGCGGACCTTCCTGGCCTGGATCCGGACGGCGCTCGCGCTGCTGGCCGCCGGTGTCGGGCTCGAGGTGTTCCTCGTCGAGCAGCTGCCCGCACTGCCGCGACGGATCGTCGCCGGAGTGCTCGTCCTGCTCGGTGGGGCACTGTCGGTCACCGCGTTCACCCGCTGGCTGGCCACCGAGCGGGCGCTGCGCCTCGAGCGGTCCCTGCCGGTGCCCGCGGTAGCCCCCGTCCTTGCCGCCGGCATCGGGCTGACCGCTCTCGTGCTGCTCGGCGTCCTGCTCACCACGGGGTGACGAGACCGATGTCACGCCGGGACCGGCGGCAACCGGTCGAACCCGGCGACGGTCCGTGGGACGCCGGGCTGCAGCCGGAGCGGACGACGCTGGCCTGGATCAGAACGGCCCTGACGCTCACCGTCGTGAGCCTGCTGACCGCCCGGCTCGCCGGTGAGAGCGGCCTGCTGGCGGCCGCCGTCGGGCTCGGCGGCACGACGGTCGCCGCCGTCCTCGTCGCCCTGCAACGCCGCCGGCACTACCGCCGGGACCGCACCCTGCGGGCCGGGGTGACGCTCGACCCGGCGGTCGGGCCGGTGCTCGGCGCGGCGCTGCTCACCACCGTCCTCGCCGCCGCCGCACTCGGACTGCTGGTGGCGCCGCTGCTGCGATGAGACGGTTCTCATCCACTCCTCATCCACCGCCCGCCTGAAGGCGGGAGGATCATGAAGGTGACCTCCGTGCGCACGCTGGCCGCCTGGGGCCTGTCCGGTGGGCTGCTGGTCGGCCTCGTCGGCGGCGCGCTCGCCCTCGGCCCGTCCGAGCCACCGGACCTCGGTGGACCGGTGGTCGTCGTCCCCTCAACCCGGCTGACGCCCGCGCCGGACACCTCCGCACCGACGGCCAGACCCACCGTGCCGCCGACCGGCGAGCCGGACCCGGGCAACGCACCAGAGCCGGCACCTCCGCCGGCTCCCCGGCCGACGCGGGCACCCGCGCCGGCTCCCGCACCGGTCCCCCTCCCCCCGGCCGAGGACGACTCCGATGGCGATGACGACTCCGATGGCGATGACGACTCCGCCGACTCCCCGGCCGACGACGACTCCGACGACGATGACGATGACGACGATGACGACGGCTCGGACGACGACTGATCCCCGCGAGTCGCGCGGACCGTCGTGGCTGCGCCGCCGGACGGTGCGCACCCGGATGCTCGGGTGGCTGCTGCTCGTCGCCACACTCGGGATGGCGCTGGCCGGCGCGGCCTCCTACGTCGTGCAGCGCAACCTCGTCGACGCCCGGATCGACCGCTCCTTGCAGCAGGAGGTGGAGGAGCTGCGCACCTTCGCCCGCTCCGGCCTCGACCCTGCGACCGGCCAGCCGTTCGACAGCCTGCAGTCGCTCTTCTATGCGGCCCTGCAGCGCAACGTGCCGGACGAGAACGAGGCCTTCCTCACCCTGGTCGGCGGCGAGGTCGCGTACTTCTCACCGGGGCAGCGGCCCGTCCGGCTCCAGGACCTGCCCCCCGTGGTGGAGGCGGCCGCCGCGGTGGGCCCGGACGACGACGCCCGGATCGCGACCGTGGCCACCGCCGTCGGGGACGTCCGGTACGCGGCCGTGCCGGTACTGCTCGACGGCGCGTCCCCCGGCGGCCACGGCGTCTACGTCGTCGGCATCGGCCGCGACCTCGAGCAGGCGCAGGTGGCCGAGGCCTCGCGCACCTTCGGCGTCGTCGCGCTCGCCTCGCTGGCCCTCGTCGCGCTGCTCGGCTGGGTCGTCACGGGCCGGCTGCTCGCCCCGGTCCGGGCGCTCGGCGAGACCGCGCAGCGGATCACCGACACCGACCTCGACGAGCGGATCCCGGTGACCGGGCACGACGACCTGTCCGAGCTGGCCCGGACGGTCAACGGCATGCTCGACCGGCTCCAGCACGCGCTGGCCACCCAGCGCGACCTGCTCGACGACGTGGGGCACGAGCTGCGCACCCCGATCACCGTGCTGCGCGGGCACCTCGAGCTCCTCGACGCCGCCGACCCGGCCGAGGTCGCCGAGACCCAGGCGCTGCTGCTGGACGAGCTGGACCGGATGAACCGGTTGGTCGGGGACCTGCTCACCCTGGCCAAGGCACGGCGTCCGGACTTCCTGCGCCGGCAGGTCGTCGACGTGGACGACCTCCTCGACGACGTGCTCGTCAAGGCCCGGGGCCTGGGGCGCCGGCGCTGGGTGCGCGACGCCCGCAGCACCGCCGTCCTGACGGCGGACCCGCAACGGCTGACCCAGGCGCTCCTTCAGCTGGCCGCCAACGCCGCGGCTCACACCGGCGAGGACGACGAGGTCGGGCTGGGGTCGGCGCAGGGCGAGGGCGTCGTCCGGCTGTGGGTGCGCGACACCGGGCCCGGCGTCCCGGACGCCGACCGCGAGCGGATCTTCACCCGGTTCGAGCGCGGGACATCGTCCCGCGGGCAGGACGGGTCGGGGCTCGGGCTCACCATCGTCACGGCGATCGCCGAGGCGCACGGCGGGCGGGTCGAGCTCGACTCCGAGGCCGGCCAGGGAGCTACGTTCAGCATCGTGCTGAACCACCCGGGGCCCGCACCCCTCGCGGACACCATGCCACTGCCGGAGGCCGACGCCGGCAACCGGACGACGGCACCGGCGACCGGCCGATGACCGGGATCCTCGTCGCGGAGGACGAGCCGAGGATCGCCTCGTTCGTCGCCAAGGGCCTGCGCGGGGCGGGCCTGAGCCCGACCGTCGTCACCGACGGACCGACCGCACTCGACTACGCCACCACCGGCGACTTCGACCTGCTCGTGCTCGACATCGGCCTGCCCGGCCTCGACGGCTTCGAGGTGCTCCGGCGGCTGCGGGCCTCCGGCAGCGAGCTGCCGGTCATCATCCTCACCGCCCGTGACTCGGTGACGGACACCGTCGCCGGCCTGGAGGGCGGCGCGGACGACTACATGGCCAAGCCGTTCCGGTTCGAGGAGCTCCTGGCCCGGATCAGGTTGCGGCTGCGGGAGGACCGGACCGCTGCGCCCACCGTGCTGCACGCGGGCCACCTCAGCCTGGACCTGCACAGCCGCCGGCTGGCGGTCAACGGGCGCGAGGTGGACCTGTCGGCCCGCGAGTTCGCGCTCGCCGAGACGTTTCTGCGCAACCCCGGCCGGGTGCTGACCCGTGAGCAGCTGCTGAGCCGGGTGTGGGGCTACGACTTCGACCCCGGGTCCAACGTCGTCGACGTCTACGTCGGTTACCTGCGCCGCAAGCTCGGCGGCGGGTACCTCGTCACCGTCCGGGGGATGGGCTACCGGCTGGAGCCGGGCTAACGCAGGACGCGGCAGGTGCCGGCCCCGAGGAGGGGACCGGCACCTGCTCGGCGGTGGTGGTCAGTCGTCCGCGCTGTCCGCGGACGGCTCGTCCGGCGAGTCGGCCGACGCCTCCTCCGGGGAGTCGGCGCTGGCCGGGGACTCCGGGCTCTCCACGGACGGCTGCACCGGAGCCGGGGCTGGCGCAGGAGCCGGGCTGTCCGCCGACGCTGCCGGTGCCCGGGGTGCCGGGGCAGGAGCCGGCGCCGGGGAGTCGGCGCTGTCGGCGGCGGGGGCGGTGTCCCGCACCGGACGACGGTCGTCGCCGTCGTCGTCGGCGGGCGAGCTCGCCGAGGCTCCGCTGTGGTCGCCGTCGTCGGAACCGGCGTCGTCCGTGCCGGTGAAGCCCGGGTCGTCCGGGCTGTCGGCGGGCGACTCCGGGGACTCCTCGGCCGACTCGGCCGGGGAGTCGGCGGACTCCGGGGAGTCGTCCACCGCGGTGTCCGCGACGTCCAGGTTCTCGGACTGGTCTGTAGTCGGGTCGGCGAGCGTGGACAGGGCGATCCGCTCACCGGCCGGCGCGTCGTTGAGCCCTCCGGCCAGGGCGGCCGAGGCGACCCCGCCGCTGACACCGAGCGCCGCCGCCGCGCCTACCACGACCCACTTCTTCGGAGAGTTCATCAGGTGCTCCTCCTGGTTCGGTACGCCCTCGCGGGCTCTGGAGTGCCGGGTCCGGCAGGACCCCGTGGTGCCGGGTCCGGCACCGTGCACCCCTGAGGCTGCCCGCCGTCCCTAAGGGGAGCCGGAGCCGCCGATGAGAGGCCTCTCAGACTCCGGCGCCGGTGCGGGCAGCCTCCAGCCAGCGCTCGACGAGGTCGAGCCGCTGGCGGGTGGCCTGCTGCCAGCCGCCCTGCTGCACCCGGTGCGGCCCGGTCGCCAGCGAGATGAGGACGCCGGCGGTGCGCAGCCGCAGGCTGCGCGGGTCGGTGCTGACGTCGCCGTCCAGGACCGGCAGCCAGGCGCGGACGGCGCCACGCAGCCGGTCGGCGTCCGCGGTGTGGATCTGGGCCAGTACCTCGACGTGCGCGAGCAGGCAACCGAGGTCGTCGGCGCGGCGTCCTGGGCCGGCGGAGTCGACGTCGAGCACGCCGGTGAGCCTTCCGCCGGCGGCGAACAGCTGGGCCTCGTAGAAGTCGCCGTGCACCGGGACGAGCGGCTCGTCACTGCCGGCCAGACCGTCCCGGACGGCACCGGCGAGGGCGTGCACCCGGTCCGCCTGGTCCGGTAGCGCGTCGGCGACCACCCGGGCGTAGTGGGCGGCGCCGTCGCTCCAGGACGCCCGGGCGGGCAGGTCGAGCAGCTCGGCGGGCAGTGCGTCGAGCGTGGCGAGGAGGTCCTGCGCGCGGACCGCTGCCGCGCCCTCGCGCCGCAGCGCCGACCGCAGGCCTCGGCCCGGCAGCGCCCGCAGCACGAGCAGCCCGTCGTCGGTCCAGCCGAGCGGCTCGGGCACCGGGACCCCCGCGTCGAGGAGGACCCGGTGCCTGCGGTGCAGGTCGGCGACCCGGTCCGGCCGGCCCACCTTGAGGAACAGTCGGCCCTGCGGCACCGACGCCTCGATGACGGCGCGCCGGCGTGGCCGGTAGGCCCGGGTCCGCAGGGTCAGCTGCGCGGCGGTCGTCGTCGTCCGGGCCAGACCGAGGCGGCGGAGCAGCTCCAGCACGGGGGCGGGGTCGCAGGCGGCCTCCAGGGCGGGCAGCCCCGGGTCCTGCGGGAACCGCCAGACGGCGACCTCGGTCGCTCCGTCGGACAGCACGAGCACCCCGGGCCGGTCCCGGTCGGTGGGGATGCCGGCACTCGCGGCGAGGGTCTCCTGCTGGTCGCGGTCGGCCCAGCGGACGAGCGCCGAGTACGCGACCGTCGTGCCGCGCCCCGGCCGGTGGTCGACCTGGGTGGCCCGCCAGCGCACGAGCCGGCCGCCGGCGGTCTCGACCGCCGCGGCGAGCAGCGGGCCGGCGTCCTCACCGGTCAGCAGGCGCAGGGTGTCGCTCACGGGGGCCAGCCTGCCAGCCGGCCGGGGCCCGGACGGCCGGGCGGCTGCTGCTCCGCTCGTGCAGGGCCAGCGCCACGACCGAGACGAGGACGACGGCGAACCCGAGCCACTGGCTCGGGTCCAGTCGGCCGCCGAGCAGGCCCACCCCGACCGCGGCGGCGGTCAGCGGGAAGGCGAGCTCGGCGAAGGTGGCCCGGGCGGCGGCGGTCGTGCGCAGCCCGATGTAGTAGAGGACGAGGGCGAGCAGCCCCGGGACGAGCGCCAGCAGCACCAGCCGGGGGACGAGCTCGAGGGGCACGGACAGCGGGGCGCCGTCGACCGCGGCGACGACGGCGAGCGCGGCCAGACCGACGGTGAACCGCAACGTCGTGACGTGCAGGAAGGATAGCTCCGCGCTCACCATCCGGCCCAGCACCGTGCCGGCCGCCCACAGGGCGGCGGCGCCGACCGCGAGACCGGCGGCGAGCAGGCTGCGCACCTCGACGGCGAACGGGTCTGGGAAGGACAGCAGCCAGGCCCCGGCCAGGGCCGGCACGGCGAACAGCGGGAAGCGGGGCCCGAGACGCTCACCGAGCAGCACTGTGGCCAGCAGCACCGCGATGACCGGCTGCAGCTTCTGCAGCACCTGCGGGGTCACCGGGTCACCGAGGCGGAAGGCGGCGGTGAACAGCGTGGTGGCCAGGGCGCTGGAACCGGCGCCGATGACGAGGACACCCACCTGGGTGCGCCGGCTGGCGCGCAGCACCGCACGTACGGCCGGGACCACCCACGGGGAGACGAGCAGGACGAGCACGACGTGCTCGAGCAGGACGACGGAGACCGGCGGTAGGACCTTGCTCAGCGGCTCCCGTAGCAGGGAGGAGAAACCCCACAGCGAGGCGGCGAGCGCGACGAGCCAGGTGCGGTCGGGGGCGCGCTCGCCGGTGGCGACGTCGGATCCGGTCACGGTGGGGTTCCTGTCGGCTCGCGGCTGGGAGTGCCGGCACAGCTCGCCGTCCGACCGGGGCGCCCAGGACCGGGCGCCGGCACCGGCCCAGTGCGGGACCGGGGGTCTGCTGACGGCGTCGAGACTACGGTATGTCCGCGACACGACGCCCGTGGTCCGGTTGGATGGGCCGCATGCACGAGCGCGCCGGTCAGCCCGCCCAGCCCAGCGACCTCGTCGACGTGGACGCCCTGCTCGCGGCGTACACCGACGTGCGCCCCGACCCCGACGACCCCGCCCAGCAGGTGGTGTTCGGCACCTCCGGGCACCGCGGGTCGAGCCTGGACGGCGCGTTCAACGAGCCACACATCCTGGCCATCACCCAGGCGATCTGCGAGTACCGCCGCCAGCAGGGCACCGACGGTCCGCTGCTGCTGGCCCGGGACACCCACGCACTGTCCCTGCCGGCGTGGCGCACCGCGCTCGAGGTGCTCGCCGGCAACGACGTCGAGGTGCTCGTGGACGAGCGGGAGGGCTGGACGCCGACGCCGGCGCTGTCGCACGCGGTGCTGCGGCTCAACGCCGGCCGCAGGGCGGGAACCGCGGACGGCATCGTCGTCACCCCGAGCCACAACCCGCCGCGGGACGGCGGGTTCAAGTACAACCCGCCGCACGGCGGACCGGCCGGCAGCGACGCGACCGGCTGGATCGCCCGGCGGGCCAACGAGATCCTGCGCGCCGGCACCGGCTCGGTCCGGCGCGTGCCCTGGGAGCGGGCGCGGGCGGCCGCGGGCGGCTACGACTTCCTCGGCCACTACGTGGACGACCTGCCCTCGGTGCTCGACCTGGACGTCGTCCGGCAGGCCGGGGTGCGGATCGGCGTCCACCCCCTCGGCGGGGCAGCCGTGGACTACTGGGCCGTCATCGCCCAGCGGCACCGCCTCGACCTCACGGTCGTCGACGACCGGGTCGACCCGCAGTGGTCCTTCATGACACTCGACCACGACGGGCGGATCCGGATGGACTGCTCCTCGCCGTCCGCGATGGCCCCGCTCGTCGCCCAGCGGGACCGGTTCGACGTCGCCACCGGCAACGACGCCGACGCCGACCGGCACGGGATCGTCACCCCGGACGCGGGGCTGATGAACCCCAACCACTTCCTCGCCGTCGCGATCTCCTACCTGTTCGCCAACCGGCCCGGCTGGGGGGCGGATGTCGCCGTCGGCAAGACCCTCGTCTCGTCCTCGCTCATCGACCGGGTCGTCGCCGGCCTCGGGCGCCGGCTCGTCGAGGTCCCGGTCGGGTTCAAGTGGTTCGTCCCCGGGCTGCTCGACGGCAGCATCGGGTTCGGCGGGGAGGAGTCCGCCGGCGCCTCGTTCCTGCGCACCGACGGGACCGTGTGGACGACGGACAAGGACGGGCTCCTGCTCGCCCTGCTGGCCGCGGAGGTCAGGGCCCGCACCGGCCGGTCGCCGTCCGAGGTGTACCGGGACCTCACCGAGCAGTACGGCGACCCGGCCTACGCCCGCGTCGACGCGCCGGCGACGCGCGAGCAGAAGGCGCGGCTCGGGGCGCTCACCCCCGACGCGGTCACCGCCACCGAGCTGGCCGGGCAGCCGATCACCGCCCGGCTCACCGAGGCCCCCGGCAACGGGGCTGCGATCGGCGGGCTGAAGGTCACCACCCGGGACGCCTGGTTCGCCGCCCGCCCCTCCGGCACCGAGGACGTCTACAAGATCTACGCCGAGTCGTTCCGCGGCGCCGAGCACCTCGAGCAGGTCCTCGAGGAAGCCAGGGCCGTCGTCTCAGCGGCCCTGGCACGCTGATCGCGTGCAGCGCACCACGGACCCCGACTCCACGCCGTCCGGCGTCTGGGCGCCGCTGGCCCTGACGGCGGTCCTCGTCGCCGTCGAGATCCTGGAGGGCCCGGCGACCCAGTACGTCGGCGTCCTCACCGCCATGCCGCTGCTGGCCGCCGCACTGGCCGGGCCGCTGGCCACCGCGGCGGTGGGTGCCGTGGTCCTGGCCGCGGCGTTCGGGACGGGGTTCGTGCAGGTCGACCAGGACACCGGCGACGTCGCAGCGTTCAGCCAGCCGCAGCTCGTGCGGCTGGCGCTCATCGCCGCGGCCGCGGTGCTGGCCGTCCTCGTCGCCCGCACCCGGGTGCAGCGGGCGGCCCAGCTGCGCCGGGTCGCGGGTGTCGCCGACGCCGCACAACGGGCGATCCTGCGCCCGGTGCCCTCGGTCGTCGGGCCGGTGGAGTGCGCCAGCGTGTACCTGTCCGCGACGTCGGAGGCGACCATCGGCGGGGACCTCGTCGAGGTCCTCGACACGCCGTTCGGCGTCCGGGCGATCGTCGGTGACGTCCGCGGCAAGGGGCTGGACGCCGTCCGGCTCGCCGGCCAGGTGCTCGGCTCGTTCCGGGAGGTGGCCTGGACGGTCGGCGCCCTGCGGGACGTGGCGCTGCCGCTGGACCGGGCGGTGCGCCGGGACGCCGGACCGGAGGACTTCGTCACCGCGGTGCTCGTCCAGATGACGTGGGACGGCGTCGTGACGACCTGCAGCTGCGGTCACCCGCCGCCGTACGTCGTCGCCCCCGGCGGCGGTCCGGCGCGCACCCTGGAGGTGGACCCGTCCCCGCCGCTGGGGATGCTCGGCTCCGCGCCGGTGGAGTCCACGTCCCGGCTCGGCGCCGGCGAGCGGCTCGTGCTCGTCACCGACGGCCTGCTCGAGGCGCGTCGTCCGCGGCGGTGGTTCGAGGCCGGCCCGTGGCGCCGGCTGGCACGCGACCGGTCCCTGGCGGGGAGGTTCCTGCCTGCGCCGGACGTGCTCGGCGCACGGCTGGCGGCGCCGGTGCCGCTCGGTGCGGGACTGGCCGGGGTAGTCGAGGACGTGCGCCGCTGGACCCGGGGCCGGCTCGCCGACGACCTCGCCGTCCTCGTCCTGCAGGTCCGCTCCGGCGGGACCCCACGCCGTCACCGCCGCGCCCCGCGCCCCTCGCCGTGATCATGCAGTCCCGCCACCCCCACGGCCCCGTCCCCTCGCCCCGCGCCCCTCGCCCCTCGCCGTGATCATGCAGTCCCGCCACCCCCGCCCCCACCGCCCGGCTCACAGAATGCTGGGTTGGTGGCGCGACACGCCGGCAAAGCTCTGCTGAATCCAGCATTTTGTAGTGGAGGCCCACGACCCGACGCGGGCTCCCGGGCCGCCACGGCCGCCACGGCCGCCAGGGCCCATTTCCATTCTCCGGGGTGGCCCCGCCAGAGGCCATGAGGCGTTCATGCAGTCCCGCCACCCTGGCACCCGCCGTTGACATACCCGTAACCGAAACCGGGCACAGTGACCCCATGCTCGCCCGGATCAGGATCAGCGTCCCCGACCGCCCCGGTTCGCTCGGTCGGGTGGCCACTGCCCTCGGCACCGTAGGTGCCGACATCGTCCAGGTGGAGGTGCTCGAGGCCGAGGCCGGCCGGGCCCTGGACGACGTCCACATCGACGTCCAGGACGTCGACCACCTGGACCGGCTCAGCACCGTGCTGGCGGGCGTCCCGGGGGTCACGCTGGTGGGGTTGCAGCACCCGGCCCCGCCCACGACCGGGCACGCCGAGCTGGAGCTCGTGGCGCAGGTGCTCGCCCAGCCGGACCGGGCGCTGCAGACGCTCGTCGACGGCGCTCCTGGTGCGGCCGGCGCCGACTGGGCGGCGTGCCTCGTCTACGACGAACGGGGTGCCGCGACCGGGGTTCGTGAGCGCAGCACTGCCTGCCCAGGAGAGGACCGCGTGCCGTTGACCGCACCACTGCGGGTCGCCGCGCTGAGCTGGCCCGGCACCGCGGGCGCGGCCCTCGCCCCGCTGGCGGGCACCCGCCTGGGACTCGCCGTCGTCCGGGAGTCGGGCCCGCCGTTCCACCGCAGCGAGCTCTGGCGGCTCGAGCAGGTCGGCCGCATCGTCGGCCCCGTCGTCGCTCCCGCCCTCGGAACCGGCGACGGCTGACCGTCACCCCTGGGTCGCGGCGTCCGGCTGCGGGACGACACTGATCCCACCGGAGGTCTCGAGCACGGCCCACCGCACCTGCTCGATCCTCCCGACCCCGGCCTTCTCCCGGGCCGCCTGCAGGACGTCGTCCACCGTCATGTGCTCCCGGTGCAGGACGTCGGTCAGCGGGCGGCCGTCCTCGACGAGGACGACCGGGACGCTCTCGGTGACCCGGCGGAATCGGGGGAACCGGAAGGACAGGTAGTCCGAGAACCGCTCGACCGCCAGCAGCGTGGCGATGACGACGGCGGCGTGGGTGACAGAGAAGTCCTCGCCCAGCAGCGCCTGCTGGGTCGCCTCCCCGATGACGAGCAGGATGACGAAGTCGAACGTCGTCACCTGGGACATCGCCCGCTTGCCGGTGAGCCGGAAGAGCAGGAACAGGACGACGTAGACGACCAGACCGCGCAGGACGGCGTCCATCGGGCCTCCTCAGGGCAGGACGAGCTGGGACAGGGTGAGCCGGTCCGCACCGACGGCGAGAGTGCCGTCGAGGTTCCCGTAGGACTGGGCACGGAAGGTCACGTGGACGGCGGTGCTGCCGGGCTCCTGCACGTCCCACTCCAGGACGATGCCGTTCGGCGTGAGCGACTCGCTGGTCGGTGCGGGCGTGATGCCCTGCACGTCCACGGACCGCCACCACTCGCCCGTCAGCTCGAGCCGGAGGCGCCGGTCCTCGACCGCCGCCGGTCGGAACGTCACCGTAAGGGCGTCGTCCGCCTCGTGGTGGGTCACCCGTTGGTAGTCCACGGCGAAGGTCTGCCCACCGGAGACGGCCGTCGTCCAGCTGAGCGGACCGGCACCGGTCAGGCCGAGCAAACCGGCCACGGGGATGACGGCGAGGAGCGTCCAGCCCACCCGCTGCGCCGCCCACTCGCGGCGTTGGAACGTCGAGTGGTCATCGATCTGCAGGGTCATGGCCGTTTCGTGCCCGCTATTGCGGTGAGTCATGCCCACGTCATGCCCGCACGACGTGGGCCAGGGACCACGCCACCCCACGTCATGCCCGCACGACGTGGGCCAGGGACCACGCCACCCCACGTCATGCCCGCACGACGTGGCGTGGCAGGCTGGTGTGCCGTTTGCGCCGCGAGGGAGGCCGTGCCGCGTGGGGGTCGTCGAGAACGAGATCGCCCGGGAGCAGGAGTACGTCTCCGGGCTGTACGCGCGCCTGGACCGGTTGCGCGAGGTGACCGCGCAACGGCTCACGGAGGTCCGCCGGGCCGGCGCCTCCGGCACGCACGCGATGCGCAGCGAGCGGGACGCGTTCGCCACCCTCTACGAGGACCGGCTGGCCCAGCTGCAGGCCGTGGAGGACCGGCTGACGTTCGGCCGGCTGGACCTCACCTCCGGCGAGACCCGCTACATCGGCCGGATCGGGCTGTCCGACGACCGGCAGGAGCAGCTGCTCACGGACTGGCGGGCGCCGGCCGCCGAGCCGTTCTACCGGGCCACCGCCGTCCAGCCGGGTGACGTCGTGCGACGCCGGCACCTCATGCTCCGGGGCCGCACGGTGACCTCAGTCGAGGACGACGTGCTGGACCCCGACGCCGTGGACGACGACATGGTCGTCACCGGCGAGGGGGCTCTGATGAGCGCGCTGACCGCTGCCCGCACCGGCCGGATGCGCGACATCGTGGCCACGATCCAGGCCGAGCAGGACCGCGTCATCCGCGCCCCCCTGCCCGGGGTGCTCGTCGTCCAGGGCGGGCCCGGCACGGGCAAGACGGCCGTCGCCCTGCACCGGGCGGCCTACCTGCTCTACGCCCACCGGGAACGGATCGCGCGGTCCGGCGTCCTCGTCGTCGGGCCGAACCGGGCGTTCCTGCGGTACATCGAGCAGGTGCTCCCGGCGCTCGGTGAGACCGGGGTGGTGATGTCGACGGTCGGCGAGCTGTTCCCGGGGGTGCGGGCCACCGGCACCGAGCCGGACGACGTCGCCGCCCTCAAGGGGGACCTGCGGATGGTCGACGTCCTGGCCAACGCCGTCCGCCAGCGGCAGCGGGTGCCCGACCGGCCGGTTCCGCTCGACGTCGGCGGGACCACCGTGCAGCTGCGCCCGGGCGTCGTGGCGAGCGCGCGCAGCGCGGCCCGTGACACCGGACGGCCGCACAACGAGGCCCGGGTGACCTTCGTCAAGCGGGTCCTCGGCGACCTGCTGCGCCAGCTCGCCCAGGCCCAGCGGCTGCCGCTCGACGAGGACACCCGCCCGGGTCTGGAGACTGACCTGCGCGCCGCGCCGGACGTGCGCCGTGAGGTGAACCTCTGCTGGATGCCGCTGACGGCGACCGGGCTGCTCGAAACCCTCTACGCCGTCCCGGAGCGTCTGGCCGCCGCGGCCGACGGGATTCTGGACCCGGCCGAGCAGGCGCTGCTGCGCCGGCAGCGCGGCGCGCCGTGGACCCCGGCCGACGTGCCGCTGCTCGACGAGGTGGCCGAACTCATCGGCTCCGACGACGAGGCGGCCCGCGCCGAGGCCGAGCGCACCGCGGCCCGCCGCCGCCGTGAGCTCGAGTACGCCCGCGAGGTGATCGAGCTGTCCGGCAGCGAGGGCGTCGTCGGCGCCGAGACGCTCACTGACCGGTTCACCGCCTACGGGGCGTCGCTCACCCTCGCCGAGCGTGCGGAGGCGGACCGCACGTGGGCGTACGGGCACGTGGTCGTCGACGAGGCGCAGGAGCTCTCCCCGCTGGCGTGGCGACTGCTCGTGCGGCGCTGCCCCAGCAGGTCGATGACCGTGGTGGGGGACGTCGCGCAGACCGGGTCGGCGGCCGGCGCGTCGTCCTGGGCACAGGTCCTCGACCCGTTCGCCGCGGGCCGCTGGACCGTCGAGCACCTCACCGTGAACTACCGCACCCCGCGCCCGGTCATGGAGCTCGCCGGCGAGGTGCTCACGGCGGCGGGACTCGACGTCGACGTGCCGTCGTCGGTCCGGGACGGCGAGCACCCGCCGCCGGCACGTCGGGTCGCCGGGCCCGCGGACGTCGCGGACGTCGTGGCCGCCGAGGTGGACCGGCTGGACGCCGGACTGGTCGCCGTCGTCGTCCCGGACGCCGAGCTGGCACCCGTCGGGACGGCGCTGCGGGAACGGTTGGGGGCGGCCGCGGTGCGCACCCCGGACGACGACCGGGACGCGCCGGTCACGCTCACCTCGGTCCGCCAGGTGAAGGGCCTGGAGTTCGACGTCGTCGTCCTGCTCGAGCCGGCCGCCGTCGTCGCCGCCTCTCCACGAGGAGTCAACGACCTGTACGTGGCGCTGACCCGGCCCACGCAACGGCTCGTCGTCCTGCACCGCGAGCCCCTCCCCCCAGGCCTCACCTCCCTGTCCGCCCCCCTCTCCCCGTGATCATGCAATCCCGCCACCCTCCCCCCTCACCGTGATCATGCAATCCCGCCACCCCACCAGGACCAGGGACGGGACGGCGTCCCCTGCCCACGTCGTGCGGGGAGAGTCCGCTCGCCCTGCGCACCGAGGGCGCGACCGGTAGACAGGGCGTCGTGACCGTCATCGGCTTCCATGCCTCGCACGAGCAGATCGCGCCGAGCCGCCTGCTGCGCGACGTCCGGCACGCCGAGCAGGCCGGCTTCCAGGCCGCGATGTGCTCCGACCACATCGAGCCGTGGAGCCAACGGCAGGGGCACTCCGGGTTCGCCTGGTCATGGCTGGGCGCCGCGATGGCGACGACGAGCCTGCCGTTCGGCGTCGTCAGCGCCCCCGGGCAGCGTTACCACCCGGCGGTCATCGCCCAGGCCTCCGCGACGCTGGCGGAGATGTTCCCCGACCGGTTCTGGGTCGCGCTGGGCAGCGGCGAGCACATGAACGAGCACGTCACCGGGCAGCACTGGCCGCGCAAGGAGCAGCGCAACCAGCGGCTGCTGGAGTGCGTCGACGTCATCCGCCGGCTGCACGCGGGCGAGGAGGTCAGCCACGACGGGCTGGTCACCGTCGACCGGGCGCGGGTCTGGTCGCGCCCGGCGATCCCGCCGCCGCTCGTCGTCCCGGCGGTGAGCGTCGAGACGGCCCGCTGGGGCGCGTCCTGGGCCGACGGACTGGCGACGATCAACCAGCCGGCCGACCACCTCGCCGACATGCTCGCGGCCTACCGGGACGCCGGCGGGCGCGGCAAGACGGTTCTGCAGGTCCACCTGTCGTGGGCGCCCACCGAGCAGGAGGCGTACGCCATCGCGTACGACCAGTGGCGCACGAACGTGTGGGCCCCGCCGGTGCCCTGGGACCTGGAGACAGCCGGACACTTCGACGCACTCGGCGACGGGGTGAGCGAGCAGCAGGTGCGCGGCTCCGTGCTCGTCAGCAGCGATCTCGGCCGGCTGACCGGGTGGGTCGCCGACCTCGTCGGCCTCGGCTTCGACGAGGTGTACCTGCACCACGTCGGGCAGGACCAGCAGCCCTACCTCGACGCCTTCGGCCAGCACGTGCTGCCGCAGCTGAGCGGCCTGTGACCCCGGGAGCACCGATGCGGATCACCGACACCAGCGACCTGTGGTGGAAGAACGCGGTCGTCTACTGCCTCGACGTGGAGACGTTCTTCGACGCCGACGGCGACGGCGTCGGCGACCTGCAGGGTCTCGCCGAGCGGATCGACTACCTCGCCGAGATGGGAGTGACCTGCCTGTGGCTCATGCCGTTCTACCCGACCCCGGACCGGGACGACGGATACGACGTCTCCGACCACTACGGCGTCGACCGTAGGCTCGGCAGCCTCGGCGACCTGGTGGAGCTCGTCCGCACCGCCCGCGACCGCGGGATCCGTGTCATCGCCGACCTCGTCGTCAACCACACCTCCGACCAGCACCCGTGGTTCACCGAGGCCCGCAAGAGCACCGACAACCCGTTCCGCGACTTCTACGTGTGGCGCGCCGACGAGCCGCCGGACACCTCCGGCCAGGTGGTGTTCCCCGGTCAGGAGGACAGCATCTGGGAGTACGACGAGAGGACCGGAGAGTGGTACCTGCACCGGTTCTACACGCACCAGCCGGACCTCAACGTCGCCAACCCGGTCGTCCGCGACGAGATCGCCAAGGTGATGGGGTTCTGGCTGCAGACGGGACTGTCCGGGTTCCGCGTCGACGCGGTGCCGTTCCTGCTCGAGACGCTCCTCGAGCGCAACGCCGACGACTTCGCCGACCCGCACGGCTACCTCCGGTCGCTGCGGCGCTTCCTCCAACGACGGACCGGGGACGCCGTCCTGCTCGGCGAGGTCAACCTGCCCTACGACAAGCAGGTCGACTACTTCGGCGGCGAGGACGGCGACGAGCTGACGATGCAGTTTGACTTCGTCGGCATGCAGGCGATGTACCTGTCCCTTGCCCGCCAGGACGCCGGCCCGCTCACCGACGCCCTGCGCCGCCGCCCGGTCGTGTCCCCGGACACCCAGTGGGCCAACTTCGTCCGCAACCACGACGAGCTCACCCTCGACCAGCTGTCCGAGGAGGAGCGTCAGGAGGTCTTCGCCGCCTTCGGGCCCGAAGAGCGGATGCAGATCTACGGCCGTGGGCTCAAGCGCCGGCTGCCGCCGATGCTCGACGGCGACCCGCGCCGCGTCCGGATGGTGTACAGCCTGCTGTTCTCCCTGCCCGGCACGCCCGTCCTCTACTACGGCGAGGAGATCGGGATGGGGGAGGATCTCGACGCCCCCGGGCGGCACGCCGTCCGGACGCCGATGCAGTGGACGGCGGAGGAGAACGCGGGGTTCTCCACAGCGCCCGCCCGCCGGCTGGTGAGCCCCGTCGTCACCGGCGGCTTCGGCCCCCAGCACGTCAACGTCGCCGACCAGAAGCGCGACCCGGACTCGCTGTGGAGCTTCATCACCCGCTTGGCTCAGCGATACCGCCAGTGCCCCGAGCTGGGCTGGGGCGCCTACGAGATCCTCGAGCAGCCGCACGCCCAGGTCCTCGCCCACCGCTGCACCTGGGACGACGCCTCGGTCGTCGCCCTGCACAACCTCGGCCCCGACCCGGTCACCGTGCCGCTGCGGCTCGGCGACGTCGGGCCCGGCTGCACGCTCGCCGACCTGCTGCAGGACGGCGGGTGCGAGATCGCCGAGGACGGCACCGCCGAGGTGCTGCTCGACGGCTACGGGTTCCGCTGGCTGCGAGTGCGCAGGCCCGGTGACCGGCGCCTGCTGTGAGAACGGACGCCGGTCAGGCCGGGCGCCGGTAGACCCGCGCCTCCCAGGGGCGCAGGGTCAACCCGGCGGCGTCCGGGTCGCTGGGCGGGCCGCCGCCGACGTCCGGGTAGTTGCCGAGGACGAGCTCGGACGTCGCCCAGGCCGCGGCGTCGGGAACGGGCGCCTCGGCGTCCTCGGCCGAGAAGTTGGCCACCACGAGCAGCTCGGTCCCCTCGTACCGGCGGGTGAACGCGTAGATCCGGTCGTCGTCCGCCAGCAGCATCCGGAAGTCCCCGAACGCCACAGCGGGCTCGGTGTGCCGCAGCTCGATGAGCCGCCGGTAGTGGTGGAAGACCGAGTGCGGGTCGGCGAGCGCTGCCGCGGCGTTGACCTCGGTGTGGTTGGCGTTGACCGGGATCCACGGCGTGCCCGTGGTGAACCCGGCGTGCTCGGTGCCGTCCCACTGCATCGGGGTGCGGGCGTTGTCCCGGCTCATCGCCCGCAGCCCGGCGAGCACGGCGTCCGGCGCGGTGCCGGCAGCGACCTCGTGGGCGTAGTGGTTGAGCGACTCGACGTCGCGGAAGTCCTCGATGCTCGTGAAGGACGTGTTCGTCATCCCGAGCTCCTCACCCTGGTAGACGTACGGCGTCCCCCGGTGCAGGTGCAGGACCGTGCCGAGCAGCTTGGCGGACTCGACCCGGAAGCGGCCGTCGTCCCCGAACCGGGAGACGACCCGCGGCTGGTCGTGGTTGTTCCAGTAGAGGCTGTTCCAGCCGCGCTCGGCCAGCCCGAGCTGCCAGCGGTTCAGCGAGGCCTTGAGCTCGCGCAGCCGCAACGGGTGCACGTCCCACTTCGTGTCGCCCTGGTCGATCTGGACGTGCTCGAACTGGAACACCATGTCGACCTCGCGGCGGGCCGGATCGGTGAACAGGACGGCCTCCTCCACCGTCACGCCTGGCATCTCCCCGACAGTCAGCAGCACCTGTTCCCGCTCGGCCATCACCTCGGCGTGCATCTCGGCGAGGAACTCGTGGATCCGCGGCCCGCAGACGTAGTACGGGGAGCCGTCGCCGAGCATCCCGCTGCCGGTGACGTGACCGTCCGGCAGGGCCGGGTCCTTGGAGATGAGGTTGATGACGTCCATCCGGAAGCCGTCGACCCCGCGGTCGAGCCACCAGCGCATCATCGTGTACACGGCCTGACGGACCTCGGGGTTCTCCCAGTTGAGGTCCGGCTGCCGGTGGGAGAACAGGTGCAGGTAGTACTCGCCGGACGCCTCGTCGAGCTGCCAGGCGGGACCGGAGAAGAACGAGCGCCAGTTCGTCGGCTCGGCGCCGGGGTCCCCCGGGCGCATGCCCGGACGGGGTGGCCGCCACCAGTACCAGTCCCGCTTCGGAGAGTCCGGCCCGCTGCGGGACTCCACGAACCACGGGTGCTCGTCGCTCGTGTGGTTGACGACGAGGTCCATGACGAGGCGCATGCCACGCTCGTGCAGGGCCGCGATCAGCTCGTCGAGCTGCTCGAGGCTGCCGAACACCGGGTCGACGGCGGTGTAGTCGCTGATGTCGTAGCCGTTGTCGTGCTGGGGCGAGGGGTAGATCGGGGACAGCCACAGGACGTCGACGCCGAGGGCGTGCAGGTAGTCGAGCCGAGCGAGGACGCCGCCGAGGTCACCGATGCCGTCGCCGTCGGAGTCCGCGAAGCTCCGCGGGTAGACCTGGTAGACGACGGCGCTCTTCCACCACGGCTCGCTCACCTGCCGCATCCTGCCGGACGAGTCCCCGGCAGGCACGGACGCCCCGGCTCGGCGAGCCGGGGCGTCCGTGGAGTCGTCGCTCGTCAGAGCGGACGGATGTTCGCGGCCTGGGGGCCCTTCTGGCCCTGGGTGACCTCGAACTCGACGTGCTGACCCTCCTCGAGGGAGCGGTACCCGCTCATCTCGATGGCGGAGAAGTGGGCGAAGACGTCGGCGCCGCCGTCGTCGGGGGTGATGAACCCGTAGCCCTTGTCGGCGTTGAACCACTTCACGGTGCCTGTGGTCACGTGCGTGTTTCCCTTCGGAGTGTTCCGACAGACCCGACCTCCGGGTCCGCGCGTCACGGTGTTTCGTCGTCCGCTCCTGAAGCAGGAAAACAAGACGTGCGAGCACTGCAACTGCCCACGAAGCGTAGCCCAGCCGGGGCCGCCGCGACAGCCTCCCTGTGGACGGTCACCAGGAGTTCACCCACTGCCCCCTCCCTCTGGTGATCATGCAATCCCGCCACCCCCACGACCCATCCGTGATCATGCAATCCCGCCACCCCGGCCGCCCTCACTGCCCGCTCGCAGGATGCTGGGTTGGTGGCGCGACACGCCGGGCAGGCAGTGCTGAGGGCAGCATTCTGTGGTCGAGGCGTCTGAGCCGACATGGGCTGCCACCAGGGCTCATGCCTCCCCCGCCACCTTGCCGCCCGAACCGACTGCACGACCGGGCCGACCACCCCCTGTCGCAGGTGCTTGTCGGTCACAGTTGCGCCGGCTTCCCCCTCGAGGACGGGTGGCGGGATTGCATGATCACGGGGGTGACTGTGCAGGGTGGCGGGATTGCATGATCACGGGGGTGACTGTGCAGGGTGGCGGGATTGCATGATCACCGAGGGGTGACTGTGCAGGGTGGCGGGATTGCATGATCACGGGGAGGGGGATGGGGTGGGGGCGGCGCTGGGGGCTAGCCGAGCAGGGCGCGCATCTCCTCGATCTCGGCCTGCTGGCCTTCGATGATGGCCTCGGCAAGCTCCAGGGCCGGCGGGTAGCTGCCCTCCGCCAGCTGCTGCTCGGCCATCGCCACGGCGCCCTCGTGGTGGGCGATCATCCCGATGAGGAACAACCGGTCCCAGTCCTCCCCGGTCGCCTGCTCGAGATCCGCCATCTCCTCGGCGGTCAGCATCCCTCCCGCCTCGTGCTCCTCGGCGTCCATGCCGTGCGCGGCGTGCCCCTCGGTCGCTCCTCCTGCGGCGGCGTCCGGGACCTCCTGGCCCCAGGCCTGCAACCAGGACGTCATCTCGGCGATCTCCGGCTCCTGGGCCGCCTCGATCCGACGGGCGAGGTCCGCAACCTCGGGCGACTCCGTGCGGCCCGGCGCCATCCGCGCCATCGCGAGCGCCTGGCCGTGGTGCGGGATCATTCCCTGGGCGAAGGCGACGTCGGCGGCGTTGAACGTCGCAGACTCGGACGGCGTGGCCGCAGACTCGGACGTCGTGGCCGACGACGGCCCGTCGGTCGACGTCCCGGACGAGGTGTCGCCGGAGCAGCCGGCGAGCAGGAGGACGACGCTGACGGCGGCGGCAGGCAGGGCGAGGTGGGGCATCGAGCGGCTCCAGCAGGTCGTGGGGACAGCCGCGCGGAAACCAGGGAGGTCCCGGCGCGGACGGCGAGACCGGACCGACCGGTCGCGCCCGCGTCCATGGTCGCCGACGGACGTGAAAGCGGACGCCCGCGGAGCCTCAAGATTTGATGAAGGCGCCGTCCTCGGGTCGCCGCCTCCGTGGGCTGCCACCAGGCTGGGGCCGCGCCGCGGACCGGACGGCGTGAGGCAGTACGGACACCCACGGGAGGCCACGGGAGATGACGACGCAACCGAACGAGCACGAGGCCCACCAGCAGCAGGGGGACCACCAGCAGCACGGAGGCCACCAACGGGGCATGTACCTCCGCTTCGCGGCGATGATCCTCACCGCCATGGTGGTCATGTACTGGCTGATGTTCGTGGGCTCCTGGGAGTGGAGCCACGTCCGGTTCAGCGAGAGCCGGGTCTTCATGGCGCTGACCATGGGCGGGTCCATGGGTCTGGTGATGCTGGCGTGGATGCTCAGCATGTACCGCAGCGCGAAGGCCAACGCGGCGGTCGTCGTCGTGAGCCTGCTGCTGCTCGGCGGGGGGATCTACCTCGACCGCAGCCAGGCGTCCGTCGGGGACGTCGACTTCATGCAGGCGATGATCCCGCACCACTCGCTGGCGATCACCCGTGCCGAGCGCGCCGGTATGCAGGACGTCCGGGTCTGCGAGCTCGCCGTCGAGATCAGCGAGGCACAGCGGCGCGAGATCGTCGAGATGGACTGGCTCATCCAGGACATCGAGGAGAACGGCCTGGCGACCACACCGGAGCAGGCTCGGCAGCGTCCGGTGCCCGACTTCGAGCGGGCCGCCCTGCGGGACTGCCCGACCGGCTGACGGGCCTCACCCGGACGCCGTGGGCGCCGGCCGGTGGCCGGGGACCGGCAGCCACACCCTCACCGTGGTACCGGCGCCGGGCCCCGCACTCAGCACCGTGATCCGCCCGCCGTGCTCCTCGACCAGCGCCTTGCAGATCGCCAGCCCGACGCCGGACCCGCCGTGCTCACGGTCCCGGGCCGAGTCGACCCGGTAGAAGCGCTCGAGCACGTGGTCCAGGTGCTCCGGCGCGATCCCCTCGCCGGTGTCGGTGACCTCGATCTCGGCGCCGCCGTCACGGCGGTGGGCCGACACGGTGACGCGGCCGCCGCCGGGGGTGTGCCGCAGGGCGTTGTCGAGCAGGTTGCCGAGGACCTGGCCGAGTCGGTCGGGGTCGACCTCCAGGTTCGGCACCCCCGCGCTGACCTGCGCCGTGAGGGCGACACCCCGGTCGGCGAACCGGGTCGCCGCGGCAGCCATCGCGGAGTGCACCAGGGCCTCCGCCGGGACGCGCCGGACGGCGAGCGGCACCTGGTGCTCCTCGACCCGAGAGACCGCGCTGACGTCCTGCGCGAGCCTCCCGAGACGCCGGGTCTGCGTCCGCAGCATCGCCGCGGTGTCGGCGTCCAGGTCCCGGACGCCGTCCTCGAAGGCCTCCAGGTAGGCGTCCAGGGTCGCGACCGGCGTCCGCATCTCGTGGGCGAGGTCGGCGAGCAGCCGCCGTCTGGTCGCCTCGACGCTCTGCAGCCGGTCCGCCATCCGGTTGAACGACAGCGCCAGCGCGTCGAACTCGGCGCCCAGACCCGCTGCGTGCACCCGGGCCGTGTAACGACCGGCGGCGACCGTGGACGCCGCCTCGGACAGCGTGCGCAGCGAGCGCCGGACCCGGCGGGTCACCAACAGGCTGACCGCGAGCGCCGCCGCCGTCGCCGCGAGCAGAGCCACCGCCAGGGCGATGACGGTCGCGGACTGGAAGGCAGCCTCGGCGTGCGCGAGCTCCTGACCCGGCTCGGTCCCCGCGGCCCGGGCCAGGTGCTCGTGGAAGATCGGCGGCCCGACGACCCCGGCCACCAGCCAGGCGGTCGCAGCCCCGGTCAGGACGACGAGCACCTGCGCGGCGAGCAGCCGCGTCCCCAGCCCGGTCCGGCCACCGGCACGGCCCGTCGCCGTCATCTCGCACCGCCGGCCGTCCGCGGGGCGCCGTCCCCCATCCGGTAGCCCACTCCTCGCACGGTGCGGATGAACCGGGGCGCAGCCGCGTCGTCCCCGAGCTTGCGACGCAGGTGCCCGACGTGGACGTCGACGAGGTGCTCGTCGCCGATCCAGTCCTGGCCCCACACGGTGTCGATGAGGTGGCGACGGGTGAACGCCAGTCGGGGACGCGCCGCCAGCGCCGCCAGCACGTCGTACTCGGTACGGGTCAGCGGCACGGGCCGGCCCTCGACACTCACCTCGCGCGCCACCGGATCGATGACGAGGTCGCCGAAGGCGAGGACCGGAGCCTCCCCGCCGTCCGGGCGCCCGCTCGGGGCGCGCGGCCTGCGCAGCATCGCCCGGATCCGGGCGACGAGCTCCCGCGGGCTGAACGGCTTGGTGACGTAGTCGTCCGCGCCGACCGACAGGCCGACGAGAGTGTCGGTCTCGTCGCTGCGTGCGGTGAGCATGACGACGTAGCAGTCCGAGAACGTGCGCAGCACCCGGCACACCTCGACTCCGTCGAGCCCGGGCAGCCCCAGGTCCAGGACGACGACGTCGGGGTCCAGCTCGCGGGCCACGTCGAGGGCGCTGGGACCGTCGTAGGCCTGCGCCACCTCGAACCCCTCCCGCTCGAGGTAGCTCGCGATGACGGCAGCCAGCGGCTGCTCGTCGTCGACGACGAGCGCCCGTCGCCCTTCACTGTGCACCATGCCCACCATGGTGCCGGGCGCTCGTGGCACCGAGCGACCGCCGGACGTCGTCCGCACCCCGCCCGCACTCTTCTTCATCGAACCTTGACGCCCCCCCGGGCGTCCTCCCAGGTCCGGCTGGCACGGTGGTCGCCGTTGACGGGAACGGCTTCGGCGTGGAGAGGCGGTGGCTCGATGGGTCAGGAGCTCGGCACGGGCTGGATGGGACACGGGTACGGCATGGGCTGGGGAGCAGGCATGGGCTGGATGTGGCTGTGGTGGTTGCTGGTCCTCGTGGGCCTCATCGTCCTCGTGGTCGTGCTGGCACGAACTGTCGGCGGGTCCTCGGGAGGGCGGTCCTCCGACGCCGGCACCGCCCCCCGGGAGTCCGCGGCGCGCCGCATCCTCGACGAGCGCTTCGCCCGGGGGGAGATCGACGAGGCCGAGTACCGGGCGCGCCGGCACGAGCTGGACGGGGACTGACCCGGGTGCCTGACGAGCGCAGCGGTCCCAGCCGGCGCCAGGTGCTCGTCCTCGCCGGGACCGGGGTCGCCGCGATCTCCCTGGGGTCAGCCGGCGTCATCGGCCGGTGGGGCGCCGGGGACGGCGCCGACGACAGGGCCGGGACGACGCCCCGGGGCGACGCCGGCGGCAGCGCGCTGACCGAGCCGGACGAGCTGCGCAGCGCCGGTGGCGTCCTGGAGGCCCGGCTCCGCGCGGTCGCCGGGCCGGTGACGCTGGCCGGGCGGACCGTCCACGCCCTGTCCTACAACGGGTCCGTGCCGGGACCGACCCTCCGGCTACGGCCCGGCGACCGGGTGAGGGTGGACGTCGAGAACGCCCTGGGCGCCGCCACCAACCTGCACGTGCACGGGCTGCACGTGTCCCCGCGGGGCAACGGGGACAACCCGCTGGTGCGGATCGAGGACGGCGAGACGTTCCGCTACGAGTACGACGTCCCGCCGGACCACCCGACCGGGACGTTCTGGTACCACCCGCACCTGCACGGGCTCGTGGCCGACCAGCTCTTCGGGGGCCTGGCCGGCACCATCGTCATCGAGTCCGACGAGGACCCGGAGCTACCCGCCGCCCGCGAGCGGGTACTGGTCGTCAGCGACGTCAGCCTCGACGGGGACCGGGTCGCGGCGGCCGGCCCGATGGACGTCATGGCAGGCCGCGAGGGCGAGCTCGTGCTCGTCAACGGCCAGCTCCGGCCGAGCGCGCGGGTCGAGCCGGGGAGCTGGGAGCACTGGCGGGTGGTCAACGCCTGCACCTCCCGCTTCCTGCGCCTGCGGCTGGACGGCGGGGAGCTGGTCCAGATCGGTGCGGACGCCGGTCACCTGGCGGAACCCGTCGAGGTGGACGACGTCCTGCTCGCCCCGGGAAACCGGGTGCAGCTGCTCGCCCGGCTCGGCACGGCGCAGGCCAGGTTGACCACCCTGCCCGTCGACCGCGGCGACATGGGCATGGGCATGGGCCCCGGTATGGGCCCGGGCCGGGGTGAGCAGGACGCCACGGTGCTGCTGGAGCTCACCGGAGGCGCCACCGCCAGCGACCCTCCCGCGCTGCCGGACCGGCTCGTGGACCTGCCCGACCTGCGCGAGGCCGCGGTCGACGGACGCCGCACCCTCACCTTCGCCATGGGGATGGGCATGGGGACGGGCATGGGCCGCGGGATGGCCTTCACCATCGACGGGCGGGAGTTCGACGCCCAGCGGGTGGACACGCCGGTCACCGTGGGAACGGTGGAGGAGTGGACCATCGCCAACGTCAGCCCGATGGACCACCCCTTCCACCTGCACGTGTGGCCGGTGCAGGTCGTCGCCCGCGACGGCGAGCCGGTCCAGGGTCCGCCGCAGTGGCTGGACGTCGTCAACGTCCCGGCCGGCAGGACGGTGACGCTCCGGGTGCGCTTCGCCGACTTCCCCGGGCTCACCGTCTACCACTGCCACATCCTGGACCACGAGGACCTGGGCATGATGGGCACGCTGCTCGCCGAGGCGGAGCCGTCGTGAGACCCGACCGGGACGGCGGGCGCTCTCCGGGCCGGCGACTGGCGCCGGCCCGTCGGCTGTGGTTGCCTACGGGGCCATGAGCGCGCTGTCGCTGCTGGCCGCCGCGGGGGCGCTCGTGGTCGGGGTGTACGGCGCGGCCGCGGCGCTCGCGGTCACCCGCGCCCCGGCGCGGGTGCTGCCGTTCGAGGGCGGCTCGGTGCCGCAGCAGCACGCCGTCTCCCGGTTCCACGTCCGCTGGTACGCGGTCACCCTGCTGTTCCTGGCCTTCGACATGGAGATGGTGTTCATGTACCCGTGGGCCGTCGTCGTCGCGGACATGGGCACGACGGCCGTCGTGGAGATGTTCGGCTTCCTCGCCGTGCTGCTCGTCGGGGTCGTCTACGTCTGGCGGGAGGGGGCGCTGCGGTGGGCCTGAGAACGGCCGTCACGTCGTGGGCGCTGGCCCGTCCGCGGGTGCTGGTGGTGGACTCCCCCGAGGCGCGGGCACTGCGCTGGGCCGCGGAGACGGAGCTGGACCACCGGCGCTGGCCTGCGGCGCTATCCCCGGCGGACGCCGACGTCCTGCTCGTGCTGGGGGACCCCGGGCCAGGGCTCGCGGCGGCGGTCGAGCTGCTGTGGAGCCAGCTGCCGGCGCCCCGGCTGCGGGTCCAGGTCCGGACGCCGGGTGCGCTGGCGGACTCCCTCACCGGCGCCGCGACCCGGCTCGCCGCCTCCGGCGCGGACCCGGCGCCGGGCGACCCGTGGCAGGCGGCACCCCGACCGGACGAGCACGGTGCCGACGGCATGAACGGCATGGATCACGGCGGCATGGACCACGGGGACCACGGGGACATGGACCACGGCGAGCACATGCACCACGGCGGCGAGGTCGCCGGGCTGCCGATGGCCCAGACCGCGGCGGACCGGGACGGCCTGGAGCTCGACTCGCTGGCCGTGACCGTCGGCCCGTGGCTGCCCGCCTGGCCGACCGGCCTGGTGGTGCACGGCCGGCTGCAGGGCGACGTGCTCACTGAGCCGCACGTGACGTGGGTCGATCCGGACGCCGCCTTGCCCCCGGCGGCGTCCCCCCAGGTCGTGGCGGCCGACGTGCTGTCGCGGCTGCTCGTCGTCGCCGGGTGGCCCCTGGCCGCACTCGAGGCCCGCCGCACCCGGGCGGACCTCCTGGCGGGAGCGGCGGGCGCCGGCGCCCGCGCCCACCGGCTCGCCCGCCGGGTCACCCGGTCCCGGGTGCTCACCTGGTCGCTGCGCGGGATCGGCTGCGACGAGCAGGGCCGGGACGCCGCCGAGCGGGTCCGGCGCTGGGCCGGCTCACTGACCGAGGACGGCGACCCACCGCCACCGGCCTCACCGCAGGCCGTGGCCGCGATGACGGACGGCGCGGAGCTGGCTGCCCTCCGGTTGGCCGTCTCGACGCTCGATCCGTCGCCGGCAGCCGCGTCGGGCGTGCCGGCCGGCAGGCACGAGGGGCACCACCGGCACGAGGGGCACGGGGGGCACGAGGGGCACAGCCATGGTTGAGGCGCTGGTGGTGCTCGCCGCCGCACTCGGGCTGGGGCTGGTCGTGGCCGTCGCGGACTCGGTCGCGCTGGGCGGCGCCGCAGCGTGGTCCGACCCCGTGCGCGAGGGTCTGCGGCACCTGAGCACCCAGCCGCGGCGCACCCTGCGCCCCGACGTCCTGCTGCTGCGGGCCGGGGTGGTGGCCGTCCCGGTGCTCGCGGTCCTGGCCGCGGCCGTCGTCCCGCTCGGCGGCCGGGTCCTCGCGCCCTCCTCGGCCGAGCTGGTGTGGTTCAACGCCGCCGAGGCGCTGCTGTGGGCGGCGCTGTGGCTGGTGGGGTGGGGGCCCAACGCCGTGTACTCCCTGGTCGGGGGGTACCGCTTTCTGGCCCAGGGCCTGGCCTACGAGCTGCCGCTGATGTTCGCGCTCATCACGGTCGGGGTGGGCGCCGGCTCGCTGCGGGTCACCGACGTGGTGTCCGCGCAGCAGGACCTGTGGTTCGTCGTCACCATGCCGGTGGCCTTCGCCGTGTTCGTCGCGGGCAGCGCGGCCTTCGCGTTCTGGGGACCGTTCGACCCGCCGGCGTCCGCGGACGCCGGGGGCGGGCTGCTGTCCGAGCTGTCCGGGGCGGACCGGCTGCTCGTGCAGCTGGGCCGGTACGTGTTCCTCGGGGTCTCGGCGGCGATGGCCGCCGCGCTGTTCCTCGGCGCGGGGCAGGGCCCCTGGCTACCGGACATCGGCTGGCACGCCGTCAAGACCCTCGCCGTGCTCGCCGTGCTCGTCGCCGTCGGACGCCGCCTACCCGCGATCCGCCCGGACCGGTTCGTCGAGGTGTCGTGGGTCGTGCTCGTGCCACTGACCCTCCTGCAGGCGCTGGTGGTCTCGGTCCTGGCACTGGCGGGGGTGTACCGGTGAGCACGCTGACCGTCGTCCTCGGGGTCCTGGGCGCACTGGCCGTGGCGGCCGGCGTCCTGGTCTTCGTCGTCGACTCGATGGCCCGGGCGACGTTCGCGCTGCTCGCCTCGTTCCTCGCGGTAGCGCTCATGCTGCTCGCCCTGGACCTGCCCTACCTGGCCCTGGTCACCGCACTGATGATGACGATGGAGATGGCCGTGATGGCCGTCTTCATGATCATGTTCATGATGAACCCGGCCGGGCTGATGCCGATGACCATGGTGCACAACGCCAGGGGGTCCGCGGCCGTGGGGGTGACGACGTTCCTGGTCCTGACCGCCGGGATCTGGACGGTGGACTGGCCCGAGCCCGCCGGTCCCCGACCGGACGACAGCACCCGCCAGCTCGGCGAGGCCGTGATGGGCTCGCACATGCTCGTCATGATCGTCGTCGGCGTGGGCCTGCTGGCCACCATCCTCGCCGGGACGGTGCTGGCGACGTCCCGGGGCCGCTACGACCGGTTCGGGCCTGAGCTGGACCGTCGCCGGCCCGACGACCCCGTGCCCGGAGGGCTGCCGCGATGACCCTGCAGATCGTCCTCACCGTCGCCGCCGCGCTGGTCGGCGTCGGGCTGTTCGGCGCGCTGTCCCAGCAGTCGATCGTCATGGTGATGATGGGGCTCGAGCTCGTCGTCAACGGCGTGCTGCTCGGCGCCGGGGCCGCCTGGTACTTCCTGAGCCCCGGGACGCCGGACGCGCAGATGCTCGTCGTCGTCGCCCTGGTCGTCATGGCCGTGGAGATGGTGATGGGCTTCGCCGCCACCATCGCCATCTACCGCACCCGCCAGGTGGACATGGTGGACATGGCGACGGAGCTGCACGGGTGAGCGCCCTCCTCGCCGCGCTGGTGGCGGTCCCGGCCCTGACCGGCGGGGCGCTGCTGCTGGCCGGCCGGCGCGCCGACCGGGTGGCCGCACCAACCGCCGTCGCCGCTGCCGCGCTGACCCTGCTGGCTGCCGTCGCCGCTGCGGACACCCGGCCGCAGGCCGAGGCCCGCTTCGTCGGCCTGGTCGACGGCGGTGAGCTCGCGCTGGCCGTCGACGCGCTCTCGGCGGTGATGGTGGTGACGGTTGCCACGGTGACGGCCGTGCTCACCGTGTTCGCCGCCGCCGACCTGCCCCGGGACGCCGCCCGGGCCCGGTTCTTCGGCTTCCTGCTGCTGTTTGCCGCGGCCATGCACGTGACCGTCACCGCCAGCACCCTGACCACGCTGCTGCTGGCGTGGGAGGTGATGGGGATGGCCTCCTACGCCCTGATCGCCTTCCACTGGGAGCTCCCGGGCAAGGTGGAGGCCGGCACGACGGCGTTCCTCACCACCCGGGCCGCGGACCTCGGCCTGTACGTGGCGGCGGGGGCCGCTCTGGCCGGTACCGGCAGCCTGCGCCTCGCCGACCTGCCCGGCGCCGACGGGCCGTGGCTGCACGTCGCCGCCGCCGGCGTCCTGCTCGCCGCCCTCGGCAAGTCCGCGCAGCTGCCGTTCTCCGCCTGGCTGTCGGCGGCGATGGAGGGCCCGAGCCCGGTCAGCGCGCTGCTGCACTCGGCCACGATGGTGGCAGCAGGTGGGTACCTGCTGATCCGGCTCCACCCGCTGCTCCAGGCCACCGGCTGGGCCGCGCCGGCCGCGGCCTGGGCCGGGGCGCTGACGGCGCTGGTGCTGGGCGCGGTGGCCCTCGCGCAGCGCGACGTCAAGCAGCTGCTGGCCGCCAGCACCGCTGCCCAGATCGGGTTCGTCGTCCTGGCCGCGGGCGTCTCCGGACTGGCCGCGGGCACGTCGCACCTCGTCGCCCACGCGGCGGTCAAGGCCGCGCTCTTCGTCGCCGCCGGTGCCTGGTTGACCTCACTGGGCACCAAGAAGCTGGCGGAGCTACGGGGCGCCGCCCGGCGCCAGCGCGGTGTCGGGGCAGCGGCCGTGGTGGCGGCCCTGGCCCTGAGCGGGGTGCCGCCCCTCGCGCTGTGGGCCACCAAGGAGCAGGTGCTCGCCTCCGTGCACGGGGAGGCGCTGCACGTCGTCGCGCTCGCCGCGGCGGCCCTGTCGGCCGGGTACGCCGGCAAGCTGCTCGGCGTCGTCCTGGCCCGGCCGGACGACGCTCCGGACGGCGAGGCCCCGGCAGTCGCCCGGGTCCCGGTCGCCACCACCGCGGTCGCGGTGACGCTGGCGCTGCCGGCCGCCGGGCTCGGGGTGCTGGCCCTGCCCTCGGTGGGCCGGTGGGTACGCACCCTGCTCGGCGTGCCGGCGGAGCCGGTGGCGGCACCGGCCGACCTGGTCGTGTCCGCGGTCCTGGCCACCGGCGTGCTGGCCGCCGTCCTGCTGTGGCCGGCGCTGACCACCGCCGTGGAGCGGACGCCGCTGCACCGCTGGGCCGGGCTCGGCGCCCTGCTGACCGGCCGCCCGGTGACGGCGCTGGCCCACGGGCTGGCCGCGGTCGACGAAGGGGGCGTGGACCGGCTGGTGATGTCCGCGGCCACCGGCACCACCGGGCTCGCCGGCCGGGTCACCCGGTTCGACCGCAGCGGCGTCGACGGAGCGGTGACCGCCACCGCCCGGGCCCTCTACCGCGTCGGGGGGCTGGCCCGGCGCCCGCAGACCGGGCTGCTGCACCAGTACTACGCCATGGCCGCCGGCGGATTGGGCCTGCTCCTCGTGCTGCTGCTGATCGGAGGGTGAGAGCCCGTGCTGCTGACCGTCGTCGTCCTGCTGCCCGTCGTGGTGGCGCTCGGGCTCCTCGTGCTGCCCGGTACGGCCCGCCGGCTCCCCCTGGGCGCCTGGGTCGCCACCAGCGTCGTCGAGCTCGTCCTCGTCGGCTGGATGTGGTGGCGGTACGACCCGGCCGACGGGATCGCGTTCGAGCTGAGGACCACGTGGATCCCCACGGTCGACGCCGGCTACCACGTCGGCGTCGACGGGCTGTCGCTGCCGCTGCTGGCGCTGACGAACGTCCTGTTCCTGGCGGCCGCGGTCTGGTCCTGGCGGGAGCCGAACCGGCCGCGCTCCTACGCGGCGCTGTTCCTGTTCCTGCAGACCACGGTGCTGGGCACCTTCGCCGCCCTCGACCTCATCCTGTTCTTCGTCTTCTTCGACCTGTCCATCGTCGGCATGTACTTCGTCATCGCCGGCTGGGGCCACGGTGACCGGCAGCGCAGCGCGCTGAAGTTCTTCCTCTACACCTTCCTCGGGTCACTGGCGCTGCTCGTCGGCTTCATCGGGCTGTTCCTCGGCTCACCGGACCGCACGTTCGACATGGTGCGGCTCACCGAGTCCCCGCCGCTGCAGGACTCCCCGGTGGCCGGCTCCCTCGTCCTGCTGGCCATCGTCGTCGGGCTCGCGGTGAAGACCCCGACGTTCCCGTTCCACACCTGGCTGCCGGACGCGCACACCGACGCCCCGGCCGCCGGGTCGGCGATCCTCGCCGGCGTGCTGCTGAAGCTCGGCACCTACGGCTTCGCCCGGATCGCCATGCCGATGCTGCCCGGCGCCTGGCAGCGCTGGGCCATGGTCATCGTCGTCCTCGGCGTCGTCAGCGTCGTGTGGGGGGCCCTGGTCGCGCTCGCGCAGACCGACGCGAAACGGATGATCGCCTACACGTCGGTGAACCACATGGGCTACGTCCTTCTCGGCCTCGGGGCGGCCGGTCTCGTAGCCGGGACGGACCCGGCCGCCCGGCAGGTGGCGACCTCGGGCGCGGTGGTGCAGATGGTCAGCCACGGCCTGATCACCGGGGCCCTGTTCCTGCTCACCGGGTACCTGTGGAGACGGGGCGGCAGCTACGCCTTCGACCGGTGGGGCGGGCTCGCCGGCACCGCGCCCCGATTCTCCGCGCTGTTCGCCGTCGCGGCGTTCGGGTCGCTCGGCCTGCCGGGACTGTCCGGCTTCATCGCCGAGTTCCAGATCTTCACCGGCGCCCTGCAGGCCGCGCCAGTGGCCACCGTCGTCGCGGTCACCGGCATCCTCGTCACCGCCGGGCTCTTCCTGCGGGCGATCCGGCGGCTGCTCGCCGGGGCCCCCGCCGTCCCCGCCACCGGGGACGTCCCGGAGACCGACGACGTGCGAGCCCACGAGCTCGCCCCGGTCGCCGGCCTGCTGGCGCTGTCGGTGCTGATCGGCCTCGTCCCCGGCCCGCTGCTGGACGTCGTCGAGCCGGCCGCGGTGACTCTCGTCGAGCTGGTCTCGCGGTGACGGGAAGCCGCGCCACGGAGCTGCTCGCGCTGCTGCCGGAGATCCTGCTGCTGGCCGGGGCGGTCGGCGGGCTGCTGCTCGGGTTGTGGACCCCCCAGCGCCGGCAGGGCCGGGTGGCCGTGCTGACGCTGACGGCGCTGGGCGGCGCGGCGGCCGCCGCCGCAGCCGGGCTCGCCGGCGGGGACCGGGTGGTGTTCTCCGGAACGTGGACCGTGGACGCGGTGACCGGGGTGGTGCGCCTGAGCGTCGCGCTAGCGACCGCCGGCTTCGTCGTCCTGGCCCGGGCCCGTTTCGCCGGGCACCCCCGCGAGACCGAGGTCTACGTGCTGGGTCTGCTCGGCGCGATCGGAGCGAGCGCCTTGGCGGCGTCCAGCGACCTGCTCCTGCTGGCGGCGGCCTACCTGCTCGCCAGTGTGCCGCTGTACGCCCTGGCCGGCTTCGTCAAGGACGCGCGCGCGGTGGAGGCCTCGCTGAAGTACTACCTGATGGGGGCGCTGGTCGGCGTCCTCATGCTCGTGGGCGTGGCGGCACTGGTGCTCGCCACCGGCCGCACCGGGTACGCCGCGCTGGCGGTGGGGCTGGCGGAGGCGCCACGAGGACTGACGGCGGTCGGCGTGCTCGGCTTGCTCGCCGGTGTGGCCTTCAAGGCCGGTGCGGTGCCGGTGCACTTCTGGGTCCCGGACGTCACCGCCGGGACGACGCCCGCAGTGGGGGCGTTCCTCACCACGGTTCCGAAGGTGGGGGCGGTGGCAGCCGCCTTCCGCCTGCTCGCGGAACCGTTCGCCCAGGTGGCGGTGGACGTCACACTCGTCGTGGCGCTGCTTGCCGCCGCGAGCATGACCCTGGGGAACCTGGCGGCCTTCCGGCAGGACGACCCGCTGCGGCTGCTCGCCTACTCGGCGATCAGCCAGGTCGGCTACCTCTTCATGGTCGTCGCGGTCGCCGGTCGCACGGACGTGGCGGTGCCGGCGCTGGCCGTCTACCTCGTCGGGTACGCGGTCACCAACGTCGGGGCGTTCGCGGCGGTCGCGGCCCTGCCCGGGGCGCGGACGATCTCCGACTGGGCCACCGGGGTGCGCCACCGGCCCTGGGTCGTGCTGAGCCTGACGGTCGCCCTCCTCGGCCTGGTCGGCACCCCGCCCACCGTCGTCTTCGTGGGCAAGCTCGCCGTCTTCACCGCCACCGGTGACGGCGGCCTGATGTGGCTGGTCGTCGTCGGCGCGGTGAACACGGTCGCCAGCCTCTTCTACTACCTGCGCTGGCTGGCGCCGGCGTTCCGCGCGGTGACCGAGCAGGCGGCACCCGGTCCCCGTGACGTCCCCGCCCCGCTGACCATGGCACCTGCCGCCGTCCTGCACTGCTCGGCCGCCGGCGCCGTCGTCCTCGGGATCGCTGCCGGCAGGGTCGCCCTGCTCGGCTGAGGACCGGGGCCGCCTCGTCCCCAGCGGAGCCGTCTGTGTCATGCTCGCCGAGGACCTCGCGAAAGCCGTCCTGGTGCAGGGGGTGTCATGGGGACCTCGGAGCGCCTCCGTCCCGGCCGGGGGACCCGGCGCTGATGGGTGCTGGTCACGGGCACACGCGGCCCGCGCCGGCCGGCCACGCCGGAGGGCGGCACCGGTGGCGGCTCGCGGTGTCCTTCACCCTCATCGCCGTGTTCTTCGTCGTCGAGCTCGTCGCCGGCCTGGTCTCCGGGTCGCTGGCGCTCCTGTCGGACGCCGGCCACATGGCCGCCGACGTCGTGGCTCTCGGCGCCGCCCTCGTCGCCACCCGCGTCGCCACCCGTCCCGACGACACGGGACGCCGGACGTTCGGTTCCTACCGCGCCGAGGTCCTCGCCTCCGGGCTGGCGGTGCTGCTCATGCTCGGGGTGTCGGTGTACGTCGTCGTCGAGGCGGTCGGCCGGATCGGCTCGACGGTGGCACCCAGCGCCGGTCCGATGCTCGTCGTCGGCGCGCTCGGCCTCGCGGTGAACCTCGGAGCCCTCGTCCTGCTGCGCTCCGGCGCCGCGGAGAGCATCAACGTCAAGGGTGCCTACCTCGAGGTGCTGGCCGACACGGTGGGGTCCCTCGCGGTGCTCGCGGCGGGGTGGCTCGTCGCGGCGACCGGGTCGGGGGTGTGGGACACCGTCGTCGCCCTCGCGGTCGGCGCATTCGTCGTGGTCCGGGCGGTGCTCCTGGGCCGGGAGGTGCTCGCCGTCCTCGGCCAGCAGGCCCCGGCCGGGGTCGTGGTGGACGCGGTCGCCGCGGACCTGGCCGCGATCGACGGCGTGGACGACGTCCACGACCTGCACGTGTGGACGCTCACCTCCGGGATGAACGTCGCGACGGCCCACCTCGTGGCGGCCGACCCGGCGGTCGGCCCGCGCGTCCTTGGCGACGCCCGGCGGGTGCTGCGGACGCGGCACGGCGTCGAGCACGCGACCGTGCAGGTCGAGACGACCGCGGACCGGAGCTGCCACGAGCTGGGGTGGTGAATGGCAGTGGAAGTGGCGGCCTCGCCATACCCCCAGGGGCATGTACTGTACGAAGGAGAGTGATGAGACGTACCCGCCGGACGAAGGGACACACTCATGACCTGCCTGCACCTGGGCGACACCGCCCCCGACTTCACCGCCCCCACCAGTGAGGGCGAGATCTCCTTCCACGAGTGGAAGGGCGACAGCTGGGCGATCCTGTTCAGCCACCCGGCCGACTTCACCCCGGTGTGCACCACCGAACTCGGCCGCGTCGGCCTGATGAGCGAGGAGTGGGCCAAGCGGAACACCAAGGTGATCGCACTTTCGGTCGACTCCGTCGAGGACCACCACAGGTGGAAGCCCGACATCGAGGACGTCGTGCACACCTCGGTCGACTACCCGATCATCGCCGACCCGGACAAGAAGGTCGCCGAGCTCTACGACATGATCCACCCGGGCGAGGGGGACGCGAGCTCCGTACGGTCCGTCTTCATCATCGACCCCGCCAACCGGATCCGGCTGATGATGACCTACCCGAAGAGCACGGGCCGCAACTTCGACGAGATCCTGCGGACCCTGGACGCTCTGCAGATGAACGACCTGGGCCCGTTCGCCACCCCCGCCGACTGGCAGCCCGGTGACCGGGTGATCGTCAGCAACGACATCCCGACCGAGGAGGCCGAGCAGCGCTTCGGCGACCTCGAGGTCGTCAAGCCCTACCTGCGGTACACCGCGAGCACCGGCCGCTGAGGCGGCCGGGCCCCGCGCCCCGGGGCCGGTTGGTTCGAGACCGGCCTCACGCCCGGCGCAGCAGCTCCTGGTCGTCGACGAGGTCACCGGACAGGGTCTTGTAGCCCTCGGTCTCGAAGAACACGGTGATCCGGTCGCCGTCGTGACGCATCACCGTCCCCGGCCCCCACTGGGCGTGCACGACCGGAGCCTGCAGCGGCCAGGCCTTGGCCGTGCCGGCGTCGTCGTCGTCGCGGGCGACGGCCCCGGACCGGCAGACGTCGCACCTGCCGCACCCGCCGCTGTGCTCCTGCCCGAAGTACCCCAGCAGGAAGTCCCGCCGGCACGCGGTCGTCTCGGCGTAGCCGCGCATCATCTCGATCCGGGAGCGGGCGATCCGTTCCCGTGACTCGGTCGAGCGGACCGCCGCCTCGACGACGCGGGCCGGCGGGTCGTCACCGACCGCCCGCACACCCCGCCGGCTGCGCGCCGCGGCGCCCACCTCCGTGAGGAGGTTGACCTGGGTGGTGAGGCGGCGGGCCGGCATCGCGAGCTCCCGGCGCAGGGCCGCCACTGGCACCGGCCGCTGCGCGGCCCGCAGCGCCGTCAGGACGGCGCGCAGCGACTCCTCGTCCACCGACGTCGTGGCGAAGAACCGTCGCAGCCCGAGGTCCTCGGGCCGGTAGTGCAGGGAGGCCACGGCGGGCCGGCCGTCCCGCCCGGCGCGTCCGATCTCCTGGTAGTAGCTGTCGAGGGACTCCGGGGCGTCGGCGTGCACGACGTAGCGCACGTCCGGCTTGTCGATGCCCATCCCGAACGCGGAGGTGGCGACGACGACGTCGAGGGCTCCGTCGAGGAAGGCACGGTGGACGCCGTCGCGGTGCTCGGCCCGCCGTCCGGCGTGGTAGGCGGCCGCTCGCAGGCCACGGTCGACCAGCTCGGCGGCGTAGGCCTCGGTCTGCTTGCGGGTCGCGACGTAGAGCAGTCCCGGGCCGGCCAGCTCACTGACCTGGGCCAGGACGGCGCGCCGCTTGTCGTCGGCGCTCGTGTGCCGGTGCACCTCGAGCATGAGGTTGGGCCGGTCGAACCCACGGGTGACGACGAGCGGGTCGCGCAGGCCCAGCCGCTCGGTGATCTCCCGCTGGACCGGGCCGGACGCCGTCGCGGTCAGTGCCACGACCGGGGGTCGACCCAGCCGGTCGACGGCGGAGCCGAGGGCGAGGTAGTCCGGGCGGAAGTCGTGGCCCCAGGAGGACACGCAGTGCGCCTCGTCGACGACGAGCAGCGAGGGGCGGGACGCCCGGAGCCGGTCGACGACCGAGTCCTTCGCCAGCTGCTCGGGCGCCAGGAACAGGAACTCCGCGCCGTGCTCGCGCACGGCCTCCCAGGCCTCGGCGTTCTCGGGCCCGTCCTGCGCGGAGTTGACGGCCACGGCGTCCGGCCCGCCGGCGTCCGCGAGTCCCGCGACCTGGTCGGCCTGGAGGGCGATGAGAGGGGAGACGACGACGGTGGGCCCGTCCCGGAGCACGGCCGGCACCTGGTAGACGGCGGACTTGCCGTAGCCGGTGGGCATCACCGCCAGGACGTCACGGCCGGCCACCACCGCTGCCATCGCCTCCGCCTGGCCGGGGCGCAGCTCCGCCCAGCCGAAGGTGTCGCGGGCGACGCGCTGGACGTCGTCGGTCTCGGTTGGCACGGGGCAACTGTGCGGTGCGGCCGACGGGTCGGCAATCCGGGGAGCGGCTCACGAGATGCGCCTGTCGCGAGTCGGTGCCAGCGTTGGCCACGGCGCGGGCCGCCCTGGCCACCGCCACGAGAGCGGCTCGAGCGACACCGGGAGGAGCGGGTGCAGCAGCGCGACCTTGCCCCACGCGGAGGACCGGCGTGACCCGCCCGGTCGAGGACGCCCGGGTCACCGTGGTGGTGATGAGCCGCAACCGCCGCCGCGAGCTGCTCGCCTCGCTGAGCCGCCACCGGGCGCCGGTGGTCTACGTCGACAACGCCTCCACGGACGGCTCCGCCGAGGCGGTGCGGGCTGCGCACCCCGACGTCGACGTCGTCAAGCTCGACCGCAACGCCGGCGCGTACGCCCGGACCGTCGGGGCCCGCAGGGCGCGGACGCCGTTCGTCGCCTTCGCCGACGACGACTCGTGGTGGGCGCCCGGCGCGCTGGCCCTGGCCGCTGACGCCCTGAGCGCTCACCCCCGGGTCGGCGCGGTCACCGCACGGATCCTCGTCGGAGCCGACCAGCGACTCGACCCGGTGTCCGTGGAGATGGCCCGCTCGCCGCTGCGGCCGCCAGCGGGGGGTGGTCCCGGGCCCTCGCTGCTCGGGTTCGTGGCGTGCGCCACGATGGTCCGCACCGAGGCGTTCCTCGCCGTCGGGGGGTTCGACCGGGTCGTGCGCTTCCCCGGCGAGGAGGAACGGGTGGCCCTCGACCTCGTCACCGCGGGATGGCACCTGTGCTACGTCGACGAGGCCGTCGTCCACCACCATCCCTCGCCGGTGCGCCACGGGCCGGCGCAGCGGGCACGGGGGATCGCCCGCTCGCACGTGCTGACCGGCGTGATGCGGCTGCCGTGGCGCAGGGCGGGATCCCGGGCCGCCCAGGCTTTGGCGACCGGGGCGGCCACCCGCCGCGGGGCCCTGGACGCCGTCCGCGACCTGCCGACGGCCCTGCGCGAGCGCCGTCCCGTGGGACCGGACGTGCTGGCGATGATGGATCGGCTCGAGGAGGCCGCCGACGCGGCCAGGGAGGGGCAACGGGTATGACGAGGCTCATCACCGGCGGACGCGCCGTGGTCACCGGTGGCGCCGGGTTCCTCGGCAGCCACCTGTGCGAGGAGCTGCTCGAACGCGGGTGGCAGGTGGTCTGCCTGGACAACTTCCTCACCGGCACACCCGGCAACGTGGCGCACCTGGCTCGACGCCCGAACTTCGAGCTCGTGCACTGCGACGTCACCGAGAACACGCACGTGCGCGGCGAGGTGGACCTGGTCCTGCACTTCGCCTCCCCGGCCTCACCGGTGGACTACCTCCAGCTCCCCATCGAGACCCTGCGGGTGGGGTCGGTCGGCACCGAGCGGGCCCTGGTCCTGGCCCGGGACAAGGGCGCCCGCTTCGTGCTGGCCTCCACCTCCGAGGTGTACGGCGACCCCCAGGTGCACCCGCAGCCGGAGGACTACTGGGGCCACGTCAACCCGATCGGGCCACGCGGCGTCTACGACGAGGCCAAGAGGTACGCCGAGGCGCTCGTGACGGCCTACCGGGACACCCACGGCGTGGACACCGGCATCGTGCGGATCTTCAACACGTACGGCCCCCGCATGCGCCCGGACGACGGCCGGGCCATCCCCACCTTCATCCGCCAGGCGCTCGCGGGAGAGCCGGTCACGGTGGCCGGTGACGGACGCCAGACCCGGTCGGTCTGCTACGTCGACGACCTCGTCGCCGGCGTTCTGGCGCTCGCCGGGTCGGGGCACCCGGGGCCGGTCAACATCGGCAACCCGCAGGAGCGGTCGGTGCTCGCCATCGCGCAGGACGTCATCGCCGCGACGGGCTCACGCTCGCAGGTCCAGCTCGTCGAGCGTCCGGTCGACGACCCCCAGGTCCGCCGACCGGACACCACCAGGGCACGCGAGCTGCTGGGGTGGGAGCCACGAGTCCCGTGGGAGCAGGGCCTCAGCCGCACCGTGGAGTGGTTCGCGGACGTCCTCAGCCGCACTGCCTGAGCATCCCCTCCACCGCGTCCCACACCTCGCCCGGGGTGATTGCCGCCAGCGCCGGGTCGACGGTCTCGGCGTGCGGGTCGCCGAGCCCGTTGCCGTGCCACAGCACGGTGTGCCGCTCGAGGTCGAGCGCCGGCCCCCACCAGCTCGGCGGGGTGGGCCCGAACAGCAGCACCGACGGGGTGCCGACGGCGGTGGCCAGATGGGCCACGCCGGTGTCGCCACAGACGACCACGCGGGCGCCGGCCACGAGCGACGCCAGCCCCGGCAGGTCCAGGGCACCGGCGACGGAGCGGACCGTCCCAGCAGCCAGGCGGCGCCCCGGCACCACCGGGTCCGTTCGCCCGTAGTCGCCGGTGCCCGCCACCACCTGGTCGCACAGACCGGTCTCCGCCGTCGACCCGGTGACGAGGACGGGCACTCCGGCGGCGGACAGCCGCGCGGCCAGCCACGACCAGCGCTCCGCCGGCCAGCGCCGCGACCCCGACGCCGCACCGGGGTGCAGGACGACCGCACCGTTTCCGTCGCGTCCGTGGCCGTCCCGCCGTGGCACCGCCAGCCGCAGGTCCTCGCGGCCGCAGGCACCGCCGGCCCACCGGACGAGGCGGCACCACCGGTCCACCTCGTGCTCGTCCGCCCGCCAGTGCGGCCCGTCGAGGTGGCCGGCCTTCGGCGAGGCGAAGGCGACGAGCCGGTCCGGCCGGGTCCCCAGGAGCAGCCGGTGGCTCTGCGGGCCGCGCCCGTGGAGGTTGACGGCCACGTGCCCGCGGTCCTGGTAGCCCCCACGATCCTGGTCGCCGTCGAGCGGGCCGAGCCGGTCCAGACCCGTGGTCGGTAGCACCGCGTCCACCACGCCGAGATCACGCAGCCAGCCGCCGGTGCCTGCGGGCGCGGCGAGGACCAGGCGCCGGTCCGGCCAGGCACGCCGCACGCCACGCAGCGCCGCCACCCCGGTGAGGGCGTCACCGAGGCCCAGGGCGCGCAGAACGAGGACGTCGCCGGCCGTCACGGCCAGGAGCTCTCCCCCGAGGCCATGACGAGCATCTCCCGGATCTCCGAGCCCACCGGCTGGCGCAACGCGGTGAGCACCGCGGCCGCGGTGTCGGCGGGGTCGTTGAGCTGGGCGTCCGGTCCGGGCCGGTACCGCTCGTCCCGGTCGTCGAAGAACGCCGTGCGCATCCCACCGGGCACCAGGCCGGTCACTGCGACGCGGCCGGCCAGCTCAGCGGCGAGGGCCTGAGTGAACCCGCGCACGCCGAACTTCGACGCCGAGTACGCCGTCGCCCCACTCATACCCCGCAGCGCCAGCGTGGAGGCCACCGTGACCACGGTGCCGTAGCACTCCTCCAGGTACGGCAGGCAGGCACGCACGACGGCGACCGTGCCGAACAGGTTGACCCGCACGACCCGCTCCCACACCTCCGGCTCGAGCTCGCCGAGCTCGCCCGGCACGTCGATGCCGGCGGCGGTGACCACCGCCGACGGCGGCCCGGCGACCTCCACCAGCTGCGCCACGGCCTCACCGGCTGCCCGCGAGTCGGCAAGGTCCACCTCGACGTACGGCACACCGTCACGAGGGGGGCGGCGATCGAGGACGGCGGGCGACCCGCCGGCCGCGGCGACGGCGTCGACGACGGCGGCGCCCAGCCCGCTCGAGCCGCCGGTGATCACGACGGTGCCGAGCTCGCGAGGTGAACGGGGTGCGGTGGGACTCACGCGGTTCTCCCATCTGGAGGACGGACGGTGACATCTGCAGGACGGGCGGTGGCGGGCACGGCGGCACCCGTGCGCTCGATGATGGAGGTGGTCGACCGGCCACCGAGGTACGGCAGGAGCACCACGCGCCCACCGTGGGCGCGGACGACCTCGGCCTCGGGAAGCGGCGCTCCGCCGTAGTCACCGCCCTTGGCCCAGACGTCCGGACGGAGCCGTTCCAGGACTGCGCTCGGGTCGTCCTCGTCGAAGACGACGACGGCGTCGACGCAGTCGAACGCCTCCAGCACGCGTGCTCGGTCCGCTGCGGTGACGACGGGTCGCCCCGGCCCCTTGAGCCGGGCGACGGAGGCGTCGGAGTTCATGAGGACGACGAGCCGGTCACCGAGCCGACGGGCCGCCTGGAGCGTGGCGACGTGACCGGCGTGGACGATGTCGAAGCAGCCACCGGTGGCCACGAGCGTGCCCCCGTCACCGCGGAGCCGGCCGGCGAGCCGTTCCAGCTCCTCTCCCTCGCCGGCACGCGGCAGCCCGCCGGCGAGGACCGGGGCGCCGGCCACCGCACCGGCAGGGGCCGCGGCGGAGAGCCCTCCAGCGGCAGGACGGAGACTCCCACGGGCGCGAAAGCCGTCGGCGCCGCCGGCCCCGACCCACGCCGTCGCGTCCGCGACCGCGGCCTGCACCGCCTCCGGGACGACAGCCCCACGGGCGAGCGCCGCCGCGGCAGACGCGGCGAACTGGTCGCCGGCACCGCAGGGATCGCCGCCCGCGACCGGCACGGCCGGGACGAACGTCGCCTCCCCGCCCGGGCGGGCCAGGAACGCGCCGGCCGCGCCGGCGGTGACGCACACCGCCTCGGCGTCCCACCGGCGCACCAGCGCGGCGGCGAGGACGTCCGCTGGTTCGGTGTCCTGCCCGGTCGCCGTCCGTGCCTCCGCCAAGTTCGGAGTCACCAGCGTGGCCCCCGGCACCGGCGCGCCGCCCCGGGGGTGCGGGTCCCAGACAAGACGACGGCCGCGTGCGGCCGCGGTCAGCAGGGTGCGCAGCGCCGGGTCGCGGGTGACGCCCGCCCCGTAGTCGGAGACCAGCACCACGTCCGCCGCCGCCAGGACCTTCTCCACCGTGGCCACCGGAACGTGCTGGGGCGTTCCGGGGCCACCGTCGTCGACGCGGACGAGGGACTGGTTCGCGCTGCGCAGGCGGGTCTTGCGCCGGGTCGCCCCGTCGTGGCCGAGCCGGACGAGCTCGACGTGCTCGGTGAGAAGGGCGGCAAGATGGTCGCCCCACTCGTCCTCGGCGACCGGGGCGACGAGGGTCACCCTGGCGCCAGCGGCCGCGCACAGCAGCGCGGCCAGACCGGCGCCGCCGGGGCTCTCCCGGGTGGCGGCGACGTCCAGGACGGGGACCGGGGCGTCGGGGGCGAGACGTTCCACGGTGCCCTCGACGTCGGCGTCCAGGACGACGTCCCCGACCACCACTACGGCCGGCCGGCTCACGCCGTCACCTCCTGAAGGGCGGGCCGGTAGGAGGACAGCACCTGGAGGCGGGCGTCCATCGCGGCGCACAGGGCGTGGATGGCGACGAGGTGGACGGCTTGGACCGCTGCGGTCGAGGGTGCGTCGACCGCGACCACCTCGTGGCAGCACTCCGCGAGCGGGTTCGGCGCCGGCCCGGTCAGGCCCCAGACGTCCAGGCCGAGGTGGCGTCCGCGCTCGGCGGCACGCAGCACGTTCAGGCTCGCGCCGGAGGTGGACAGGAGGACCAGGACGTCGCCGGGGCGGCCGTGGCCCTCGACCTGCCGGGCGAACATCTCCTCGACGCCGTAGTCGTTCACGATCGCGGTGACCGCGGCGCTGTCCGCGCACAGCGGTATCGCGGAGAAGGGACGGCGCTCGCCGAGGAAGCGACCCACGATCTCCCCGGTGAGGTGCTGCGCCTCGGCGGCGCTGCCGCCGTTGCCCGCGGCCAGCAGCCGGGAGCCGCCGCGGACCTTGTCGGCCAGGCGGTGGCCCCAGCGCTCCACCGTCGCGGCCTGTGCCCGCAGGCTCGCCAGGCCGCCGGTCAGCTCGGTGCCGTGCTCGTCGAGCCAGCTCTCGGTGCTCATGCCGTCGCCTCCTTCACGCTCGGGTACACCACGGACTCGTAGGCGGTGAGGGTGCGCGCGGCCACCTGCCGCCAGTCGTAGAGCCGCACCGCGCGCCGGCGTGCGGCCTCGCCGAGCCGGCGCCGCCGGGCGGGGTCGGCGAGGAGGAGCCGCAGCTCACGCGCGAGCGCGGCCGGGTCGCGCGGCGGGACCAGGACCCCGGTGACGCCGTGCTGGACGGAGTCCAGCAACCCGCCGACGGCACTTCCGACCAGCGGGCGCCCGCAGGCGGCGGCCTCCAGCGGGACGATGCCGAAGGGCTCGTACCACGGGGTCGCGACGACCACGTCGCTGGCGCGCATCAGCGCCGGCACCTGCTCGCGCGGCACGGCACCGACGAAGTGCACCCGGCCTGCCACGCCGAGCCGGGCGGCCAGTGCCCGCAGCCGCCGCACCTCGGGCTCGTCGTCCAGGTGGCCGTCGGCGGGCCCGCCCGCCACGACGAGCTCGGCGCCGGGCACGGACGCCAGGGCCTCGACGACGGTGGCCAGGCCCTTGCGCTCCACGAGCCGGCCCACGCTCAGCAGCCGGTAGGGCAGCGGCTCCCAGGTGAGCCACGGCTGCGCCGTGCCGGGGCCGGGGGTGAAGTAGGTCGTGTCCACGCCGCAGGGCACGACGTGCACGTGCGCGTCGGGGACGCCCATGCGGACCAGCTCGGTCACCTCGTCGGTGCAGGTGGCGACGATGGCGTCGACCTCCCGGCCGAGCCGGGTCTCCAGGTGCACCCGCTGCGGCGGCGAGGGGTCCGCCGCGCCCTGGTGGCGGCGCTTGACCGAGCCGAGGGCGTGGTAGGTGTGCACGACCGGGACCCGGAGCCTGCGGGCGGCGGTGCGGGCGGCCAGCCCGGACATCCAGAAGTGCGAGTGCACGACGTCCGGGAGCCCGCGCTCGCGCCAGTCCCGCTGGATCCACCTGCCCATGTCCGCCATGAACGGCAGGAGGTGGTCCTTGGGCAGCGACCGAGCCGGTCCGGCGTCCACGTGCACGACCCGGACCCCGTACGGCATCGCCACCCGCTCGGGCAGGTCCGCGTCGTCCCGCCGCGTGTAGACGGTGACGTCGTGCCCGGCTCGGGCGAGCTGGGTGGCCAGGGCGGCGACGTGGACGTTCTGGCCGCCGGCGTCGACTCCGCCGAGCGTGGCGAGGGGGCTGGCGTGCTCCGAGACCATCGCGATCCTCATCGGGCTACCTCCTTGAGCAACCTCTGCCAGTCGGCGAGGAACCGGTCCAGGCCGAAGGTGTCCAGTGCGTGGCGGCGGGCCGCGGCACCCACCTCGCGGGCCTCGGCGGGGTCGGCGAGCCAGCGCCGCGCCGTGGCGGCCAGCACCTCCGGCCGGCTGGAGACCACACCGGTCCCGGGCGGCACCGCCTCGGGCGCGGCGGTGGCCGCGACGACGAGCACCGGCATGCCGAGGGTCATGGCCTCGAGCAGCGCCAGCCCCAGGGACGTCCACCGGTACGGGTGCAGGTAGGCCCGGTGGGCGGCCAGGGCGGTGTGCATCTCCTCCTGACCGAGGTCGTGCAGGTGGCCGGTCAGCGCCGGGGCCCGGGCGGCCAGCGCCCCGGTCTGCATCCCGAACACCGACAGCGGCACCTGCGCGCCGAGGCGCAGCAGCAGGTCGGTGCCGGCCACCCGCCACCGCCGCACCGGCTCGTTGACGACGGCCCCGACCCGCTCGGTCTCGCCGGTGTACCGGTGCCCCGGGTCGGGGACGCCGTGCTCCACGACACAGGTCGGGGCGACCCCGGTGTCCCACACCAGGGCGTTGAACGCGGTGACGTGGACCACGGGGATGTCGTCTCGGCCGGCGAGCGGGTGCACCGTCTCCACCGCGGGCCCGCGCGGGGTGTTGTGCTCCACGTAGACGGCCGGGACGTCGCGGCCGGCCCGTAGTCCCGTCCACTGCTCGAGGAGGTCCAGCTCCTCCGGCCGCTGGAGGACGACGACGTCGAAGCCGTCGTCCCGCAGCTGGGCGGGGCTGACCTCCACCGCCGCGGCCGGCCAGTCCCAGGTCTGCGCCCGGCCCCGCCCCTGCGGTCCCCGGCCGGGGACGACGGGGATGAGGTAGGTGTCGGGGCCGGCGACGAACGACGTCATCCACGACCCGTGCACGTGCCAGACGAGGATCCTCATCGCAGCGCCTCCCGGACCGTGGTGCCGGTCAGCACGGCCACCGCGGCGAGGACGTCGGCCGCGTCCACCGAGTCCAGACACGGGTGCCCGGGGACCGGACAGTCCCGAGCCCGGGAGCCGGCGCACGCGGCCCCTTGGTCGCCGAGCACCACAGTGGGGACCCCCCACGGGGCCCAGCGCTCGACGGGCACGACGGGGGAGAACAACGAGACCACCGGGGTGCCCACGGCGGCGGCCAGGTGCGCCGGCCCGGTGTTGCCGACGACCACGCACGCGGCCCCGGCGAGCACGGCGGCGAGCTCGGCGAAGGAGGTGCGCCCGCCCAGGTCGACCGCGCCGCGGCCGGCGGCGACCGCGGTGAGCGGGCGCTCCGAGGGGCTGCCGGTGACGACGACCGGCCACCCGGCCGAGCCGAGCGCTGCGGCGATGCGCTGGACCTGGTCGGGTCCGAGCGCGCGGGATGGCACCGAGGCGCCGGGGTGCAGGACGACGTAGCCGGGCTCGGGGACGAGGCCCCGGACGTCGGGCAGGGGGCCGCGGACCCGCAGGTCCTCGCCGTCCTGCCGGCCGCCGGCGGCGACGGCGAGGTCGAGGGCGGCGCGGACCTCGTGCAGCCCGTCGGCACGGCGGTGCCGCAGGTCCAGCAGCGAGCCGGGGTAGTCCTCGCTCGTCGCCGCGACGAAGGGGATCGCGGCCATGCGGGCGAGCAGCGCCATCGGCAGGGGGCTCTGGTGGAACGAGGTGAACACGACCGCGGCGTCGTAGCGGCGACCGGCGAGGTCCTGGACGAGCGCGTCCACCGCGGGCCGGTCCACCGGCGGCGGCCGGAACCCGCTCCACGGGGCGTCGAAGACGAGGACGTCTTCGACACCGGGCAGTAGCCGCGCTGCGGCGCTGCCAGCCGGTGAGACGAGCAGGTCCACCTGCTCGGCCGCGGCCGCCAGTGCCCGGACCGCCGGGCCGGTGAGCAGCACGTCGCCGTCGCTGTCCAGGCGCACGGCCAGCACCCGGGTCATCGAGACACCCCCACGAGCAGGTCCACGGCGGTGCCGAGGTCCGGGGCGACGACGGGCGCGGCGGCCACCTCCTGCGTCCGGGTGACGTCGGTGGGCACGAGCACCGCCCGGGCGCCGGCCGCGACGGCCGCCCCGACGTCGGCGCCGATGTCCCCCACCACGGCGCACTCGTACGGAGCGACGCCCAGCGCGGCGGCCGCCCGCAGCACCATGAGCGGTCCGGGCTTGCGGCACGGGCAGCCGTCGTCCGGCCCGTGCGGGCAGACCTCGACGACCTCCAGGCCGCCCAGCTCGTCGGACACGCGTGCGTTGACGGCGTCGACCTGGTCGCGGGTCAGCAGACCCCTGGCGACACCGGACTGGTTCGACACCATTCCCACCCGCAGCCCGGCGGCTCGCAGCCGGTCCACAGCCGCACGTGCCCCGGGCACCGTGCGGACGGCGGCCGGGTCGCCGTTGTAGGGGACGTCGTGGACGACCGTCCCGTCCCGGTCGAGGAGCACGGCCCGAAGCGGCGGCGGCCACGGTGGTGCGCCGTGGTGCGCCAGGGTGCCGCGCACCCGGTGCAGGACGGCGGCGGCCGGGATGACCGCGCTCGTCACCGCCATCCGGGTCCACTCCCGAGCCCACCCCTCCTGGCCCGGACGCGGCCCGGGGACGATGCGGTGTGCGGCGAACTCGGCCGTCAGCGCCAGCCAGGTGGCGCCCGCGGCGGCGGCGGACCGGCGCAGCCCGGCAGCCCACGCACCGGCGGCGACCAGCCCGGCCGCGGTCGTGACGACGTGCCGGCGGAAGCGGCCCCGCCCGGTCTCGGCCACGTCCCGCCAGCGCGGACCGTGCAGGGCGCGCATCAGCGAGTCGTCCCGGGCACCAGCCTGGACCCGGACGCTGACCCACGCGTCGGCGGGGCGCACCGGGTGGACGACGTGCCGGCTGCCGCGGGCCAGACGCCACCCCGCCCGGCGCACTCGCACGGCGAGGTCGGCGTCCTCCCGGTAGGCGCGGGGGAACCGTTCGTCGAACCCGGCAACGGCGTCCAGCGCGGCCCGCCGGTAGGCCATGTCGGCGGTGGCCCAGGCGGCGTCCTGGAGCCCGGCGGTGCTGCGTTCCCAGTCCGTGGGCCGCCGGTGGGCCGGCAGCGGAACGCGGACCCGGCCCTGGACGGCGCCGACGTCGTCCGCCACCGCGGCGAGGTCACAGGCCAGCGCCGCGGTCCAGCCGGCCGGGACGACGACGTCGTCGTCGAGGAAGGCCACCCACGGGGCGGAGGTGGACCGCCAGCCGGCGTTGCGGGCGGCGGCCGGCCCCCGGCCGCCGGTGCGCACGACGCGCACCGGCCACGGCAGCGGGGGCAGGTCCAGCGGGGCAGGAGCGTCGGCCGTCAGCGGGCGGTCGTCGGCGACGACGACCTCGGCGGGGGCGACGTGCCCGGGACGGGCCGCCTCGTCGGCGAGGGCTCGCAGGAGCGTCGCCAACGAGGGACGTCCCAGCGTGGGGACGACCACGGCGTAGCCGACCGGCCTCACCGGCCGGCCCCTGCCGTCACCTCGTTCGCCGTCACCTCGTTCGCCGCCGTCGCGCCGCGGCCGAACATCTCGGCTCGCAGGACGAGGTGCGGTCCCAGGACGAGGGCGTCCACCGGCGCCGAGCCGAACAGCTCGAGGGCGTCGCGGGGGTCGTCGACCATCGGGCGCCCCGCGGTGTTGAGCGAGGTGTTGATGAGGACCGGCAGCCCGGTGCGGGCGGCGAACGCCTCGATGGTGCGCCCCAGCCGGGGCTGGGTGGCGGGGTCGACGGTCTGGATCCTGGCCGTGCCGTCGACGTGGACCGCTGCGGGGATCCGGTCACGCCAGTGCGGGCGCACGGTGTGGACGAACAGCATGTACGGGCTCGGCAGCGGGCCGTCGGTGAAGATCTCCGCCGCCCGGTCGGCCAGCACCATGGGGGCGACCGGGCGGAACTGCTCGCGGCCCTTGACGTCGTTGAGCCGCTCGAGGTTCGCCGGGTTGCCGGGGTGGGCCAGCAGCGAGCGCTGACCCAGCGCGCGCGGGCCGAACTCGCTGCGCCCGTCGAACCAGGCGACGACGCCGTCGACGGCCAGGACGTCGGCGACCTGCCCGGCGAGGTCGTCCGGCGTCGTGAACGGGACGGCGGCCGCGCGCAGCCGGGCGGCCAGCTCCTCGTCCGACCACGACCGGCCCAGCGCGGCACCCGGCATCGGGTGCGCGACCTCTCCACCGTCGGCGCTGACCTGCAGCGCCGCGCCCAGTGCGGTCCCCGCGTCCCCGGCCGCGGGCTGGACCCAGACCTCCTCGAACGGCGTCTCCCGCCAGATCCGGGAGTTGGCCACGCAGTTGAGCGCGGTGCCGCCTGCCATCGCCAGCACCCGGTCGCCGGTCTGCTCGTGCACCCACCGGGCAAGGTCGACGAGCACCTCCTCCAGCCGGGTCTGGACGGACGCCGCGAGGTCGGCGTGCGCGCCGCCCCACGTGCCGTCGTCCACCCGGGGTGGCACCCACCGCGACCAGTCCGGGACCTCCGCCACGAAGCCGCCGTCGTCGGTGGCGTGGACGAGCTCGCGCAGCTCCTCGAGGTAGGCGGGCCGGCCGTAGGAGGCCAGTGCCATCACCTTGTACTCGTCGGAGGAGCGCAGGAACCCGAGGTGCTCGGTGAGGGACTCGTACAGCAGGCCGAGGGAGTGCGGCAGGTCCTGGCTCGCGAGGACCTCGAGCCGGCCGTCGACGTACCGGCCAGACAGGTGCGAGGCGTGCTCGCCGCGCCCGTCGAGCACGAGGACGCTGCTGCGCCGGTGCGGCGAGGCCAGGGACGCCGACGCGGCGTGGGCCACGTGGTGGGGGACGAAGCGGACCCTCGCCGGGTCGAGACCGGGCAGGGCGGCGGACAGGAACTGGGGGGCGCGCTGCGCGTACGTCAGGCGCAGGTGGTCCCACGGGTCGTCCAGCCCCATCTCCCCGGCCGGGCGGGCCAGGTCGGGGTCGAAGGAGTACGCCACGACGTCGAGGTCGGCCGGTCGCAGCCCGGCCTCCCGCAGGCACCAGGCCATGGCCTGCTCGGGGAGCTCCCAGGCGGCGAAGGGAACGGGACGCTTGCCGTGCTTGCGCCGGCTGAACCGCTCCTCCTCGGCGGCGGCGACGACCCGGCCGTCGACGACGAGGGCCGCCGAGGGGTCGTGGAACAGGGCGTTGACTCCGAGGACACGCATAGACGTAGGACCTTCACGAATCGGACGGGTCTGGTCGGGTGGATCCGGTCGTGGGGATCTGGTCGGGTGTTCGGTATAGGTGATTCGGGTACCCGTGCACTGTGCACCCAAGTCGCCCCGCTCGCACGGTGAGCGGTTTGATGGGGCCGCTGCACCCGGAGGCACCGCGAACCGACCTGAGGAGGCCCATGCGCACCCCCGTCGACACCGACCGCCTCGACGTCCACCACGTCGGCGGAGTGGCCGTGCCGGGCCGCGGCCGGCGGGAGATCCACCGCCTCGACCCCGCAACGGGCGGGCCTGGCCACATCGTGCTGGCGGCCACGCAGGACGAGGTGGCCGCGGCCGTGGACGCGGCGTCCGCCGCGAGCGCGGACTGGCGGCGCACGGCGCCGGCCGAGCGGGCGGCGGCGCTGCGCCGGGCGGCGCACGGCGTGCGCGAGTCGGCGGACGAGCTGGCGGCTCTGCTCACGGCCGCGACCGGACGGCCGCTGGCCACCGCTCGCGAGAGCGCCCACGTCGCCGCCGACCTGCTCGAGGAGGCGGCGGTCACGGGCCTGGGAGCCACCGGCCGGACCCTGGCCGGGGCCCCCGCCGCGCTCGACGTGGTGCGCCGCGAGCCGCACGGCGTCGTCGCCGTCATCACCCCGTGGAACGACCCGCTGCCCACCGCCGCCGGTCTCGTCGCTGCTGCGCTGGTGACCGGGAACACGGTGGTCCACAAGCCGTCCGAGCGAAGCGCCCTCGCCGGGTACGAGATGGCGCGGATCATCGCCGAGAACGTGCCGGCCGGCGTGCTCGGGGTCGTCAACGGCGACGGCGACACCGGGGCCGCGCTGGTCGCGGACGAGCGCGTCGGGCTGGTCGCCCACGTCGGCTCCACCGCCACCGGACGCGCCATCGCGGCGACAGCCGGTGCTCGAGGTGCCCGGGTGCTGCTCGAGAACGGCGGCAAGGACCCGCTGGTCGTCGACGCCGGGGTGGACCCCGGCTGGGCGGCCCGGCAGATCGCGACCGGTGCCTTCACCAACACCGGCCAGCTGTGCACCTCGGTGGAGCGGGTCTACCTCCACGACGCCGTGGCCGACGACGTCCTGGCCGAGCTGGTGCGGATCGCCGAGCAGACGGTCGTGGGCGACCCGCGGCAACCCGCCACGGAGCTCGGGCCCCTCGTTGACGAGGCGCAGCTGGACGTCGTGGCCCGGCAGGTCGAGCAGGCCGTCGCCGCCGGCGCTCGTCTGCTCACCGGCGGCAGCCGGCTGGACCGGGCGGGCAGCTGGTACCCGCCCACCGTGCTGGACGGGTGCACCGAGGACCTCGAGGTCATGCGGGAGGAGACCTTCGGCCCGGTGGCGGCGGCCGTGCGGGTGCCCGACTTCGCGACCGGGCTGGCGTTGGCGAACACCGGCCGGTACGGGCTGGCCGCCACGGTGCTGACCCCGGACCTGCGCCACGCCCTGCGAGCCGCCGAGGAGCTGGACGTGGGCACGGTCAAGGTCAACGCGGTCTTCGGTGGCGCACCCGGCGGCTCGGCGGACCCGCGCCGGGACTCGGGCTCCGGTGCGGGCTACGGGCCGGACCTGATCGCAGCGATGACGCTGCTCAAGACCGTGCACCTGGAGGGGCTGCCCGCCACGCCCTGACGAGGACAGTGCCGCGCACGGTGGTCTTGCCGCACCCGGTGCTCACCGGCTGCTCTCGGGTCGGGGCGCGAGGCGGTAGCGGCGTGCCGTGGACCGGCGCTGCGCCGACTCCAGCACCCGGAAGCGCTGCTCCGTCCGCGGCGGCAGGACCCGCCGCTCACGCAGCACCCACGGCAGGCCGCGCAGTGCCGCGAGCACCCCGGCGAGCGCGGGGCTGCCGGGCCGGACGTCGCTGAGCACCGCGGCCGTGCGGCGCAGGGCCGCGGGCAGCGGCCGGCGCAGCCAGGTGAACCACAACGTGTTCCGGACGCCGTCGCGCAGGCGACGGCGCTCGTCGCGCAGCGTCGAGGCCTGGTGGTGCACGGTGAGCTCCTCGAGGTAGCACAGCTCCCACCCCTGGGACGCGAGGTCGGCGGCGAGGAGCTCCTCCTCCCCGCCCAGCCACAGGCGCGGGTGGAAGCCGCCGACGGAACGGAACGCCTCACGGCGGACCACCGAGGCGCCGGCGAGGAAGCTGCCCAGCGCCGGGCCGGGCAGCCCGCTGCGGCCCTGCACCGGCGAGTCCCGCAGCTCGGCGACGATGGGGTCCTCCGTGCCGGCCGGTTCCACGACGATGCGGGCGGTCACCACCGCGACGTCGTCGTGGGCGTCCAGCACGTCGGCCGCCCGAGCGAGACTGCCCGGTTCCCACCACGTGTCGTCGTCGCAGAACGCGACGTAGGGGGTGTCGAGCCGCTCCACGCCGACGTTGCGGGCGACCGCACCGAGGTTCTCCGTCGCGACCACGAGGTCCACCCACGGGTGGTCGGCGCGCACGGCTGCGGCGGTCCCGTCGCCCGAGGCGTTGTCCACGACGACGACCCGCGGCTGCTCGGGCAGTCGCCGCAGGAGCCGCAGCGTCCGGTCGAGCTCGGCACGACGGTTGTGGGTGATGACCACGACCCCGGTCCGGGTGTCCCTCACACCCGCCCACCCTCCCCGTGATCATGCAATCCCGCCACCCCGCACAGCCCGCCTCCCCACCACTCGTGATCATGCAATCCCGCCACCCCCCGGCTCGCAGAATGCTGGGTTGGTGGCACGACACGCCGCTCAAGCCATGCTGAGCGCAGCATTCTGTGGTGGAGGCGCGTCACCTCACCGGCCGGCGTCCGCCATCAGTCAGGGCTTCTGGTCGACGGCGTAGGCGATCGTCTGCGCGACGATGAGACCGCCGCGCACGACGAACGAGTCGGTGCCGTCGTGCACCTGCAGATCGGGTGCCTCCCCGTGCCAGCGGAGCATCGCGAACTCGTCGGCGGCGATGACGTCGTCGTAGCGGTATTGCCCGGCTCCGACGTAGGTCTTGAGGATGCTGGCCAGGCGCCTCACCTGACTCGTGCCACTTCTCCGGGATCTGGTGGGTGCGGGGGGATCGCTGCTGGTCAGAGGGTTGAGTAGGGGGGCTGCGACACACTAATCGGTGGGTAGTGTCGCCGGGTGGTGTTCGTTCGGAAGGTGCGGACGGGGTCGGGGGCGACGGCGGTGCAGATCGCTGAGCGGGCGGGCGGGCGTGACCGGGTGCTGGAGCACGTGGGGTCGGCGCGCACGGCGCAGGAGCTGACGGCGCTGCTGGAGGTCGCCCGCCGCAAGATCCGCCCGGGTCAGGGCGAACTGGACCTCAGCGGTGGGTCGGTGCCCGCTGGTCAGGCGGTCATCACCAGCCGGTCCAGTGCCCTGCTGTGGCACGTCCTGGTCAGCACGTACGCGCGGTTGGGGTTCGACGCGCTCGGGGACGAGGCGTTCAAGCAGCTGGTGCTGGCCCGGCTGGTCGAGCCGACCAGCAAGGCCGACTCTGTGCGTGTCCTGGACGAGCTGGGGGTCGCTCACGCCTCGCTGCGCACGATGTTCCGGTCGCTGGCCCGCTGCCAGGAGCGTGGGTACCGGGACCAGATCGCCAGGGCGTGCTTCGAGCACGCCAGTGTCCACGGTGATCTGTCGCTGGTGCTGTACGACGTCACCACCTTGTACTTCGAGGCTGAGAAGGAGGACGACCTGCGGCGGGTCGGGTACTCCAAGGAACGCCGCGTGGACCCGCAGATCGTCGTTGGGCTGCTCGTGGACCGGGCCGGGTTCCCGCTCGAGGTCGGCTGCTTTCAGGGCAACAAGGCCGAGACGACCACGATCCTGCCGATCATCCAGCAGTTCCAGGCCCGCCACCAGGTCGCGGACATGGTCGTCGTCGCCGACGCGGGGATGCTGTCGGCGGCGAACCTGCGGGAACTGGACGAGGCGAACCTGCGGTTCATCGTCGGCTCGCGGGTCACCAAGGCGCCGGTCGACCTGGCCTCCCACTTCCGCTGGCACGGGGACGCGTTCACCGATGGGCAGGTCATCGACACGATCACCCCACGCTTGTCCACCGGCACCGCCCGCAGCAGCAACGACACCACCAAGCGCGCCGAACCCGTGTGGGACCCGGCCGTGCACGAGCGGTCGTGGCGGGCAGTGTGGTCGTACTCCAGCAAGCGAGCCGCCCGCGACGGCAGGACCCTCACCGCGCAGGAGAACAGGGCCAGGGCAGTGGTCTCCGGGGAGAAGGCCGCCCGCACACCCGGTTCGTCACGACGGCGAACGGCGCAGTCAGTCTCGACCAGGCGGCCCTGGACCGCGCCCGCCGGCTCGTCGGGTTGAAGGGCTACATCACCAACGTGCCCGCCACGCTCATGGCGGCCAGTGAGGTCATCGACTCCTACCACTCGTTGTGGCAGGTCGAGGCCTCGTTCCGCATGAGCAAGAGCGACCTACGGGCCCGTCCGGTGTTCCACCACGACCGCGACGCGATCGAGGCCCACCTCACTGTCGTCATGGCCGCCCTCGCCGTCGCCCGTCACCTGCAGAACACGACCGGGATGAGCCTCAAGAAGATCATCCAGGCGTTACGCCCGCTGCAGCAGATCACCGTCAACATCGCCGGACACGAACATCCCGCCAGCGACCCCCTCACCGACACCGCCCGCACGATCATCGACGCTGTAGGTGTCAAGTGGCCGACACACTAAATCGGCACGAGTCAGGCCTCACGCCGTCCTTTCCGGCTCTCCTGACTGATCCGTGGGTCATCTGCGGCCGGGGAGGGTGGGGCGGTGGCCGCCGAGGTTGAGCATGGCGAGGGCGATGAGGGCCTGTGGTGAGGCGAAGCCGAACGCGATTCTCGTGATGAGCCGGATCTTGGTGTTGACCGATTCGATGCGGCCGTTGGACAGTCCGTGGGCGATCGCGGCGAGGATCGCGGCCTTGTGTTTGACGATGCGGCGCTGGAGCGCGACGAAGGCGTCGATGCGGCAGCGTCGCGCCCAGGCGATCCAGGCCTCGAGCGCCTCGACGGCTTCCTGGTAGGGGAGCTGGAAGACCAGCCGCAGGCCCTCCTTGAGCAGGTACGCGCGGTACAGCTTCGGGTCGTTCTTGGCGATCCAGTCCAGTTTGGCTGCCTGTCGTGGGGTCAGGTTCTCGGGGTTCTTCCACAGTGCCCAGCGGGCGCGTTTGAGGGTCTTGGCGTGGCCGGTGGCGATGCGTTGGGGTCGTCCGTGGGAGCGGCCGTTGCCGGTGGTCCCGCCCGGTGCTCGGCGGGCGGTGTTCCAGGCCTGCCGGCGCACGGCGTCCAGGGCGTCGGTGGCCCAGCGCACGACGTGGAAGGAGTCCGCGCAGCGCACCGCGTTCGGGCAGCGCTGGGTGACCACGTCCTCGATCCAGTCAGCGCCATCGGCGCTGACGTGAGTGATCAACGCGCAGCGGTCCTCGCCGAGGGCATCGAAGAACGCCGCGACGGTGCGCCGGTCCCGTCCCGGCGCGGCCCACACCAGGCGGCCGGTGTCGTGGTCGACGACCACGGTGAGGTACTTGTAACCGCGCTTGTAGGAGATCTCGTCGATCCCGATGCGCCGCAACCCGCGCGAACCGGTCGTTCACCGCCTCGACGTCGGCCCAGACCCGGCTCACGATCGACCCGACAGTGCGCCACGCGATCCGCATCAACTCGGTGATCGCGGTCTTGGAGCACTGGGTGGCCAGCCAGGCGACCTGCTCGTCGAAGGCGAGGGTGTGTCCGGCGTCGTGCCGCGCCCACGGCACCGCCGCCACCGTCGGACCATGCACCGCGCAGTTCACCCGCGGGGCGTCGGCCTCCAAGAACACCTGGACCGTGCCCAGGTCCAGGGCACGCCACCGCCGTCGTCCCTGCCCGCGGTCGTAGGAAGGAGCTCTGCGCTGGCACCGCCCACACCGCGCACGGGCCCGGGCACGCGGCCGCACATGGGCGACCAACCGCTGGTCGTCCTCCTCGAACTCAACGTCCTCGACGACCGTCTTCTCGACCCCCAGCAGGGCCCGCCATAAGGTGCTGTTCTGCACGCCGTTCTCCGCTCACTGGTTCCTGGCCCTTGACAGCTCAGAAACCTACGCAGAGAACGGCGTGCGCCCATCCAGGCACGCCCACCCACCCACGGAAGCAGCAGGAGAGCCTCCTTTCCTCGGGTGACACCCTCACCCCAGGAGAGCAGGACGACGTCGTCGTGGTAGTTCTCGGCCAGGTCGCCCTCCAGGTCCCCGGCGGCGCGGTGGGCCAGGTGGGAGCGGATGACCTCGTCGGTGGATCGCATACCCCAAGTGGACCTCGAGCTAGTTGACCTGGCGGGTGCGGCCTTCCCAGTACGGGGCGCGCAACTTGAACTTCTGCAGCTTGCCGGTGGCCGTACGGGCCAGCTCGTCGCGGAACTCCATCGAGGTGGGCGCCTTGTACCCCGCCATCCGTTCCTTGCAGAAGGCGATCAGCTCGGCCTCGAGGTCGGGCGACGGCTGGTAGCCCTCGGCCAGCACCACCAGCGCCTTGATGGTCTCGCCCCACTTCTCGCTCGGCACGCCGATGACGCACACCTCGGCCACGGCGTCGTGGGAGAACAGGCAGTCCTCGACCTCGATCGAGGACACGTTCTCCCCGCCGGTGATGATCACGTCCTTCTTGCGGTCGGCGATCGTCAGGTACCCGTCCTCGGAGATGAAGCCGCCGTCACCGGTGTGGAACCAACCGCCCTCCAGCGCCTTCGCCGTCTCCTCGGGCTGCTCCCAGTAGCCCTCGAGCACGACGTTGGAACGGGCGAGCACCTCACCGGCGCCCTGCTCGGAGTGGTCGCTGGCGAGCCGTACCCCGAGCGCCGGGGCTCCTGCGCGGGCCAGCTTCTGGGCGCGCTCCTCGGGGGAGAGGTCGTCGTACTCGGCGCGGTCGCGGTTGACCGTCAGTAGCGGCGAGGTCTCGGTGAGACCGTAGATCTGGATGAACTCCCAGCCGAGCTCCTCCTGGACGCGCCTGATCGTCTTCGTCGGTGGCGGCGCACCGGCCATGATGATCCGCACCCGGTCCCGGCCCGGCACCTCGCCGTCCCAGTCGGGCAGCGCGTCGAGAACAGCGGCCGCGACAGCCGGGGCCGCGCACATGACCGTCACGCCGTGGTCGCGCACCCGGCGAAGGATCTCCGCGCCGTCGACCTTGCGCAGGATGACGTGCTGCGCGCCCACCCCGGTCATGGCGAACGGCATCCCCCACCCGTTGGCGTGGAACTGCGGCAACGTGTGCAGGTAGACGTCCCGGTCGCTGATGGTGGTGTGCAGGCCGAACGTCACCGCGTTCACCCAGATGTTGCGGTGGGTGATCTGGACGCCCTTCGGGCGGGCGGTGGTGCCCGAGGTGTAGTTGATCGTCGCCGTGGCGCCCTCGTCCGGCTCCCACTCAACGGGTTCCGCGCCCTCGGGAGCATAGAGGTCGTCGTCGTCACCGAGCACGAACGTGTGCTCGCACTCCACGTCCTTGAGCGACTGCTCAAGCTCGGGGTCGACGTAGAGCACCCGGGCACCGGAGTGCTGGACGATGTAGGAGACCTCCTCGGGCCGGAGCCGGAAGTTCACCGGCACCAGCACCCGGCCCCACCCGCAGACGCCGAAGAACGACGTCAGCAGCCGGCTGGAGTTGTGGCTGACGACTGCGACCCGCTCGCCGACGCCGACGCCCAGCTGGTCGAGCTTCGCAGCCTGACGGCGTGCCAGGTCACCCAGCTCCCGGTAGGTCAGCTGCCCCTGGCTGGGCGCGGGCTGATCGGGTTCGTCGACCACGCCGATCCTGTCGCCGTACACGGTGACAGCACGGTCGAGGAAGTCGCGGACACTCAACGGGACGAACATGGCGCTCCCTTCGACACCGGCGACCTTACCAACGGCCCATGCCACGGCCACGTCATGGCCATGAAATCCCATGGAAACCCTCGATCGCGGCCGAGTTCGGTGGCAGGATCACGCCATGCGCGGCTTGATGCAGGACTACCCACTCACCCTCGACGCCATCTTCCGACACGTCGAGCAGCACTTCGGCGACGGCACGATCGCCACGAACACGCCCAAGGGCGTCACCCGCACGACCTACGGGGACTGGGCCCAGCGCACCCGCCGACTCGGCGGCGTCCTCGACACGCTGGGGATCAGCGCCGACGGCCGGGTCGGCAGCTTCGGCTGGAACACCCAGCGGCACCTGGAGCTGTACTTCGCCGCCCCGGGCACCGGCCGGGTGCTGCACACGCTCAACATCCGACTGTTCCCCGACCAGCTCACGTACATCGCCAACCACGCCGAGGACGAGGTGGTCTTCGTCGACCGCACCGTCTTCCCGGTGTTCTGGCCGCTGGTCGAGACGATGAAGACCGTCCGGCACGTCGTCGTGATGGACGACGGCGGTGACTGCGAGCTGCCGGACGACCGGCGGATCCTCGACTACGAGACCCTGCTGGCCGAGGCCGAGCCCGTCGAGTTCGCCGTCCGGGACGAGAACCTGGCCGCGTCGATGTGCTACACCAGCGGCACGACCGGGAACCCGAAGGGCGTCGTCTACTCGCACCGCTCGATCGTGCTGCACACCATGGCGGCGCTATCGGCGAACGCCTTCAGCATGGGGGTGCGTGACGTCGCGATGCCGGTGGTCCCGATGTTCCACGCCAACGCCTGGGGTATCGCACACGCCGCCCCCGCCGCCGGCGCCTCCCTCGTGCTGCCCGGACCGGTCATGCAACCCGAGGCGCTGGCGAACCTCATCGTGGACGAGGGAGTGACCTTCACCGCGGGCGTCCCGACCGTGTGGCAGGGGGTGCTGCCGCACCTGGCCGGCCGCCCGCACCAGCTGCGGGAGATCGGCTGCGGCGGCTCGGCGGTGCCCAAGGCCCTCTCGGAGGCCTACCGCGAGCAGGTCGGGCTGCCGATCCTGCAGGCCTGGGGGATGACCGAGACCAGCCCGCTGGCCTCCTCCAGTGTGCTGCCCCGCCGCTACGCCGACGCGGACGCCGCCACCCAGGCCGACCAGCGGGCCCGCGCCGGCATCCCGATCTTCGGTGTCGAGGCCCGGATCGTGGACGCCGACACCCTGGAGCCGCAGCCGTGGGACGACCGGGCCACGGGAGAGCTGCAGGTCCGCGGGCCGTGGTGCGCGCAGGAGTACTACCGACCCGACGCGGGCGTGGTGCTGTCCACCGAGGACGGCTGGATGCGCACCGGCGACATCGCTGCGATGGACCCCTACGGGTCGATCCGGATCGCCGACCGGACCAAGGACCTGATCAAGTCCGGCGGCGAGTGGATCAGCTCGGTCGAGCTGGAGAACGCGATCATGAGCCACCCGAAGGTCGCCGAGGCCGCGGTGGTGGCCGTGCCGGACCCCAAGTGGGGTGAGCGGCCCCTGGCCTGCGTCGTCCTCAAGCCCGGGGAGACGGCCACCCAGGAGGAGATCCTCGACCACCTGGAGCCGCTGGTGGCCAAGTGGTGGCTGCCCGACGCAGTGGAGTTCATCGAGGAGGTTCCCAAGACCAGCGTCGGGAAGTTCTCCAAGAAGACCCTGCGGGAGAGGTTCGCCGACTACCGGCTGAACTCGGCGACCAACCGCTAGCCCAGAGCCCTTGTCCCACTGAGGTTCACGGGACACGCCGTCGCCGCCCGGCGACGGCGTGTCCCGTCTCCGGCGTCATGCCGGCGACGGGGCTTCTCGCAGGGCCCCGTCCAACCAGGCGCGCAGCTGTGGCGGGGGCAGCGCTCCGACGGTACGCGCCACCTCGGACCCTCCTCGGTAGAGGAGCAAGGTAGGGATAGCGGTCACCTGGTGACGCGCGGACACCTGCGGTGACTCGTCGGCGTTCACTTTGGCGACCTTCAGCCGGCCCGCGTAGTCGACCGCCACCTGCTCGAGGACGGGCGCGATCGCCCGGCACGGGCCGCACCACGGCGCCCACAGGTCGACGAGGACGGGCACGGAGCTGTCGACGACGACCTCGTCGAAGGTGGCGTCGTCGGCCACGACGAGGCGCGGCAGGTCGGCGTGGCAGACCGCGCACCGGGCGCGGCCCGCCGTCGGGCTCGCGACCCGGTTGCGCTTCCCGCAGGACGGGCAGGTGACGATGCTCGCCTCAGCCGTTGCCACCGGTCGTCACCAGCCTCCGTGCCGGACCAGCGCGTTCTGCAGCTCCATGAGGCTCGGAGCCATGTACCAGTCGCCACCGACGTAGACCAGCGGCGTCCGCAGGCGGTGACCCAGCGTCAACCGCAGTCTGTGCTCGATCTCAGGGTGGAGGTCGAGGTCGACGTACTGGAAGTCCACTCCGGCCCGGCCGAGGGCGCGAGCGATCATCTGGGTCAGCCCGCACCACCGGTGGCCGTAGACCGCGACGGGCACCGTCGAGGGACGCTGCCGGACGGGCGCGCCGACGTCGAGGATCGTCATGTCGTCTGCACCTCCACTCCGGTCTCGACTCCGGTCCGGGCGACGGCGTCCAGTGCGCTGACGAGCTCGTCCCACGGCGGCAGGTGGTGGAGCTGGGGCGACACGTAGGTCCAGCGGATGACGCCGTCCGCGTCGACGAGGTACACGGCGCGCTCGCTGAACCCGTCAGGCTCCCGCCACACCTGGTAACGCCGGGCGACCTCGCCACGCGGGTTGAAGTCGGACAGCAGCGGGTAGGTGATGCCGCGCACGTGCGCCCACGCGCCGTGGCTGTAGATGGAGTCGACCGAGATCCCCAGGAGCTGGATCCCGCGAGAGCTGAACTCCTCGTGCTCCTGCTGGTAGAGCTCCAGCTGCACGCTGCACCCAGGGCTCCAGTCGAGCGGGTAGAACACCAGGGCGACCGGACGGCCCCTCAGGTCCGAGAGCCGGACGACGTCGCCCGCGGCATCCGGCAGCTCGAAGTCCGGTGCGGCCGTGCCGACCGGCAGGCCGGTCGAGAGACGGTCACCCTCCATCGGCGGGGCGGTCCGGTACAGGTCGCGCACATCGGTCGACCCCGAACTAGGCGTCAGGTCCTCGGGAAGGTCATCCACGAGTGAAAGCGGGTCGGTGCGCAGCGGGTCCTTCTCTGACAGGTCGGACAGCATCTCAGCGCCTCCTTGTCCAAGCCCTCGAGCCGCTGAGGCTCCCGTCCTGGCGGCTCGGGTCGGGGAACTGAAATCCGACACGTGAGACGAAGGAAGCCGGCCGAATATTCCCGCCGCCGCCTCCCAGGCACCGTACGGGTCCTGACTGCTGCGGCCACCTTCGTCGCCGCCGTCATCCCTCGCCAGTGCCCCCTCAGGACAATGCGTCATCCGCCTGTGATGTGTCACCAAGCTCCTGGCGCCTCACCTCCTCGGCGAATGCCGGGACGCCGGCGCGCGCCAGGCTGGCGAGCAGCTGCCCCATCGTCAACTGCGGACGGCGGGCCTGGCTCACCTGTGCCTCGAGCGCCCGCCGCACCATCGGTGGGTGCAGGTCGAGCTGGTCGAGCAGGAACGCGTCCGGGGTGACGACCGAAATCTGGTGAGGATGGGTTGACTCGTGCGGGAAGTCCTTGACGTTGAACGTCACGACGACCTCGCAGCGTGCCGCGACGGCCGCCGCCAGGACGTGTCGATCCTTCGGGTCGCAGGCCATGGCCTCGACGAGCACCTCGTATTCCTCGACGGCGGCGTGCGGGAACGCGCGCCGCATATGGGCCACGCGGCGCTCGGCTCTCTCTAGCGGGATCCCGGCATGGCGGACCAGCGCCTCGACGAGCTCGCCCAGCACGCCGGCCGACCAGTGCGGCCGGTAGGCGCCCTGCTCGGCGATCCGCAGCATCGTGTCGCACAGCGTCGCGCCATACAGGACATTGGTGTCCAGGAACGCCGGGAACGCCATACGTCACCGAGTCCGGGGAGGCGGACCGTCCGTCCTGGCGTAGAGATCGTCCCGCACCGCGTCGGTCACCATCTGGTCCAGCGCGGCGCGGCGCTCCACCTGCATCCGCTGCTGGTAGGCGACGAGGTCCTGCAGTCGAACGAAGCGGTGCCGGCCCGGCTTGTGCATGGGGATCTCGCCGCGCTCAAGGATCCGGACGAGCGTCGGACGGGAGACCCCGAGGTAGTCCGCGGCCTCCTGAGTCGTGAGCATCGCACTCAGCGGTGCGACGCTCACCCCCATTCCGCTGGACAGCGCCTCGGCCACCTGTCGGAGCACGGCGAACATCGGCTCCGGCAGCTCGTAGCGCTGTCCGTTCGCGGCTACCAGCGCGGGCCGTGGACCCACCGCCGCGAGCCCCGCCTCGTCCAGGACGCGCGCAACCTCGGCGATCAGCGCGCCCTGTGCGTCATCGGGTACGTACGTCCTGGCGTCGCAGCCGGCCGCAACCCTGGTCACGAATCCTCCTGATATCGACTGCCGCCCCCACACCTCCCCAGAGTAGTCGAACAAAACGAACGCGTCCATGATCCCCGTGACCACTCACACAAACGGAGGGGCCCCCGCCCTCCGAGCCCAGGCGTGGGCGAGCGGACCGACCGCTCACCCACACCCCCGGCGTCCGACGGGTCGCCCTCGGGTCGGTCCCCGGGCCCGGGACCGTGGTCCACGCCAACAGGAGTCCACGCCAACAGAAGACGACGAGGACGGGCGCCCAGGTCGCTGGTCGCCCCGTCCTCGGACCCGAATCATCTCCGGGTTGCGGTGCGCGAGGGGGGAGTTGAACCCCCACGCCCTTTCGGGCACACGGACCTGAACCGTGCGCGTCTGCCTATTCCGCCACTCGCGCGAGCGTCGACGACCCTAGCACGCATCGGTCCCTGCCCCGGACGGCGAGGAGTGCGCGGAGGGTGGCTGCGGCTACGATTCCGCGAGGGGCCGGCAGCACCGGCCCCGTTCCGTGTGCCGGGACTGCATGCGGCACCGGACGTCCCCGAGGCGTGAGGAGGCCGGCGTGGGAGTGCTGGACCGCTTCGAGCGCGGGATCGAGCGCGCGGTGAGCGGGGCCTTCGCGCGCGCCTTCAAGGCGGAGGTCCAACCGGTCGAGCTGGCCAGCGCGCTGCGGCGGGAGACCGACACCGAGGCTGCCGTCGTGGCCCGCGACCGGGTGCTCGTCCCCAACGCCTTCGTCATCGAGCTCGGCCCCAGCGACCACGACCGGGTCGCGCAGTGGGACGACACCCTCGCCGAGGAGCTCGCCGACGCCGTCACCGAGCACGCCCGCCACCAGCGGTACGCGTTCGTCGGGCCGGTGTCGGTGCGCTTCCACCGGGACGAGTCGCTGGACACCGGCGTGTTCCGGGTCCGCAGCGCCCGGGTCAAGGGCCGCATCGCCCCGGCGACCGCGGCGACCGCGACCCCCCGCCACCCGGTGCTCGACGTCGACGGTCGCCGCTACCAGCTGACCCGCGAGGTCACGGTCATCGGCCGTGGCTCCGACGCCGACGTCGTCCTGGACGACCCCGGCGTCTCCCGCCGGCACGCCGAGATCCGGCTCGACGACCACGGTGCCCTCGTCCGCGACCTGGGCTCGACGAACGGCACCTTCGTCGACGGCGAGCGCACTCCCAGCGCCCGGCTCACCGACGGCAGCCGGCTCACGCTCGGTCGCACGAGGATCACCGTCCACCTGGCCGGCCACGGTGACCAGGACGAGGGCGCATGAGTGAGCTGACCCTCACCGTCCTGCAGCTGGGCTTCGTCGTCCTGCTGTGGGTGTTCGTGCTCGCCGTGGTCGCAGTGCTGCGCCGCGACCTCTACGGCGGCACCACCGTCGCGCGCCGCAGCCCGTCGCCACGCAGCCCGTCGCGTCGTCCGCAGCCCGCGGCCCCGGCAGCCTCCCGACCGGCCGGCCCGCCCCCGTCGTCCCCCGCTGCCACGACGAACCCGCGGACCCTCGTGGTGACCGCCGGCTCCCTGGCCGGGACGACGCTGACCCTGGGCAGCAGCCCGGTGCTCATCGGTCGGGCACCGGAGTGCACCCTCGTCCTCACCGACGAGTACGCCTCCGGCCGGCACGCGCGGCTGTTCCCGCGGGACGGCCGGTGGTGGGTCGAGGACCTCGGCTCCACCAACGGCACCCGGCTCGGCCGCTCGCCGGTGACCGCCCCGACGCCGGTCGAGCCCGGCCAGCAGCTGCGCATCGGGCGGACCGTTCTCGAGCTGCGGAGGTAGCCCGTGGTCGCGCTGCGCTTCGCCGCCCGCTCCGACATCGGCCACGGCCGGTACAAGAACAACCAGGACTCCGGCTACGCCGGTCCGCACCTGCTCGTCGTCGCCGACGGGATGGGCGGGCACGCCGGGGGGGACGTCGCGTCGTCCATCGCCGTCGGGGAGCTGAGCCGGCTGGACGGCGAGTCGCACGGCCCGGAGGCGGTCGCCCAGCTGGAGGCCGCGATCCGCCGCGCCCGTGAGCTCATCCAGGACCGCGCGGACGACGAGCAGGAGCTCGCCGGGATGGGCACGACCGTCACCGCCGTCCTGCGCTCGGGCCGCAAGCTCGTCCTGGCCCACATCGGCGACTCCCGCGCGTACCTGCTGCACGACGGCGAGCTCACCCAGGTCACCCGCGACCACACGTTCGTGCAGAGCCTGCTCGACGCCGGCCGGATCACCGCCGAGGAGGCCGAGCGCCATCCCCAGCGGTCCGTGATCACCCGCGTGCTCGGCGACGTCGACGCCTCCAGCGAGGTGGACACCTCGGTGCGTGAGGCCACCGTCGGCGACCGCTGGCTGCTGTGCTCCGACGGGCTGTCCGGGGTCGTCTCGGCGGACACCCTCGCCGAGACGCTGCGCGTGGTGGAGGACCCGGCGACCTGCGCCGAGCGGCTCGTCGAGCTGGCCCTGCGGGCCGGCGGCCCGGACAACATCACCTGTGTCGTCGCCGACGTCGTCGACGACACCCAGACCCCGGACGCCGTACCGGTGGTCGTCGGGGCGGCGGCCGGTCGAACCGGCCCCGGGGCCGTCCCGCAGGACAGCCCCGCCGCCCGGGCCGCCGCACTCACCGCCACCCCCGGCGACCGAGGCGCCGAGCACGCCGAGGACGGCGAGGACGGCCCGCCACCCGAGCACGGCGGACGTCGGCGGGTCCTGCGCGCCCTGGCCGCCCTCGGCGTCGTGGCCGTGCTGGTGGCCGGTGGCTGGGCGGCGTACGGCTGGAGCCAGCAGCAGTTCTACGTCGGGACCGCGGGGACGGACGTCGCGATCTACCGCGGCCTCACCCAGGACGTCGGTCCGCTGAGCCTGTCCGCCGTCCACGAGCGCCAGGACCTGCCGGTCGACACCCTGCCCCGGGTCTGGCAGGACCGGGTGGCCGACGGGATCACCGCCGAGGACCTCCCGGACGCCGAGCGGATCGTCGCCGACCTGCGACTGCGTTCCGACCTGTGCACCCCGGTCCCGGTGACTCCGAGCCCCGCACCGTCCCCGACGCCGACCACCGGGACGACACCCGCGCCCGGTCCCGGCGCCCCGGACGCCCCCTCCCCGACGTCCGGTCTGACTCCCGCGCCGGCGCCGTCCCCGACCGCGACCCTGCCACCCGGGTGCGAGGTGGGCGACTGATGGCCACCGTCACCGAGCCCGCCCCGCGCACCGGCCGCAACGTCGAGCTGGCCCTGCTCGTCCTGGCCGTCGGGGTGGCGATGGCCGCCTACGCCCTCGTCGGCCTGGCCCAGGACGGCGTGTGGCCGCCGGGCCTGCTCGGGTACGGCGCCGGGCTCGGCGCGCTGGCCGTCGCGCTGCACCTCGTGCTGCGCTGGCGGGCGCCGTACGCCGACCCGGTCCTGCTGCCCATCGCGACGGCGGTCAACGGGCTCGGGCTCGCCGTCATCCACCGCCTCGACCTCGCCGAGGGCCAGTCCGGTGCGTCCGCGTTCGCCCCCCGCCAGCTGGTGTGGACGGCGATCGGGGTCGCCGCCGCGGCAGCCGTCCTCGTGCTGCTGCGCGACCACCGGATCCTGCGCAGGTACACCTTCACCGCGATGGTCGCCGGGCTCGTCCTGCTCCTGCTGCCGCTCGTGCCGGTGCTCGGGACGACGATCAACGGGGCCCGGATCTGGATCCGGCTGGGGCCGTTGAGCTTCCAGCCCGGCGAGCTGGCCAAGATCGCGCTCACGGTCTTCTTCGCCGGCTACCTCGTCACCCACCGGGACACCCTGTCCCTGGCCGGTCGCACGGTGCTCGGCCTGCAGCTGCCGCGGGCCCGGGACCTCGGCCCCATCCTCATCGCCTGGGTGGCGAGCATGGGCGTCCTCGTCCTGGAGCGGGACCTCGGCACGTCGCTGCTCTTCTTCGGCATCTTCGTCGCCATGCTCTACGTCGCTACCCAGCGGGTCGCCTGGATCGCGCTCGGCCTCGGCCTGTTCGCCGCCGGCGCCGTCCTGGCCTGGAGCCTGTTCGACCACGTCCAGGGGCGGGTGCAGGCCTGGCTGGACCCGTACGACCCGGCCGTCTACGACGCCGAGGTCGGTGGCAGCTACCAGCTCGTCCAGGGCCTGTTCGGGATGGCCAACGGCGGTCTCATCGGCACCGGTCTCGGTCAGGGCCGGCCCGACATCGTCCCGTACGCCGAGTCCGACTTCATCGTCGCCGCGATCGGCGAGGAGCTCGGCCTGGCCGGGCTCACCGCCCTGCTCCTGCTGTACCTCGTGCTCGTCCAGCGCGGCCTGCGCGCCGCGGTCGGCGTCCGGGACGGGTTCGGCAAGCTGCTCGCCGGCGGGCTCGCGTTCGCTGTCGCCCTGCAGGTCTTCGTCGTCGCCGGCGGGGTCACCCGGGTCATCCCGCTCACCGGACTGACCATGCCGCTGCTCGCCTACGGCGGCTCCTCGCTCGTGGCCAACTGGATGATCGTCGCGCTGCTGCTGCGGGTCAGCGACGCGGCCCGCCGCCCCGCCCCGGTCGTGGTCAGCACCTCGTCGTCCTCGGCGGACACCGCGGCCACCCAGGTGGTCGCCGTCCGCCCAGGAGGTACGTCGTGAACACCCCGCTGCGCCGGCTCTCGGTCGTGGTCGCGGCGTTCTTCGCGATGCTGCTGGCCGCCTCGACGTGGATCCAGTTCGTCCAAGCCGACGACCTGAACGCTGATCCGCGCAACAGCCGCACCCTGCTGCGGGAGCTCGGCCGGGAGCGCGGCCCGATCGTCGTCGCCGGCGACCCCGTCGCCGAGTCGGTGCCGGACGACGACCAGGACGCCTTCGAGTACCAGCGCCGGTACCCGGCCGGGGAGCTGTACGCCCACCTCACCGGGTACTACTCGGTGTACTTCGGGGCCACCGGCCTGGAGGCGGCCGCCGGGGACCTGCTGTCCGGCAGCGCCGACCAGCTCTTCTACCGCCGGCTGTCCGACCTGCTCACCGGTGCCGAGCCACGTGGGGCGGTCGTCGAGACCACCGTCGTCCCCGCCGTCCAGCAGGCCGCGGCCGAGGCCCTCGGCGACCAGCGCGGCGCGGTCGTGGCCCTCGACCCGCGCACCGGCGACGTGCTCGCCATGGTGTCCTCCCCGGACTTCGACCCCAACGCGCTCGCCTCCCACGACCGGGAGACCGCGGTCGGTACCCGTCAGGCCCTCCTGGACGACCCGGCGCGGCCGCTGGAGAACCGGGCGATCTCCGGGCGGCTCTACCCACCGGGGTCGGTGTTCAAGCTCGTCACCGCCGCGGCCGCGCTGGAGTCCGGCCGGTACGACGAGAACAGCGTGGTCCCGGGCCCGGCCGAGCTCGACCTGCCGCAGACCACCGTCACCCTGCCCAACGCCGGCGGCGGCGCCTGCGGACCGGACGACGAGGTGTCCCTGACCGACGCCATGCGGCAGTCCTGCAACACCGCGTTCGGGGCCATCGGCCTCGACCTCGGCGGTGAGGCGCTGCGGGACCAGGCCGAGGCGTTCGGGTTCGGTCAGGACCTGCGCATCCCGCTACGGGTGACCCCGAGCAGCGTGCCGGAGGAGCTCAACGCGCCGCAGACCGCTCAGTCCGCGATCGGCCAGTACGACGTGCGGGTCACCCCCCTGCAGATGGCGATGGTCGCCGCCGCGATCGGCAACGGCGGCGTCGTGATGGAACCGCAGCTCATCTCCTCGGTCCGCAGCGCCGAGCTGGAGGTCATCGACGAGCCGCAGCCCACCGAGCTCGGCCGAGCGGTCTCGGCGGAGACCGCCGCCGCCCTCACCCGGATGATGACCACCGTCGTCACCGACGGCACCGGACGTGCGGCGCAGATCGACGGCGTCGACGTGGCCGGCAAGACCGGCACCGCCCAGCACGCGCCGGGTGCCGCGCCGCACGCCTGGTTCACCGCCTTCGCGCCCGCGCAGGACCCGACCGTCGCCGTCGCCGTCGTCGTCGAGGAGGGTGGGGAGGCCGGCAGCGAGGCCTCCGGTGGCCGGACCGCCGCCCCCATCGCCCGGGCCGTGATCGAGGCGGTGCTGCGGTGAGGCCGCAGCCCGACGCCGTCCTGGGCGGTCGGTACCGGCTGCTCGACCGGATCGCCGTCGGCGGCATGGGCGAGGTGTGGCGCGCCCGCGACGACGTGCTCGGCCGCGAGGTCGCCGTCAAGGTCCTCAAGGAGGAGTACACCGGGGACCCCGGCTTCGTCGAACGGTTCCGGGCGGAGGCCCGGCACAGCGCCGCCCTCACCCACCCCAACATCGCCGGCACCTACGACTACGGCGAGGAGGAGCACAGCACGTACCTCGTCATGGAGCTCGTCCCCGGCGAGCCGATGTCCGACCTGCTAGCCCGCGAGGGCCCGCTCGCGCCGCGCCGCGCCCTGGACCTGCTGGCCCAGGCGGCGCGCGGGCTGTCCGCGGCGCACGCCGTCGGCGTCGTCCACCGGGACGTCAAGCCCGGCAACCTGCTCGTCACCCCCGACGGCCAGGTCAAAGTGACGGACTTCGGGATCGCCCGGGCCGTGGACGCCGCGCCGCTGACCGCCACCGGGCAGGTGATGGGGACGGCGCAGTACCTCGCCCCGGAGCAGGCGTCCGGCGGCTCCTCGACCCCCGCCAGCGACGTGTACGCGCTCGGGGTGGTCGCCTACGAGGCACTGACCGGCTCCCGGCCGTTCGACGGCGGCTCCCAGGTCGCCGTCGCCCTGCAGCACGTCAACGACCCGCCACCGCCGCTCCCGGACGACGTGCCCGCCGGCGTCCGGGAGCTGGTCGAGCGCTCGCTCGCCAAGGACCCGGCCGACCGCCCCGCGGACGCCGGCGAGTTCGCCGAGGCGGCCGAGGCGCTCGCCGCCGGTACCGACCTGCCGGCACAGCCGGTCACGACACCCCCGACCCCCCCGACGGCCCCGCTGCCGGCGTCCGGGAGCGGCGTCGGGGACGGCGCCGCGGCGACACCGTTGACGACCCGTCCGCCGCGCGGGCTGACCTGGCCGCTGGTCGCCCTGGTCGCGCTGGTCGGGTTCGTCGTCACCGGGGCACTGGTGACCGGGGCGAACGAGGACACCGGGGCCGTCGTCCCGGGCGACACCCCGGTGGCGACGACGGGAACCCCGACCGGCCCTGCGCCGTCCGAGCCACCGGTGACGACGCCGCCGCCCACCGAGGCCCCCGCTGACGAGGACCCCGAGCCGGCGACCAGCGGTCCCAGCGGGCTCGAGATCAGCGCCGACGAGCTGGTCGGCCAGGACTTCGAGACCGTGAAGGCGACCCTGGAGGGACTCGGTCTCAAGGTCGAGCGTCGCGACGAGAAGGACACCGACGCACAGAAGGGGACCGTCGTGGCCGTCTCCGAAGGCGCTTTCGCCGCCGGGGACACCGTGACCGTCGTCGTGGCGGACCCCCGACCCCAGCCCGACGAGGGCAACAATCCCGGCAAGGGCAACGACAAGGACGAGGACAACTGATCGTGGACGACGCACCCCGCATGCTCGGCGACCGCTACGAGGTCGGAGCCCTGCTCGGACGAGGTGGCATGGCCGAGGTGCACCTGGGCCGCGACACCCGGCTGGGTCGTCGCGTCGCCATCAAGATGCTGCGCTCCGACTTCGCCCGAGACCCCGTGTTCCAGGCCAGGTTCCGCCGCGAGGCGCAGTCGGCCGCCGCGCTCAACCACCCCAACGTCGTCGCCGTCTACGACACCGGGGAGGACGTCGTCACCGAGTCCGGTGGTGCGCAGGCCCGGGTGCCCTACATCGTCATGGAGTACGTCGAAGGGCACACCGCCCGGGACCTGCTGCACAACCGGCCCGCCGGCCCGGACGGCACCTCCCAGGGGGTCGGCGTCGAGGAGGCCATCACCATCACCCTGGGCGTCCTGGAGGCCCTCGAGTACAGCCACCGTGCCGGCATCGTGCACCGGGACATCAAACCCGGGAACGTCATGATCACTCCGCGCGGCGACATCAAGGTGATGGACTTCGGCATCGCCCGCGCCGTCGCCGACTCCTCGGCGACGATGACCCAGTCCCAGGCCGTCATCGGCACCGCCCAGTACCTGTCACCCGAGCAGGCCCGGGGGGAAACCGTCGACGCCCGCAGCGACCTGTACTCCGCCGGGTGCCTGCTGTACGAGCTGCTCACCGGTCGGCCACCCTTCGTCGGCGACTCCCCGGTGTCGGTGGCCTACCAGCACGTGCGGGAGGTCCCGCAGCCGCCGTCCTCGCTCAACCCCGAGGTGCCGGAGGCGGTCGACCGGGTGGTGCTGCACGCCCTGGCCAAGGAGCGAGGCGACCGCTACCCGGACGCCGCGGCCTTCCGCCGAGACCTGATCGCCGCCAGGGACGGGCGACCAGTCTCCGCACCGGCCGTCGCCGCTGCTGCGGCCGCCGCCGCGGCGGCCACCCAGGCTCTGCCCGGTGTGGGCACCGCTGCCACCCAGGCGATGCCGGCGGCCGGCGCCACGGGTGCCACCGTTCCCGTCGGTGCGCCGCCGTCGCCACCGACCGAGACGATCACCGCCCGCGACGTCCAGGACCCACCGCCGCGACGCCGTCGCCGGGCCGCGGGCTACGTCGGGCTGGCGCTTGCCGTCATCGCCGTGTTCGCCGTCGCGGCGCTGCTGACCAGCAACCTCGTCGGTGGCACGTCCACGATCGAGCAGGTGCAGGTCCCGCGGCTGATCGGGATGACCGCGCCGGAGGCGAAGGCCGCCCTCGACGAGCTCGAGCTCGAGTACGCCCAGGGCGAGGACGTCGAGGACACCGAGGCGGAGCCGGGCACGGTCGTGGACCAGACTCCCGAGGAGCGCACCACCGTCGACGTCGGGACCACCGTCACGGTGCGACTGGCCGCGGCCCCTGGCAACGTCAACGTCCCCGACCTCGAGGGGCGGACTCAGGAGGAGGCCCGCACCGCCCTGCAGGAGCTGGGCCTCGAACCGGGCGTCGTCACCACGGAGGACTCCCCCGACCACGACGCCGGCCGGGTCGTGCGAACCATCCCGCCGGCCGGGCAGTCGGTGCCCGAGGGCACCCAGATCGACCTCGTCCTGTCCTCCGGGCAGGTGGAGCTGCCGGACCTCGTCGGAACGCCGTACCCGGAGGCGCGCGCCGAGCTGCTCGACCTCGGTCTCCAGGTCGTCATCGAGCGACAGCCGACCGACGAGCAGGAGCCGGACGCCGTGGTGTCCCAGGACCCGGCTCCCGGCCGGGTGGAGCGGGGCAGCGTGGTCACCCTCGTCGTCGCCGACCCGCTGCCTGAGCCGTCGACACCGACGACGAGCGCGCCCACGACGACGACACCCCCGGCCGAGCCGAGCACGCCGCCCACCACGGAGCCAGCCCCGCCGCCCACCCCCGCCCCCTGACCTCGGTGATCATGCAATCCCGCCACCCTGTCCAAGCCGCCGCGCGCCCCGTGCGTGGATCCCTCTGCCCCATCGGTGATCATGCAATCCCGCCACCCCCGCACTCAGCACCAGTTGGGTCGGGCGGCTCCACCACAGAATGCTGCGCTCAGCACAACCCGGCCGGCGTGTCGCGCCACCAACCCAGCATTCTGCGAGCCGGTGGGTGGCGGGATTGCATGATCACGGGGGTCAAGAGGGACGGCGAGGGTGGCGGGATTGCATGATCACGAAGGGGGGTGGGGGGCCAGGGGGGCCAGGCCGGCGGAGCGGGCGACCGCGCCGGGGTCCCCGCACGTGGTCAGCCAGTTCGCCAGCAATCGGTGACCGCCCTCGGTCAGCACCGACTCCGGGTGGAACTGCACCCCGTGGACCGGCTGCTCCCGGTGCTGCAGCGCCATCACCACCCCGCCGTCGGTCCGTGCGGTGACGAGGAGGTCGTCCGGCACGGTGGACTCCACGACGGCCAGGGAGTGGTAGCGGGTCGCCGTGAACGGGCTCGGCAGCCCGTCGAGCACCCCCACGCCGTCGTGGACGACGCGGCTCGTCTTGCCGTGCACGAGCTCGTCGGCGTGCGTGACGGTCGCTCCGTGCACCTCGGCGATCACCTGGTGTCCCAGGCAGATGCCGAGCAGCGGCGTCCCGGTCCGCACCACGTGCCGGACGAGGTCGCTGCACACCCCCGCCGAGGCCGGCGTACCCGGCCCGGGCGAGAGCAGGACGCCGTCGACGTCGTCCGCCGCCTCCACCCCGACGGCGTCGTTGCGCACCACCCGGCAGCTGGCGCCGAGCTGGCGCAGGTAGCCGACGATGGTGAAGACGAAGCTGTCGTAGTTGTCGACGACGAGGACGTGGGGGGCCACGGACCCATCCTGCCTCAGCCGACGGTGTTGTCGTTGAACGGCAGGTAGGGCGCCACCGCGGGGAAGACCCAGACGAACAGCACCGCCACGACCGCGACGACCAGCACCAGCGCGAGCAGCACCTTCACCGCGACCGGACCGGGAAGAGAGCGCCAGATCCATCCGTACACCGGCTCAGTCCTCCGTCCTCTCGGGTGCCGCAGCCAGCTCGGGCGGCGGGCCGGCGTCCCGGGGCAGCCAGGTGTCGAGCTCGGCGTGCACGATGTACCGCTCGCGCGCCGAGTACATCGGGTGGCACGCGGTGAGTGTCATGAGCCGCTCGGACGGCTCCGCCTGCGGGTCCCCGGGCACCGGAGCCACCACCTCCACCCGGTCCGGCGAGACGATCTGGTGCTCACGCATCCGGTAGACGTACCAGGCGTCGGCGGTCTCGACGACGATCGGGTCCCCGGGGCGCAGCTCGGCGATGAGGTTGAGCGGCCGCCCGTAGGTGACCCGGTGGCCGGCGACCGAGAAGTTGCCGACCGACCCGGGCAGCGCCGTGCCCGGGTAGTGGCCGAGGACGCCGTCGTTGAGCACCTCCTCGAGCCCGATGCCCTCGTCGACCGGGACGGCGTAGTCCGGGCCGAACCGGGGGACGTGCACGAGCGCGAAGGACTCCCCCTCCTGCACCGGTGACGGCACCGGGGGCTCGGACGGCGGGGGGTCGGGGTCCGCAGCCGGTTCCGCCGCGGCCGGCTCGGTCCACGATCCCCGCAGCCGGTCGGCGGCGGCCTGCTGCTCGCGTCCTGCCTCGACGTCGGTCCACCACAGCTGCCAGGCCACGAACAGGAGCAGCAGGACACCGAGAGTGAGGAGCACCTCCCCGACGCCCCGGACGACGGACCGGATCACGCGTCCTCCAGCGCCTCGGCGTACCGCAGCTCGAGCGACCCCTCGAACGCCGGCACCTCCACCGAGGGCAGCACCCGGGTGCTCCACCCCAGGCCGTACGCGTCGACGTACTCACGGTAGATCTGGACGTCCCGGGACTCCTCGAGGGCGCGCAGCAGCGCGCCGGTGTCCCCGACGGCGCGGATGGTGTACGGCGGGCTGTAGACCCGGCCCTGCAGGCGCAGGGTGCTGCCGACGCAGCGCACGGCGCTGGTGGAGATCACCCGCTGGTCCATGAGCGTCATGGCCTCCGCGCCACCGGCCCACAGGGCGTTGACGACGGCCTGCACGTCCTCCTGGTGGACGACGAGCAGGTCGGCGGCCACCCCCTCGGGGAGGGGCCGGTCCCGCGGTACGTCGTCGAGGACGACCTCGACCCCCGGGCCCTCGACCGGCTGGGTGCCGCTGGCGAAGCCGAGCGTGTCGGCCACGGCCTGCAGGTCCTGCACCTGGGTGTCGCCGGTGCGCTCGCTGAGCTCCTCGACCTCGGCCCGCAGCTGGGTGACCCGTTCCGCCTTGGCCTCGACGTCCTTGGTCTCGGCGGCGATGAGGGCGGGCAGGTCGGCCACATCGGTGCGCAGGTCGTCGCCGTCAGCCACGGTGGCGCTGGCGGAGAACAGCAGGCCGGCCACGACGAGCACCGCGGTCACGCCGAGGGGCAGCCCCCGGCGCCTCTGGTGCCCTCGGTCCGCTGAGTCCACGTCGACTTCCACCGCTCCTGTCGTCCGTCCGTCGTCCGTTCCCGCCACCGCGTGCCCGCTCGTGCCCCGGGAAGTCCTTCGGCACTACGCTAGACGTCTCAGGCGGTCCGGTCGTTCCGCCGTGCACAGATCAGCCGCGCTGATCCCGCCCCTGGTCCCGAGGAGGAACCCGTGCCCGAGTCGAGGAGCCGTCGCAAGGCCGCCTACACGCCGCCCCCGACGTCCTCGTCCGGACCGAAGCCGAACCCGCCGTGGTTCGTCCCGGTGATGCTCGGCCTCATGCTCCTCGGGCTGGTCTGGATCGTCGTGTACTACCTCAGCCAGGGCCAGTACCCGCTGCCGACCCTGTCCCTCGGCGGCGGTGAGTGGACTCCCGGCAACTGGAACCTCGTGATCGGCTTCGTCTTCATCATGGCCGGGTTCCTCATGACCACCCGCTGGCGCTGAGCGCACCGCACTCACCCGGGCGTCGTCCACAGGGTTCTCCACACCTGGGGACAAGTTCCACCGGTGGAATTACGCCCCTGGAACTCTTGTCCTCAGACCGTGCCGGCGGGCAAGCGAGCAGCTCACGGCGGTCGGGCGCTGGCCGGTCAGACGAGGTAGCGGACGGCGGCGAGGACGACGAGGACGGCCGCGACCGCCGCGGTCCCGGCGACCTGGACGACGGTCCGCCGTTCGCGCGGCGCGTAGGCGAGGACGGCCGCCAGGGCGGCGCCGGTGACCAGCCCGCCGAGGTGCGCCTGCCAGGCGATGTTGGGCAGGACGAAGCCGAGCACGGCGTTGATGCCGAGCACGACGGCGATCTGCCCGAGCCGGCGACCGAGCCGGCGTTGGACGACGACGAGCGCACCGAACAGTCCGAACACCGCACCGGAGGCGCCCACGGTGCTCGTGAGGTACGGGCCGTCGACGAAGCCCGCGAGGAGCACGAAGCCGACCGACCCGCCGAGGGCTGACATGAGGTAGAGCACCGAGAACCGCAACCGGCCGAAGAGGCCCTCGAGGTACGGGCCGAGCAGCCACAACGCGTACATGTTGAAGCCGATGTGCCAGATGGAGCCGGGCGCGTGCAGGAAGGCCGCGGTGAGGAACCGCCACGGCTGCTCGGCCGCGAACGCGGGGGTGAACGCGAAGGTGCTCGTCACGTCCAGCCCCGGGACCCGCTGGGCGAGGAACGCCAGCACGGACACCGTGATGAGGGTCAGGGTGACGACGGGCCGGCCCTCGGCGGCCCGGCCCCCGAACGTCGTCCGGGCCGGGCGGACGGTGCGCGCCTGGTCACGGACGCAGTCGACGCACTGGACGCCGACCGCGGCCGGCCGCTGGCACTCCGGGCAGACGGGACGCTCGCAGCGCTGGCAGCGGACCCAGGACTCCCGGTCGGGGTGCCGGGGACACACCGGGGGCGCAGCGGGCCCGCCCGTGGCGGGGAGGTCCCCACTCACTCCTCGATCGTCACCCGCTCGATGACGACGTCCTGGCGCGGCTTGTCCTGCGGGCCGGTCGGGACGGCGGCGATGGCGTCGACGACCTCCCGGCTCGGCGCGTCGGCGACCTCGCCGAAGATCGTGTGCTTGCCGGTGAGCCACGTCGTCGGCGCGACGGTGATGAAGAACTGGGAGCCGTTCGTGCCCTTGCCCATCCGCTTGCCCGCGTTGGCCATCGCCAGCAGGTAGGGCCGGTCGAACGACAGCTCGGGGTGGATCTCGTCGTCGAACACGTAACCGGGACCGCCGGTCCCGGTGCCCAACGGGCAGCCGCCCTGGATCATGAAGCCGGGGATGACGCGGTGGAACGTCAGGCCGTCGTAGAACGGCTCCGAGGACGTCGAGCCGGACCTCGGGTCGGTCCACTCCCGGGTGCCCGTGGCCAGTCCGGTGAAGTTGCGGACCGTCTTGGGGGCGTGGTTCTCGAACAGCTCGATACGGATGTCGCCGTGGGACGTGTGCAGGGTCGCGAACATGACGCCCATCCTGTCACGCACGTCACGCCCGGCCGGCCCCGGCGGGCAGGCGCACGCCGGGAGGGGCAGGATGGGGCACCACGACCACCAGGCCCGGACCAGACGGGCCCGAGGGGAGGACTGCGTGTTCCGTACGAAGAGCGGTTCCGGACGAACCACCGAGCAGCTGCGGGAGTCCACCGAGCACCTGCGCCAGTCCGCCGAGGAGGTGCGTCAGCGGCTGAGCCCGGCCGCCGAGCGGGCTGCCGAACGGGCGCGGGAGAGTGCCCTGACCGCCGGCGCGACAGCCCGGGAGTGGGCCCAGCCCCGGCTGGAGAACGCCCGCACCCGGGGACTGGAGACGGCCGCTCCCAAGGTGGAGGCCGCGGCCGAGGCGCTCGCCCCGAGGGTGGACGCCGCCCGCGACAAGATCGTGGACGACGTGCTGCCGCGGCTCGTCGAGGCGGTGACGGCGGCCGCCGCCGCCGCGCAGGCCAAGGCGGACGCGGCGCACGACCGCAGCATGGTGGCCCTCGCCGAGACCGAGAAGCAGGCGAAGAAGAGCGCCAAGGCGGCCCGCGCAGCGCGCCGGCGCGAGGAGAGGCACACCGGGCGGACCGTGCTGCTGGTCTCCGTGCTCGCCGCGGCCGTCGCCGCAGGATGGGCCGTCTGGCGCTCCACCCGCCCGGTGGAGAACCCGTGGGCGAGCGGGACGGGGACTGCCCCGAGCTACGGGACCAGCGGCAGCCGGCTCAGCGGCGGCACCACCGGTGGCGGGCTCGGTACGGGCACCCTGGCGAGTGAGAGCACGGACGTCGACACCCCGGCACCCGACGGGTCGCCCGAGGCACAGGCCGGAGAGGCCCTGGCGTCCGGTGAGGCGAGCTCAGCCCTGGACGCCGACGCCGCCGGCACCGGGACGGCGGAGGTCCCCGGCGTCCCGGCCGAGGGCGAGAGCACGGACGAGCCGAAGAACGAGCCCGGCCGGGGGTAGGCCGGCCGGAGTCGAGTGGACCGCTGAGGCGTGGACGTAGCGCTTCGGTGGGGACGCACCGCTCAGGACCGCGTCCAGCGGTGCAGCTTCTGTCGCGACGCCGCCCGCCACGCGTCGCGGTACGTGCTCCGAGCCGCCGCGGCCGCTGCCTCCTCGAGCCCAGCCACGAAGCCGTAGGCGAACGTGTCCTCGCCGGCGGCGTACGCCTGGGCTGCCATCTCGGCGAGCGTCTCGCGCGCCACCTGACTGTCCTGGTGCTCGCCGAGCACCTCCTGGACCCGCTCCATCGCCGCGGCAAACCGTGCCGCGTCCTTGCCGAAGGCGGGCTGGAGCGCCTCGCCGGCGTACCGCGCGCGCTTGGCGGCCTTGCGGACCTCGTGCAGGGCGGTCGCCCTCTCCCCGGGTGTGACCGCTGCATCGGCTGCCTGGTGCGCCCGGCGCAGGGCCTTCCACGCCTTCCGGGCCCTGCCCGGCAGCTCCTCGCGCGCCGGACGCCGGGCACGTGGGGTGAGCGGCGGCGCGTCGAGCAGGCCGTCGAGGTCGTCCAGCAGCCGCAGGTAGCGGGGGCTGGCGAGCTGGTGGAGCATCTCGGCGCGCGCGTGGTCGTACCTGCGGGAGAGGCCGGCGTCCACCCGCGCCCGAGCCGCCGCGGTCCCCGGACCGACCGGGGCGGCGTCGAACCGGTCGCGCAGGCGGTCGCGAAGGACCTCGGCGTCCCGGACGTCGCCGAGGAGGCCGGCGAGCCACCGCAGCTCGCCGCGAAGCGCGTCGGTGTGCCCGCGGGCGAGGTAGGGCCGGAACGTCGTCAGGGCTGCCCGCAGTCGCCGGGACGCGACGCGCATCTGGTGCACTGCGTCCTCGGCGTCCAGCCGGACCAGCGGATCGGCCGCCGTGATCGCCGCGACCTGCTGGCGCAGGTAGGCCAGCGCCACTGCGGCGGCGTCGCTGTCCCTGCCGAGGTCCGCCGGCGCCTGGCGCCGGGGCGGCATCCGGCCGCCGAGCGCGCGCTCCAGCTTCGATCCTGCGACGGCGCGGGAGGCACCCGCCCGTTCCAGTGCGGCCGTGACCGCTCTCAGCAGGTCTGCGTCGCCCTCGACCAGCTCGGCCTCCACCTCGCGCCAAGCGGTAGAGATCGCCTCGTCTCCGCACACCTCGGCTGTGACGTGGTCGTCCACGAGCTCGGCAAGCACCGGACCGCCCCGCTCGTCGCCGACGAGACGGTGGACGACGCGGGAGGTCGTGATCTGCGCCACCGGCCTCAGGGTCTCACCGCGCAGGTGGGCCAGGACCAGGCCACGAAGCGACACCGGCGGCTCGGTCTCACCGGCTGCGGCCGGTTCGTGCACCTCCTCGCGTCCGTCGGGCCCGTGCGGCAGCTTGAGCTGCCACCCGTCGTCGGGGCCACCGGTTCGCCGGCGCAGCGTGATCCCCTCGGCGATCAGCCGCAGGTCGGCGGCGTCGTAGTACGTCGCCCTCAGCTGGAACACTCCGTCGTGCACCAGGCGAGTCCGGTCGGAGAGACGCACGCTGGTGAGGTCGAAGTCCTCGTCGACCGTGAACTTCCGCTCGACCTCGAGCTGGTTGTGCATCTGCCGTCTCCTTAGGCGCCGGGGGCGCCAGCAGCCACGTACTGGCCTTCGGAGTCTGGGGTGGAGGCGAGGGGACTCGAACCCCTAACCCCCTGCTTGCAAAGCAGGTGCGCTACCACTTGCGCCACGCCCCCCGGGGCCCGGGGTCAGACCCGGTCGGTCGCCTCCGCCCACAGGTCCCGCTCGGCGCGCTCGGCGCGCAGCCGCTGCCAGACGACGACGCCCGCGGCGGCGGCCGCCGCCAGCGTGAGCAGCTTCTTCACGACGACCTCCACAGCGTGGGACGGACAGCGGGCCTCGCAGGAGGCAGTGGGCCTAAGAGGACTTGAACCTCTGACCTCTTCCTTATCAGGGAAGCGCTCTAACCGACTGAGCTATAGGCCCGTGGTGCCGCACGAGGGTACCCCAGCGCGTCGGGGCCTCCCAAACCGACCGCCGCGGTCGGAAGGGCAGTCGGGCCCGGTCGACGGCCGACGGGATCTCAGTCGTCGGACAGGGTCACGTGCAGCCCGCCGACGAGTGCGCTGGACAGGTTGTACAGGAACGACCCCAGCGTCGCGATCGCGGTGAGCAGCACGACGTCGACGACGGCAACGACCGTGGCCAGCGACAGCACCTGGGAGAAGCCGACGTAGTCCTCCAGGCTGAACGCCGGGTCGCCGAGGATCTGGCCGATGACGTCGGACAGGTCCGCGAACACGCCCATCCCGTCCAGGATCGACCACAGCATGCCGGCCGCGACGACGAGGGCGATCCCGATCGCCACCGACAGCAGGAACGCCAGCTTCATCACCGACCACGGGTCGACCCGGGAGACCGTGAGCCGCACCTTGCGCGGCGCCGGGGGAGCCGGTCGGGGCGCCGCGGACGACGGGCGCTGGGCGGGGCCGCCGGACGCGTCCCGGGTCTCGGCCGGGCGGCCCTGAGGCGTCCGTGACGCGGTCACCGTCGGCCCCGGCGGGGACTGCTCGGACGGGCTCACGCCTCACCTCCGTCGTCGGACGGCTCCGACGGTACGGCATCGCCGGCGGTCTCGGCCGTCCCCGCGCCGTCCGGCACGTCGTCGGGGCTCTCGTCCCCGATCTCCTCCTCGATGGCACGCTCGGCGTTGCGCGCCACCGCGATGATGGAGTCGCCGGGGTCCGGCGTCGCGAACTTCACCCCGGAGGTGTTCCGGCCGGTGGAGCGGACCTCGGACACCCGCGAGCGGACGATCTTGCCCTTCTCCATGACGACGAGCACCTCGTCGTCCGGGCCGACGATGAGGGCTCCGACGAGGTCCCCGCCGCGCTCGGTGATCGCGGCGACCTTGATCCCCAGCCCGCCGCGGCCCTGCACCCGGTACTGCGCCACCGGGGTGCGCTTGGCCAGGCCGTTCTCGAAGACGACGAACACGTCGTCCGGCGTGCCCTCCCGGACGACGTCCATCGCCAGCAGCTCGTCGTCCCCGCGGAACTTCATCCCGGTGACCCCGGAGGTCGCCCGGCCCATCGGCCGCAGGCTCTCGTCAGTAGCCGTGAACCGCAGCGACTGACCCTTGCGGGAGACCAGCAGCAGGTCGTCCTCGGCGGAGGCGAGGCGGGCGGACACCAGCTCGTCGCCGTCCCGCAGGTTGATCGCGATCACCCCGCCGGACCGGTTGGAGTCGTACTCGGTCAGCCGGGTCTTCTTCACCAGCCCGCGCCGGGTGGCCAGCACGAGGTACGGGGCCTGCGTGTAGCTCTCCAGCGCCAGCACCTGGGCGATCTCCTCGCCGGGCTGGAAGGCGAGCAGGTTGGCGATGTGCTGGCCTCGCGCGTCCCGGCCCCCCTCGGGCAGCTCGTACGCCTTGGCCCGGTAGACGCGGCCGAGGTTGGTGAAGAACAGCAGCCAGTGGTGGGTCGAGGTGGTGAAGAAGTGGCTCACGACGTCGTCGGCCCGCAGCTGCGCCCCGCGCACCCCCTTGCCGCCGCGGCGCTGGGACCGGTACTGGTCCACCCGGGTCCGCTTGGCGTACCCGCCGCGGGTGATGGTGACGACGACGTCCTCCTGCGGGACGAGGTCCTCCATCGACATGTCCCCGTCGAAGGGCACCACCCGGGTGCGCCGCTCGTCGCCGTACTTGTCGACGATCTCGGTGAGCTCCTCGCTGACGATCCGACGCTGCCGCTGGGGGTCGGCGAGGATCGCCTCGTAGTCGGCGATGAGGGTCTGCAGCTCGGCGAACCGGTCCTCGATCTTCTGCCGCTCGAGGGCCGCCAGCCGGCGCAGCTGCATGTTGAGGATCGCGGTCGCCTGCACCTCGTCGATGTCGAGGAGGTCCATCAGCCCGGTGCGGGCGACCTCGACCGTGGCGCTGGCCCGGATCAGCGCGATCACCTCGTCGAGCGCGTCGAGCGCCTTGAGGTAGCCGCGCAGGATGTGCGCCTCCTGCTCGGCCTCCCGCAGCCGGTAGCGGGTCCGCCGGACGATGACCTCGATCTGGTGGTCGACCCAGTACCGGACGAACGCGTCGAGGCTCAGGGTGCGCGGCACGCCGTCGACGAGGGCCAGCATGTTGGCGCCGAAGGTGTACTGCAGCTGGGTGTGCTTGTAGAGGTTGTTGAGCACCACCTTGGCGATGGCGTCACGCTTGAGCACGATGACCAGCCGCTGCCCGGTGCGCCCGGACGTCTCGTCCCGGATGTCCGCGATGCCGGCGAGGCGGCCGTCCTTGACCAGCTGGGCGATCGTCTGCGCCAGGTTGTCCGGGTTGACCTGGTAGGGCAGCTCGGTGACGACGAGGCAGGTGCGGCCCTGGATCTCCTCGACCTCCACCACCGCGCGCATCGTGATCGACCCGCGGCCGGTGCGGTAGGCCTCCTCGATGCCGCGGCGACCGAGGACGAGGGCTCCGGTCGGGAAGTCCGGCCCCTGGATCCGGGCGATGAGGGCGTCGAGGAGCTCCTCCTTAGAGGCGTCCGGGTTCTCCAGCAGCCACTGGACGCCGGCCGCGACCTCGCGCAGGTTGTGCGGGGGGATGTTGGTCGCCATCCCGACGGCGATGCCGGCGGACCCGTTGACGAGCAGGTTCGGGAACCGGCTCGGCAGGATCACCGGCTCCTTGGTGCGCCCGTCGTAGTTGTCGACGAAGTCGACGGTGTCCTCGGTGATGTCACGGACCATCTCCATGGCCAGCGGCGCCAGCCGGCACTCGGTGTACCGGGGGGCGGCGGCCGGGTCGTTGCCCGGGGAGCCGAAGTTGCCCTGGCCCGCCACCAGCGGGTACCGCATCGACCAGTCCTGGACCAGCCGTACGAGGGTGTCGTAGATCGCCTGGTCGCCGTGCGGGTGGTACTGCCCCATGACGTCACCGACGACCCTGGAGCACTTGGAGAACGCGCGGTCCGGTCGGTAGCCGCCGTCGTACATCGCGTACAGGACGCGGCGGTGCACCGGCTTGAGACCGTCCCGCACCTCCGGCAGCGCCCGCCCCACGATCACACTCATCGCGTAGTCGAGGTAGGACCGCTGCATCTCCAGCTGCAGGTCGACGGTCTCGACCCGGTCGCCGGCCGACGGGGTGGGGGGCTGCTCGGTCACGGGCGTCCTTCGTCGTCAGGGTGGCGGGACTGCATGATCACGGTTGGGGGGTCGGGGGTGGAGGGGTCAGGGTGGAGGGGGTCGGGGGTGGGGGTCAGATGTCGAGGAAGCGGACGTCCTTGGCGTTGCGCTGGATGAACGCCCGCCGGGACTCGACGTCCTCACCCATGAGCACGGAGAAGATCTCGTCGGCGGCGGCCGCGTCGTCGATGGTCACCATCCGCAGCGTGCGGTGCTCGGGGTCCATCGTCGTCTCCCACAGCTCGGAGTAGTCCATCTCGCCGAGGCCCTTGTAGCGCTGGATGCCGTTGTCCTTGGGGATCCGCTTGCCCGCGGCGATCCCCTCGCGCAGCAGGGCGTCGCGCTCCTTGTCGCTGTAGACGTACTCGTGCGGGGCGTTGCTCCACTTCAGCCGGTACAGCGGCGGCTGGGCGAGGTAGACGTGGCCGTTCTCGATGAGCGGCTTCATGTAGCGGAACAGCAGGGTCAGCAGCAGCGTCGAGATGTGCTGGCCGTCGACGTCGGCGTCCGCCATCAGGATGATCTTGTGGTACCTCAGCCGGGCGAGGTCGAAGTCCTCCCCGATGCCGGTGCCGAACGCGGTGATGAGCGCCTGGACCTCGAGGTTGCCCAGCGCCTTGTCGATCCGGGCCTTCTCGACGTTGAGGATCTTGCCGCGGATCGGCAGGATCGCCTGCGTCTCGGGGTTGCGGCCGCGGACGGCGGAGCCGCCGGCGGAGTCGCCCTCGACGATGAACACCTCGGTGCGCACGGGGTCGTTGAGCTGGCAGTCCCGCAGCTTGCCCGGCATCCCGCCGGACTCCAGCAGCCCCTTGCGCCGGGTCGCCTCCCGGGCCTTGCGTGCGGCCATCCGGGCCGCGGCCGCCTGGATGGCCTTGCGGACGACGTCCTTGGCCTCCCGCGGGTTGCGCTCGAACCAGTCGGCGAGCTCGTCGGTGACCACCCGCTGGACGAACCCCTTGACCTCGGTGTTGCCGAGCTTGGTCTTGGTCTGGCCCTCGAACTGCGGGTCCGCCAGCTTGATCGACACGACGGCGGTGAGGCCCTCGCGGACGTCCTCGCCGGTGAGGTTGAGGTCCTTCTCCTTGAGCAGGTTCTGCTCGCGGGCGTACCGGTTGACGAGCGTGGTCAGCGCCGCCCGGAAGCCCTCCTCGTGAGTGCCGCCCTCGTGGGTGTTGATGGTGTTGGCGTAGGTGTGGACGCTCTCGGAGTACGCGCCCGTCCACTGCATCGCGACCTCGAGGCTCATCCGCCGGTCGGCGTCCTCGGTCTCGAAGGAGATCACCTCGGGGTGGATCTTCTCGGTCTTCTTCGAGGAGTTGAGGTGGGTGACGTAGTCGACGAGTCCGCCGTCGTAGCGGAAGGTCACCGTGCGGGCCGCCGCCTCCTGCGCCGGCCCACCCGTGTCGGCGGCGACGTCGCCGGCGTCCTCAGCGGCGTGCCCCGGGCGCTCGTCGGTCAGCGAGATCGTCAGTCCCTTGTTGAGGAACGCCACCTGCTGGAACCGGCTGCGCAACGTCTCGAAGTCGAAGTCGGTGGTCTCGAAGATGTCGGGGTTCGGCCAGAAGGTCACCGTGGTGCCCGTGCGGTCGGTCGGCTCCCCCTTGGCCAGCGGCGCCTCCGGCACGCCCTGCAGGTAGGCCTGCCGCCAGACGTGACCCTGCCGGCGCACCTCGACCTCGAGCCGGGTGGACAGGGCGTTGACGACGGACACGCCAACCCCGTGCAGGCCACCGGAAACCGCGTACCCGGTGCCCCCGAACTTGCCGCCGGCGTGCAGCACGGTGAGCACGACCTCCACCGCAGGACGGTTCTCCACCGGGTGGACGTCGACGGGGATGCCGCGGCCGTCGTCGACGACCCGGACGCCGCCGTCGGCCAGCAGCGTCACCTCGATCGACGTGGCGTACCCGGCGAGCGCCTCGTCGACGGAGTTGTCGACAACCTCGTAGACGAGGTGGTGCAGCCCGCGCTCCCCGGTGGAGCCGATGTACATGCCGGGACGCTTGCGGACCGCCTCCAAGCCTTCGAGCACCGTGATCGCGCTCGCGTCGTAGCTCCCGGACGACGCCGGCCCGGCCGCGGACGCGTCGACGACGTCGGCGAGGGAGGGTGCCTGGTCGGGGGACGTGTCGGGCTGGGGCGTGCTCGTCTCGTCGGCCACTGGGTCCGGCGCTCCTGTCTCGCGTACGGCGGTCGCAGTCGGGCCGACGGACGCCGGCCTGATGTCGGCGGCCGCCCGGGCCGGACGACCCGCACGGGATCCCGGCGCAGCGGTGGGGACGACCACCGAACTGAGGTCCAGTCTACCCGTCGCGACAGTCCGGACAGGCCGTCCACAGCCCGTGGCGGCCGGCGTGGCGCGCGAAGGGGTTCAGTCACGGGTCCCCGTACGCGCCCCCGGTCCTCGAACGCCTCAGCCGTAGGTGTCGCGGGGACCGCGGCCCTGGACGGTCCGGGGGCCGCGGTGCCAGCTCGGGGCCGTCGGACCGCGTACGACGAGCCGCTCGACGACCCCGGGGCCGAGCTCCTCGCTGATCCGCCGCAGCAGGGTCGGGGTGAGCAGCCGCAGCTGGGTGGCCCACGCGGTGGAGTCGGCGCGGACGGTCAGGACACCGTCCGCGAAGGCCTCGGCGGTGCAGTGCGCGGCGACCTGGTCGCCGACCACCTGCTCCCAGCGGCCGATCACCCCGCCGACGGCGACCGGGGCCTGCCAGCCCCGCTCGGCGACGAGCCGGTCGATGACACCCGCAACCCGCTGCGGGTCCCGGCCGTCGGGGTGGGCCCCGGACCGGCTCTGGCCGGCCACCCGGCGCCGGCCGCGGCCGGCGGCCGGACCAGGCCGGGACGACGGGGTGTGACCTCGGGCGGCGGCAGCCGCCCGGGCCCGGTTCAGGGCCGCGCGGACGGCGTCCACCCCGGTCCCGTCCGGCCCAGCCCCCTCGGCGGGCTCGTCGTCCGGGCCGCGCTCGTGCTCGTCAGCCACCGAGAACCTCCCCGTCGCGCACGGTCAGCCGCGCTCCCTTCAGCTCGGCCGGCACGTCGTCGTCCACCGCGGCGGTGACGAGCACCTGCTCGGCACCGGCCACCAGCTCGGCGAGCCGGCGGCGCCGACCGGTGTCGAGCTCGGCGAACACGTCGTCGAGGACGAGCACCGGCTCCTGCGCCGGGTCAGGATCCTGTCCGTCGCCGCGCAGCAGGTACCACGACGCCAGCCGCAGGGCCAGGGCGTAGGACCAGGACTCGCCGTGGCTGGCGTACCCCCTGGCCGGCAGGTCGCCGAGGGTCAGCACGAGGTCGTCGCGGTGCGGGCCGGTCAGGGTGGTGCCCCGCTCGATCTCCTGGCCGCGTCCACGGGCCAGGTCGGCCCGCAGCGCCTCGGCGAGCTCGTCCCGGCGCGGGACGTCGTCCGGGACGGGGCCGGTCAGCGACCAGCGGTAGCCGATGACCGCGTCCCCCTGGGCGTCGCTGACCTGCCGGTAGGCCTCGGCGACGAACGGGGCGAGCCGGCGGACCAAGTGCAGCCGGGCGGCGACGAGCTCGGCACCGGCCGCAGCGAGGTGGCCGTCCCAGACGTCGAGGGTGGGCAGGTCGGCCGTGCCGCGGCGGGTCGCGCGGGTGGCGCCGGCGGACTTCAGCAGCGCGTTGCGCTGACGCAGCACCCGGTCGTAGTCGGCTCGCACGCCGGCCAGCCGCGGGGCCAGGGCGACGAGCAGCTCGTCGAGGAAGCGGCGACGGGCGTCGGGCTCGCCCTTGACCAGGCCGAGGTCCTCCGGCGCGAACAGCACGGTGCGCAGCGTGCCGAGCACCTCCCGCGGCCGCGGCACCGGGGCGCGATTGAGCCGGGCCCGGTTGGCCCGGCCGGGCACGATCTCGAGCTCGACCAGCGTGGAGCGCCCGCCGCGGTCGACCGCGACCCGCACGACCGCCCGCTCGGCCCCGGCCCGCACCAGCGGGGCGTCGGTGGCCACCCGGTGGCTCCCCAGCGTGGCGATGTAGCCGAGGGCCTCCACGAGGTTCGTCTTACCCTGCCCGTTCGGCCCGACGACGGCCGTCGCCCCCGGGCCGAGGGTGACCTCGGCGCCCCGGTAGGAGCGGAAGTCGGTCAGCGACAGGTGGGTGACGTGCACAGGTTCACGGAGTCCTCGGCGGGTCGGGTGCGGCTGACGGTCGGTGCCGGTCAGGGCCGGTCAGTCCGTGTCGCCGGCGCCGGAGGAGGGACCGGCCTCGTCGGCCTCGGCCTCGGCGCTGACGTCCTCGGTGCCGGACGTCGGCCCGGCCTCGGTCATGGCGTGCCCGCCGAACTGGTGGCGCAGCGCGGCGACCGCCTTCATCGCCGGGGAGTCCTCCTGCCGGGAGGCGAACCGGGCGAACAGGGCAGCGGAGATCACCGGCATCGGGACGGCGTTGTCGATGGCCTCCTGCACGGTCCACCGGCCCTCGCCGGAGTCCTCGACGTAGCCCTTGATCCCGGTCAGACCGGCGTCCTCGTCCAGCGCCTTGACGAGCAGGTCGAGCAGCCAGGAGCGGACGACGGTGCCCCGGCTCCAGGCCTGGAAGCAGCCGTGGACGTCGGTGACGATGTCCTTGGCCGCGAGCAGCTCGTAGCCCTCGGCGTAGGCCTGCATGAGCCCGTACTCGATGCCGTTGTGGACCATCTTCGCGTAGTGGCCGGCGCCGACGTCGCCGGCGTGCACGAAGCCCTCCTCGCGAGGACCCTCCGGGCGCAGCGCGTCGAACACCGGCATCGCCCGCTCGACGTCGTCGGCCGAGCCACCGCACATGAGGCCGTAGCCGTTGTCCAGGCCCCACACCCCGCCGCTGACGCCGCAGTCGAGGTAGCCGATGCCACGTTCGGCGAGAAAGGCGGCGTGCTCCCGGTCGTCGGTGTAGTGGGAGTTCCCGCCCTCGATCACGAGGTCCCCGGCCTCGAGCAGGCCGCCGAGCTCCTCGACGACGCCCCGGGTGATGTCGCCGGCCGGCACCATCACCCACACCGTGCGCGGCGCCGGCAGCGCCTCGACCATGGCTGCGAGGGAGTCGACATCGCTGACCTGCGGGTCCCGGTCGTACCCGGTCACGTCCAGGCCCGCGCGGCGCAGCCGCTCGCGCATGTTGCCGCCCATCCTGCCCAGCCCGACCAGACCGATGTGCACGGTGAGACCTCCCTGCCGCGGTTGTCAGCCCGCCATCCGGACGGGCATCAGCAGGTAACGGTAGGTGTCGTCGGGGTCCCCGTCGCGTTCAGACTGCCCGGTGAGCACGGCCGGCTTGGTCGCCAGCGTGAACGACATCCGGACGTAGTCGGTGGTCAACGCCTGCAGCCCGTCGAGGAGGAACTGCGGGTTGAACGCGATCGTGATGTCCTCGCCGTGCAGGTCCGCCTCGAGCTCCTCGGTCGCCTGGGCGTCGTCGCCCTGGCCTGCGTCCAGTCGCACCTGGCCGTCGGTGAACGCCATCCGCACCGGGGTGTTGCGCTCGGCGACGAGCGCCACCCGGCGGACCGCCTCGACCAGAGCCGCGGTGTGGCACACGGCCCACACCGGCGACTCGGCGGGGAACAGCGACCGCACCTTCGGGTAGTCCCCGTCGACGAGCATCGAGGTGGTCCGGCGGCCGCCGGCCTCGAAGCCGATGAGCCCGGTGCCGCCGTCCGCGGACAGCGCGACGGTGACCTCGCCGCCGCCGCCGAGGGACTTGGCCACGTCGGACAGCGTGCGCGCCCGGACCAGCGCGACCGCTGACGTGCCCGGAGCGGCCGACCGCCACGGCATCTCCCGCAGGGCCAGCCGGTAGCGGTCGGTGGCCAGCAGGGTGATCCGGTCGTCCTCGATCTCCATCCGGACGCCGGTAAGGATCGGCAGGGTCTCGTCCCGGCTCGCCGCGACCGTGACCTGGGCGACCGCTGAGGTCAGCGCCTCACCGGAGACGGTGCCGGCGACCGAGGGCATCGGCGGCAGGTCGGGGTACTCCTCGACCGGCATGGTGGCCAGAGCGAACCGGCTGGCCCCACAGGTGACGGTGACCTTGCTGCCCTCGGCGACGACGTCCACCGGGCGGTTCGGCAGGCTCCGGGAGATGTCGGCGAGCAGCCGCCCGGAGACCAGCGCGGTCCCGCCCTCGGCGACCTCTGCGGGCACCTCGACCCGGGCAGACACCTCGTAGTCGAAGCTGGACAGCACGAGGGTTCCGGCGGTGTCGGCGTCGACCCGGACGCCGGCGAGCACCGGCACCGGAGGACGCGTCGGGAGCGTGCGGGCCGCCCACCCCACCGCCTCGGCCAGGACGTCGCGCTCGACCCGGAACCTCACGCAGCCACGCTCCTTCTCCCCGGCGCGCGACCCGGCGGTCGCGACCAGCCCGTGCTCGGACGCACCCGCCGACCGGCGTGCGCGGGACGACAGTACGGCAGCCGGCGCTGTCAGTGAACAACCGGCTCCGCGGGTGAAGCCGCCCCTGGAGTGCGCGTCCCTGACTGTGCGCGGATCAACTTTCCTCGCACGACAGGACCGTCGTCGTACTCACGGTTGTGGATCCTGTGGACGACGGACGTCAGGCCTGGTCAGGCAGCGCGTCGGGGTGTGCGCCGGGTGTGCACCCCGGCCGGTCGACCGGTGGACGGCTGTGCACGTACCGGCGCTCCCGGACGTCGTCCACGTCGTGTCCACCCTTCGTCCCCAGGCACAGGCCGGTCCGTCCACATGATC